>JALWOY010000130.1 GCA_027083355.1 Phycisphaerales bacterium | reverse complement strand
CGGTGACGGATGCCCAAAACTGTACGGCCGTATCCTACGGTATTCAAATCTTTGAGCCGGATACCCTGGTCATCAGCGGTACGGTCACGGATGTAAGCTGCTACGGCTACAACGATGGAGCCATCACCACACAAACTACGGGCGGCACACCAGCATACAGCTATATGTGGAGCAACGGAGCCACCACGGCCAACGTGACAGGACTTACGGCCGGAACATACACAGTGACAGTGACAGACTTCAACGGATGTATGGACAGCGAGACCTTTGTTGTCACAGAACCCGATACACTGACGATCACAGTGGACTCTACGAAAGACGTAAGCTGCTACGGATATTCGAACGGCAGCATATCAATCACGGTCAGCGGAGGCACGATGCCCTACAGCTACCTCTGGAGCAATGGCGATACGACAGCCGATCTGACGGGACTTTCTGCCGGCACTTATACGGTGACGGTGACGGATGCCCAAAACTGTACGGCCGTATCCTATGGAATTCATATTTATGAACCGGATACACTTATTGCTCATACCATTAAGACAAATCCAAGTTGTGCTTCCGGGAACAACGGTTCTATTGATCTGACGGTTACCGGTGGAACAGCTCCTTATAGCTATCTCTGGAGCAATGGTGCAACTACTGAAGACCTTACCGGTCTTACTCCCGGCACTTATTCGGTAACAGTTACCGACTTTAACGGTTGCACCGCAACTTCAACTGAAACCCTGACTCCGGATGGTTACCTCCATTCTACCGGGATAGTAGTTGACCCCGGTTGCTACGGATACAACAACGGATCGATTGACTTCACCGTCCTTGACGGTACAGCACCGTTTACCTATATGTGGAATACGGGAGATACCACAGAGGATCTGATGAATATCGGAGCAGGTACTTATACGGTACTTGCAACGGATGTCTATGGTTGCTATGTGCGCGACACATTTACCCTGACAGAACCCGACACACTGACGATCACAGTGGATTCTACGAAAGACGTAAGCTGCTACGGATATTCGAACGGCAGCATCTCAATCACGGTTAGCGGAGGCACGATGCCCTACAGCTACCTCTGGAGCAATGGCGACACGACAGCCGACCTGACGGGACTTTCTGCCGGCACTTATACGGTGACGGTGACGGATGCCCAAAACTGTACGGC
>JALWOY010000129.1 GCA_027083355.1 Phycisphaerales bacterium | reverse complement strand
CCGAGCGGACCCTCGTCGCGGAAGCAACGATCAAGGTGCTGGCCTACGCGGTCCGCCGCGACGAAGTCGCTGTCTGATATATGGTGTCTACAAAGCAGTGTCTCGGCCGTGCTGACGACCCGGGACCCCGCGGGCCGTCCCTTCGTCCTCCTCGGGCGACGGAACGCGTCGACACGCGTCTACCGCGGGATGTGGGAGCTCGGGCCGAGCGGGAGTGTCGCCCCCCCGCCCGGCGATCGACCGACCGATGTGGCCCACCTCCGAAGGGCGCTTCTGGAGGAAATCCGAGAAGAAATCGGGGTCGTTGCGGCCGAAGCCGTGCGGCTCGACGCGGACCCCATCGGCCTGCTCCATGATCCCGCCGCGTGCAGCCTCGACGTGGTATTCCGGGTTCGACTGCCCGACCTACCCGCGATCAAGCAACCAACCCCGGCCTCGTGGGAATACGACGAACTGCGGTGGCTCCCCATCGATGAACCGGGTGCTCTCGACCGCCTCGGCCCGGTCGCCCTGCCCACACGCACGATGTGGGTTGCGTTGTTCGGCGCATGACTCGGATTCCCGCGATACGCATATACGCAGATCGACATCACCACGCGTAGAACGGGAAGGGCCCCTCGTCCGGATCGTTGGGCGGGATCTCGACAAACCCGTCGCTGGTGGACGCGGACGGGATGTCGCCCGAACCCTTCGTCGCGAGCAGCACGGCCTCGCCGGGGCCGGTGAGCCGGACGGGGCGGTGCCACCAGAGCTTGAGCGTCTTCGGATCGCGGCTCGTCAGACGGACGAGCGTCGGGTATGGATCGTCGATCATCCCCGCACGCCGGGCGAGCGCGGGCAACGCGAGCCGACGCCCCGTCACGAGCACCGAGACCGGGTTGCCGGGCAGCCCGAGGATCGGCTTGCCCTCGGGCGAGATCGCCCCGAGCGCCGGCTTGCCGGGCTTCTGCGGCAGGCGATGGAATACAACCTCGGCCCCGGAAGCGCGCACGACCGCGGGAACGAAATCCTTGCCCCCCATCGAAACGCCGCCCGTGCAGATCACCGCGTCGGCGTCAGCCAGCGCAGACCCGAAAGCCTCCCGGAGCGCCCCCTCGTCATCCGCCACGCGCGGCCGCAGATCCACGTCGAGCCACGCGTGCCGCGACAAAAGCCCCGCCAGCGCCGGGCCGTTCGAATCCCGCAACTGCCACGGTTCGGGCGAAGCATCCGCCGGCAGCACCTCGTCGCCCGTGACGAGCAGCGCGACCCGGACCCGGCGGCGCACCGCCGGTTCGGTCACCCCCACCGTCGCCGACGCCCCCACGCACGGGCCCGTGATGAGCGTACCCGCGGGCGTGATCTCCGCCCCGGCGTCGCAGTTCTCGCCCCGACGGCGGATGTTCGCCCCGGCCGGGGCGGCGGCGATCGTCGCTTCGGTGATCCCGATCCGGTCGGCGTGCTCGACGCAATCCTCCCGCCGGATCACCGCGAAAACACCCTCGGGAACCGGGGCGCCCGTCACGATCCGCAGCACGGCCCCCGTGGGCATCGCGGGCGGCGCCGCCCCGATCGCGATCGTCCCCGCAACCGGGATCTCGCCCGGTTTGAGATCAACTTCGCGGACGGCATAACCGTCCATCGCGCTGACGTCGCACGCCGGGCTGGGCCGGTCGGCCTGAATCGATTCTGCCAGCACGCGGCCCGCGGCATCCTTCAGCGGAACACGTTCGGCCCCCACCGGCTCGATACGCGACAGCATGGCCTCCAGCGCCGCGGCCGGTGAGTCGAACGCGAAACCGGCGGGGATGGGCGGCGAGACGGTCATGCCTGCTTCTCGATCACGTCGTGCACCCAGCCGCGGGCGCGCATCATGTTCGGGAAGCCGATCGTCGGGGCGCACATGAACGCCGCGTGGCGGAGTTCATCGGCCGTCCAGCCCGCCTCGAGCGCCTTGCGGCAATGGCTGTGGGCCGCGCCCTCCATCCCAGCGCCCATCGAGATGCACAGCTTGACCAGCGCGACCGTCTTGGCGTCGAGCGGCCCGGCCTTCGTGCACGCCGAGTTGAACGCCTCGTAGGCATCCATCATCTCCGGGAAATCCGCCTTCATCTGCTGGTATGGCTTCGGAATAGACATTGATTATTTCTCTTTCAATTGGGCCGCGGCTTTCATACGAGCCGCAACCGTGAGGGAGCGGTTCAGGCCACTTTCCCCAACATCATCTACCCCCCGATCGCCGACATCGGGCGGTCGGGCTGCTGATAGTCCTCATCGTGAATCCCGTGGCCGGATTGCTTGCGCAGCGTCGCCGCCGCGAGGAAGCCAGCGATATCATCGTCGGTTGTGCGCTCATCGCGCAGCACCGCCCGCAGGTCGTACTCTTCCGTGCTGAACAGGCAGGGCATGACCATCCCGTCCGCCGTGATCCGCAGCCGCGAGCAGGCATTGCAGAACGGCCGCGTCACCGACGCGATCACCCCGAGCCGCCCCGGGGCGCCGTCGGCGAACCGGAACCGCGTCGCCGGGCTGGAGGTGCGTTCCCGCCCGATCGGCTCGACCGGGTAGACACTGTTTACGCGTTCGACGATCTCGTCGAGCGGGACGACCTTGGCCATCTCCCACTTGCGGGCCGAGTCCAGCGGCATGTATTCGATCAGCCGGACGTCCGCGTCATACCGCCGGGCCAACGCGGCGAGGTCGGCGATCTCGTCATCATTGAAGCCCCGCACGATCACCGCGTTGATGCGCACGGGGTTCAACCCCACGCGCTTCGCGGACTCCACCGTCTCGAGCACCCGCGCCGGTGTCGCGGTCGAACGCGTGAGCGCCCGGAACCGGTCCTCGCGGAGGCTGTCGAGGCTGACGGTGATCCGCTGCAGGCCCGCGTCATGCAGTTGCCCGAGTTCCGCCTCGTTCAGCACCGACCCGTTCGAGGTCATCGAAAGGTCATCCAGCCCGACGGCCCAGATATCGCGGATGAGCGAATCGAGCGTCGGGTGCACCGACGGCTCGCCGCCGGTGAGCCGCACGCGCCGCACGCCCAGCCCGCGGGCGACGCGGACCGTGCGCACGATCTCGGAGTCCGTCAGCAGCTCGATCTTCCGCTTGAACCGAACGTCCGGCTCCATGCAATACACACACCGGAAGTTGCATCGGTCCGTCACCGCGATGCGCAGGTCGCGGATCACCCGGCCGTGGGTGTCGCGCAGCTCGCGGATCGGGCCGGCGGGCACGGGCAGCGGGGCCGAGCGGGATGGATGAAGGACGGGGAGTTTCATGGTGTTGTGTGTTCTAGAGCAACGTGCATCATCATGTTCCGGCGTGTGCCACGGCTCTGTGAGCCGTGCCTTGTGCACATTTGCAGCACTCAGCCAATTCACGCAGCCAAAGTTGGCCGTGCCACCCAGAACAGGATTTCGAAAGCCGCTCTAGCCCTTGCTCGCGCTCGGGTCTCCTTTCTGAAATGATATCAGGTCGTGCTCTGCATGACCGGCAGGGGGACATCGCCGCAATCACAATCGCCCTCATGCGGGTTGCAACTCGGGGCGGGGGCGGCGTCTCTGGGGTATGGGAACAGGCTGAGCTTGAGCACGCCGCGGGGGCAGACCTCGGTGCATTCCCCGCATCTGTTGCAGTTGGGATGCGTGACGGCCCGCTCGCCCTTCATGGTATAGTCGTCCATGATCGGCACACCCATCGGGCACCGGGTGGCGCAACGCTTGCACGGCACCTTGCCGGCTTCATACGGATTGATCTGGACACGGAACAGCCCCAGCCGGCCCACGATCGAATAAAACGAACCCAGCGGGCACAACGCCCGGCACCACAGCCGCGGCCAGATCCATTCCATCACCACGATCACGGCGACGAACGCCAGCCCGAGCGTCGAGCCGAACACGATCGCCCGCACGAGCAGGTTGATCGGCGAGACGATCTGAAAGAGCGGGATCTGGGCGACAACCGCGAACCCGACCAGTACGCCGAACAGGGCATACTTGATCTCGCTCGAAACGGGCTTGGGGACGGGCAGCTCCTTGCGCTTGCCGAGGATGCGCCGCCGGACGAAGCGGCGGATCGAGTGGTTCAGATCCAGCACCAGCCCCAGCGGGCACACCCACCCGCAAAAAACCGGGCCCATGACGACCGCGAACACGACCAGGATGCCGGCCCCGAGCAGCGCGGTCTGATGGAATTCACGCGACGCGACCGCCGACTCGATCGCGGCGAGCGGATCGGTGATCGGCACGACGTCGAGGATCTTCGTGCCCGAGGTCGAGCCGCGGAAGAAACGCTCGAACCCGTTCATCGAGCCGAACACGAGCAGGGCGAGGAAGACCACCGCGGTGAGACGACGATAAAACGTCCACGACCTGTACCACGGCGGCCCCTTGCGGAGCGGCCTTGGGCGCGGGTGGTTCGCGGCGCGGCTGTTCACGGCTCACCCTCCCCGCCGGCTCCGCGGCCCTGCCCGCCGCGACGACTCTGCTTCCCCCTGCCGGCCCCCGGCGACACGAGCGCCCCTCGCGGCGTGATGGTGACGGCCTTGGGGTCCGTGGGGCACGCGTGCTCGCACAGCCCGCAGCCGATGCAATGGTCCGTGTTGACGTGGACGCGGAGGAGATCGTCGAAATAGAGCGCGTCGTCGGGGAAGGGGCACGCGTGCCAGCAGGCCCGGCAGATCGTGCCGTTGTACGCCAGGCATTTGCCCTTGCAGATGTGAGCCTCGCCGATGTCGATGTCCTCGAACTCGACGGGCGAGAGGGCCGACGTCGGGCAGGCGTCGATACACCGCAGCGAGTTATGGTCCCGGCAGAGGTTGCACGGGTTCTCCGAAGGGACAAAGTACGGCGTGCCGGCGGCAAGTCCCTCATCGAGATCGGCCAAGTGCAGCACGTCGTACGGGCACGCCTGCACACACTGCCCGCATCGAATACACGCCGCGAGGAATTCTTCTTCCGGGAGCGCCCCCGGCGGCCGGAGCATCGGCCCGCCCCGCGCCGGCCGGCCCGTCGCGGCATACAGCCCCCCAAGCCCGATCCCGGCGATGATCCCCCCGCCGGCCGCGACAAACTGCCTCCGCGTCCAATCGGCCATGGCTGGACTCCTTGAAGGCCCCTCGCCCGGTTTCTCGGGCGGGGGGCGTGATCTGTGATGCCCGGTCGAACGAACGACGCGGCCGGGCTCAGACGAAACCTACCAGTCCCAGGGCGAGGTCTCGTTGCTGCGGACCTGCACGTGGCAGCTGCGGCACTTGACCATCAGCGCGAGGCGGGGCAGGCCCGGGTCATGGTTCACCTTTGGCGCTCCGCCGACGCCGTCCTCGTGGCAGACGAGACACTGGTTCCGGCCCCACGCGCCGCGGTGCCTGCTGTTGTTGGGCATCATGGGCGGGAAGGCCCACGACGCGTACTCGTCGTTGACCTCCGGGGGCCTTTCGGAGGCGGGCCTCGCCTCGGTCTTGCCCGGGATCAGGACGTGGCACGACCGGCACTTGACCTGTTTGGCGAGCGCCGGCAGCCCGATGTGCCGGACGATGGGCGCGTCCTGCACGCCCGTTTCGTGGCAGTCCATGCAGTCCTGGCGACGCCACGCGTTCTGGTGCCAGGGCTGATCGGGCAGCGTGGGCGGGAAGGCGTTGACGGCGAAGCCGCTCTGGTGATCGACATCGACATCGGAATCACCCACGACGACGCCGTGATCGCCCGTCTTGGCCGTCACCTGTGCGTCGGCGACCACCCCGGCGACCGGGGCCTTGCCGGGCGTGGCGTGGTCGGGCTTCTCCCCGACCGTGCCGAGCCCGAACGCCGCCGCCAGGGCGCCCGCGGCGAGCAGGGCCGTGATGGTTGGCTGGAATCTCATGAGAGTCTCCCTTCGTGTTCGGCGGCTTACGCCTTGGCGAGTTTGACGGCGCAGATCTTGAACTCGGGTTGCTTCGAGCCCGGGTCGTAGGCGTCGATGGTGACGTAATTGATCAGGCTGCTCTCGTCGGACCAGTGCCACGGGACGAAGACCATCCCGTCACGCGGGATGTCCACCACCCGGGCCGCGATGACACACTCGCCCCGACGCGACGTGATGCGCACCTTGTCGCCCGTGCGCACCCCCAGCTTGGCGGCGTCACGCGGGTTGATCTCGACGAAGCTGCTCGGGTACGCCCGGCGCAGCTCCTCGGCCTTCATCGTCATCGTCCCCGTGTGCCAGTGCTCCAGCACCCGCCCCGTCGACAGAACCCACGGGTAATCATCGTCGACCGGCTCGGCCGGACCCTTGGCGGGTCGCAGCCAGACGGTGGCGCGGTTCTCCGGGGCGGCGTAGAACTTGACGTCGCCGGGCTTGAGGGTGTGGTCGGCGAAGGGGCCCGAGTCGAGCAGCGGGTCCTCACCCTTGAGATACCGGCGCGACGTACCGGGGCTGTCCTCGGTCGGGCAGGGCCAGCGCAGCCCGCGTTCGACCTTCAGCCGGTCCCGGGTCATGCCCATGAAGTCGTAGGGCGTGTCCTTGGAGGCCAGCCGCATCTCGTTCCAGACATCGTCGACGGTCTTGAACTTCGTGTAGCCCCTGGGCACGACGCCCCGGTCTTCGAGGCGTTTGGCGAACTCGAACAGGATCTCGAGATCGGGCATCGCCTCGCCCGGCGCGGACTTGATGACGGGCTGGTACTGATAACGCCGCTCGGTCATGCCGAACACGCCCGCCTTCTCCGACCACATCGCCGCCGGCAGGATGAGGTCCGCCAGTTCGGTGGTGCGGGTCGGGTAGGCGTCCAGGACGCAGATGAAGGGCTTGCCGGGCCGCTTCTTGCCCATCGCGTCGCGGGCGCCGTGCAGGTTCGGGATCGACTGGCCCGGGTTCGTGCACAGGATCAGCATCGCCTTGATCTCGTCGCGGCCCAGTGCCTTGAACAGCTCGATGGTGTTCAGCCCGGGCTTGGGCTTGATCGTCCCGGGCTTGGCGCCCCAGATCTTCTCCATCTGGGCCCGGTGCTCGGCCTTCTTGACGACACGCCCGTAGGGCAGGATGTGGCACAGCGAGCCCGTGTCGCGCACGCCGCCGCAGGCGTTGGGCTGGCCCGTGATCGAGAACGACGTCGCGCCGGGCTTGCAGATGTTGCCCGTGATCAGGTGCAGGTTGTGGATCAGGTTGTTCGCCCAGACACCCGCGGTCCGCTGGTTCAGGCCCATCGTCCAGAACGACGTCGTCGGGCCCATCACGAACAGCTCGGCGGCCTGCTCGATCAGCTCCGCGGGCACACCCGACAGCCGGCTCGCACGCTCGGGCGTGAAATCGTCGAGGAACTTGACGTAATCCTCGAACGACACCTTGGTCGGCTTGCCGTCCTTGACGATCTTGAACTGGACGTGCTTCTCGATGAACTCGCGGTCGTAGTTGCCGTCGCGGATGATGCAGTGCGCCATCGAGTGGAACACCGGCAGGTCATACCCCGGCACGGGGTTGAGATAGACGTGCGCGATCGACGCGACCGGGCTGCGTCGCGGGTCGAGCACGATCACGTTCACGTTGCGGTTCTGCTGCTTGGCCGCCAGGATCTGGTCGAAGATCACCGGGTGACACTCGGCGGTGTTCGTGCCCACGAGGAAGAAGGTGCGGGCCTTCCAGATGTCCTCGTAGCAGCCCATCGGCTCGTCCTTACCGAACGTAGAGACATAGCCCCCCACCGCCGATGCCATGCACAGACGCGGGTTGCCCTCCACGTTGTTCGTCCCGATGCCGCCCTTGAACAGACGGTTGGCCATGTACGACTCTTCGCTGAGCGCCTGCCCCGACCCGTAATACGCCACGCTGTCCGGGCCGTGCTTCTTGATCGCGTCGGCGAACTTGTCGGCCAGCAGATCGAACGCGGCGTCCCACGAGATCGGCTCGAACCCGTCCCCCTTGCGCACCATCGGCGTCTTCAGGCGGTCCTTCGACTGGACGATCTTGGGCAGGAACAGCGCCTTGGCGCAGACCAGCCCCTTCGTGGTCGGGTGCTTCGGATCGCCGCGGAGCGCGAGCAACCGCCCGTTCTTGTGCGCAACCTGCACCCCGCAGCCCGTGCCGCAGAAACGGCACACCGTCTTGGTCCATTCCACGTCGCCCGATTTCACGCCGGGCTTGCTCGTCTTCGCGGACGCGGCGCTCGCGCACGCGACCCCGGCGACGCTCGCCATCGCCGATGCCTTGATGAACTCTCTTCGTGAGGCTTCCATGTTCTGCTCCTGTCTGCGGATGGTGTGCTCAGTCTGCTGTTTCGTGTGCCGCGACCTCGCCGATCGCGCTCTCCGCCTCGTCCTCGATGTTGGCGTACACGGGCCAGACGCCCAGCACGCCCGGGACGGCGGGGATGGTGTCTTTGATCACCCCGTGGGCCTCGTCGAGGCTCCCCGTCTCAACGAGCAGCCCGATCTTGCCCGGTTCTTCGAGATCGAACGTGGACACGCCCTCGATCGCGTTGAGCCCCCGCTCGGTCTGCCGGAATTGATCGATCTCGACTCGTGCGAAAGCGCCGACGATGGCCATGATGTTCACTCCCGCCCGGGTTGGCGTCACATTCGCCAGACGGGCTGTTTCCAGATGGGGACGTCCCGCTTCATGCGGTCGATGAACTCGTCCATCGCGGCCAGCGCTTCCTTGCGGTGGCCGGAAGCGATGGACAACCGAAACGAACACCCGCCGACAGGGACGACCCCGCGCGAGTGTTCAACCATGAGGTATGACAGGCCGTGATCGCGCATCACGTCGCGGGCGATCAGCATCAGCTGATCCTCCGCCATGGGCTGGTACGCCGTGTAATCGAGGGCCTCGACAGCTTTCCCGCCTTCGTCCTCTCGCACGACACCCTCGAACACGACCCACGCGCCGCAGCCGGGGTCGTCGGGACGCCGCGGCGGCGCGCCGAGCGCGCCGAGCGCGCCCTCGACGATGGTGACGGTGATGGGTGCCTCGCGCGTCAGCACACGGCCCTCCTTTCCGGCCTCAACCCCCGCTGACCAGCCCGATCAGGGCCAGCTCGTCGCCCTCGCCGATGGGGGTCGAGTCGTCGGCATAACGCCCGTTGACGGCGAAGCGGGCCCAGCCCAGCGAGGACGCCAAGGCAGGAGCCACGGCCCGCATCGCGTCA
The DNA here is from genome assembly GCA_027083355.1 of Phycisphaerales bacterium. Classification (GTDB taxonomy): domain Bacteria; phylum Planctomycetota; class Phycisphaerae; order Phycisphaerales; family UBA1924; genus UBA1926. The sequence goes on along the minus strand of JALWOY010000129.1, from coordinate 9,377 downwards.
CGGAGATCGCCGCAGGTCGCGAGCGCGTCGAGATCAACCACGACGGAATCGGCACCCACCGCGTGGGCCTCCGCACCGAAAAGTTTCACCTCGACACGCACCGCGAACCCTCCCGCGATCAGAACTTGAACGTCGTCTCGAGCCAGAACCGGGTGACATCGATGAAACCCGCGTCCCCGTCGAACCGCGCGACCTTGGTCAACACCGACCAGTTCGGCGAGATCTTCTTGACCAGCACCGCGTCCAACTCACGCCCGATGTCCGTGTCGTTCTGATCGAACCAGAACTGATGGTACACCACGGTGCCCTTGAGCCCCCAGGGCAGGTCGGCCTTGACGTAGCCGTACAGATCCTGCAGCCCGTTGTTGGGCGTCGTCAGGAAGAGGTCGGCCCAGCCGTTGAACTTGTGGTTCGTGCCCAGCGGGAACCGGAACCCGATGTTGCCGTTGTCGCTGCCGAGGAACTGGTAGCCCACGCCCAGGGCACCCAGATCCTTCTTGGCGAGGCTCACATCGCCGGCGAAGAAGTCCGCGTCGTAGTTGATCGGGTTGGTGTTCTCGTCGTTCTGGTGGGCATACGTCCCCTCGTAGGCGAGGTTCAGCCCGCTGTCCTTCTCGCCCAGCGGGACCTTGCCCGCGATCCGAACGCCGAACGTCTGATTCGAGTTCGCCGCGGACTGATCGAAGTCCATGTAGTAATAGAACGGGGTGATGGTGATCCAGTCGGCGGCCTTCCACGCGAGGTGGAGCAGGTGGGTGTTGGCGTCCCAGTTGTTGTTGGCGTTGCTGTCGCTGAAGATCCGCTGCACACGCCAGACATGGGCGTACGTGAACGTCAACGGACCGTTGGACAGGTCCACCCTCGCCGCGTCCATCGTCTGCTCGAACTGACGCCAGCCCACGTTGCCGATGAACCGGTGATCGTCGAACGTCAGCCGCTGCCGGCCGGCCTTGACGTTGAAGTTGACGCCGCTGTCGAACAGGTTGTCGCGGTGGAACTGGAGCCACGCCTGATTCACCTCCGTGTCCTGCGGATCGGCGACCACCGAACGCGCGGGGTCCCCGTCGCCCGTCGCCGGCACCCAATACAGGCTGCTGTCGAACGACGCCACGTTCTCCAGCTCCACCATCCCGTTCAGCCCCTCCCACGGCTTGGTCGTGTAGCCGAGCCGGAGGCGGTTCGTAAAGGCATACGAGGGCTTGCTGCCGGCCTGATCGGCATACTCGAAACGCAGCCGATCGTTGAGGCTGAGCTTGCCCCCGCCGATGGCGTCCCAGATCGTGTCGGCCGGGGTATCCGGGTCGCTCAGCCAGCCCGTGTTCTTGGGCAGCTGCCCGAACCCCAGCTTGGCCGGTTCATCCTGCGCGGTGCCCGCGGCGAGCGCGGTCCCGGCCAGCATCGTCAGCAGTGTTGCGATTGCGGTGGTGGTCTTCATGTTGACTCTCCTTGTCTGCCCGCGTCCCGCGGAAGCATGCCTGTCAACGGGGGGCGTTCAGAACGCCTGCGCGGCCCCGTCGTTGTCATGCCCAGCCCTCGCCCCGTCCCCCGCCGCCGGCGTCAACTCGTCGGCCAGCGCACAAAGGGCGTTGTAATACGATTCCACGTCCATCCCCAGCAGCGTCGCGCCGAAAAGCTCCGCATCGTCCGGCGTGACGATCTCCCCGTAGTTGATACTCGGGATGTGGTACGAAATGAGCAGCGGCCAGGCTTCCGGCCGCCGCTCGAAATGCGGATGAATGAACAGGCAGAATCCCTCGGAAGGTTTCTCACCCATCGGCATCGGCCAGGCAAACTCGCCCGACTCCAAAGGCTCGGCGTCGAATCGAACCCCCACCGGATACCGGACCACCTTGCGGTCGTCCAGCACCCGCATGATCGATTCGGCATCGATCTCCGGGCCGTGCCGCCCGCGGGCGTCGGTCGCGCGATCGATGATGTGATCACGGAGCGCGAGCCGGCCGTCCTGTTCAGTGGGGGTTTTCATCCTTGGCTCCTGTCCGCCTCACCCTGAGCATCAGTCCTTGTAACGGGCCTTGAACTCGGCCTGACGGGCCTTCCGCTTGGCGGCTTCAGCCGGGTCCATCTTGCCCAGGAACCACTTGTGATCGTCGGTGTTGAGCACCTCATCGATCTTCTTCTGCAGCGCGTCGGCGGCCTTGATCCGACCCGCGTCACCCGAGTCGCGGGCATCGCGGACCAGATCCTCCAACGCCGGGATGTACTTCGTGTAGAACGTCTCGGCGACCTCGTACATCCCGTGCCAGTGCGTGTAGTCCGGCGCCATCATCGCCGCACCGTGACGAGCACGCCGGCCCTCGTGGTGCCACAGCTCGAAGTAGACCCAGTCCGCCTCCGTCGAGAACGGTGTCGGGTGCGCCTTGGTCTTCTTCGCCAACGCGTACAACTCGGCCGAGGGCTTGCCGAACTTCGTGTTGTACAGCTCGATCAGGCTGTCGTACTGCGTGTAGAAGTTCTCGACCCACTGCTTCTGGTGGCAGGAGGTGCACACGTCCTGCATATTCGACCGACGCACCTGCCACGAGACGTCCTTGCCGGGAAGCCCCATCTTCGCGTCCGCCTTCTCGGGACGCACGGACATCGGCGGCCGGTTGTTCCACGAGATCCGCATCCCGATGTCGTGCGTCACGGATTGCGTCTTGGTCGCGCTCATGTGGCACGTCGCGCACGTCGGGGCGGCCCAGTAATCCTCGCCCACGATCCACTTGCTCGAATCCATGTTCATCTCATCGATTCGGCTGAAGAACGCGATCCCGTGCTTCGACTCCTCGTAGATCTCCTTCTGCGGGTGGTCCGGCCCGAGGTGGCACTTCCCGCAGGTGTCCGGGTGCCTCGCCTGCGCCGCGCTGAAATCATGCCGCGTGTGGCACGCGTTGCACGAACCCTGCGTCCCGTCCGGGTTGATCCGACCGATGCCGCTGTTCGGCCACGTCGACGGGTCGAGCTTCCCGCCCGGGAGCACCTTCACCTCGCTCCCGTGGCACTGCCAGCAACCGTTGACCGCGGACGCGGACACGCCCTCGGGGTGCCCGGGCGTCACCATCCCCTGATTCCCCTCGACCACCTCGGCGAGCACGTTGTCCAGCGAGCCCAGAATCCGGCCCGCGCTGGCGTGGTGCGAACCCAAGAACTCCTCGACCTCCTTGCTGTGACACTTCGAACAATCCTTCGGCGTCACCAGCACCGAGATCGTGTACCCCATGTGGTCGAACGCGTCCTTGTCGCCCGGCTGCGCACCGTGGCACTCATAGCAGCCCACGTTCGCACGGAAGTGCTTGCTCGAACCCCACTGCTGATACACGCCAACGTCCAGCTTCTGATGGCACTCGAGGCATTCCTTCGTCTCCCGGCTCAACTCCCTGAGCCCGAAGGCCTGCGCCGAAGCCGCCTGCGTCCACGCCGCGACGCCCATCGCGGCCATGAGCACGAGACCAGTCCTTTTTCTACGCATGTTCGTCTCCTTTCAGACCGTGTGCTGTCTGACGGTGTTCAACTCGCTCGGGTGCAACGTGTCGGCGGTCAGCTCACCGCTGAGCACCGGCACCGTGATCCGGACCATGATGGTGTAGAGCAGCAGGCCGAACGCCCAGATGCCGCCGCACACCAGAATCTCGTTGACGGTCGGGATGTACTCGACGATCTCCCCCAGCGGCGTCGGGACGAACGCCGGGATGATCAGCCCCATCCCCTTCTCGATCCAGATCCCCACGATCAGCATCACGCACGCCGTGTTCAGAATCCAGATCCCGCGGTTCTTGTGCGGGAGATACAGGAGAATCAGGGCGATCGTGTTGAGGACGATCGCCGTCCAGATCCAGGGCACAAGGGCGCGATGCTCGCCGATCCCGAAATAAAGATAATGCGTCGAGAACGAGTGCCCGGTCCCCGTGTAAAACTCCGTGAACATCTCGCTGATCAACAGGAACACGTTGATCGTCATCGCGACGGTCACGATCTGCCGGAGCAGATGGAAGACACCGCGCGGCACGTCGTGATTCGTGAACCTGTCGATCACCTGCAGCGTCAGGATGATGAACGCCGGGCCCGCCGCGAACGCCGACGCGATGAAACGCGGCGCGATGATCGCGTGGTTCCAGAACGGCCTGCCCCCCAGCCCCGAATACAGGAACGCCGTCACCGTGTGGATGCTCACCGCCCACACGATCGCGATCAGCACGAACGGGATCAGGAACAGCCGCTTGTTCGGCTCACGCTTGCGGTACGCCGAATAGATCAGATACCCCGTGATGTGCGCGTTGAGCAGCAGATAGCCGTTCAGCACGATCACGTCCCACGTCAGCATCGAAAGCGGGAAGTTGAACCGCTCAAAAAGATGGATGAACCGGTCCGGGCGCCCCAAGTCCACCGTCACGAAAAGAAGGCACATGATGATCACCGCCACGGCCAGCAGCTCGCCGAAGATCACCACGTCGTGCAGGTCCTTGTTCTTGTAGATGTACGCGGGGATCACCAGCATCACCGCCGCCGCCGCGATCCCGACCAGATACGTGAAGTTGGCGATATACAGCCCCCACGACACCTGGTCCGTCATCCCGGTCGTCGCCAGCCCGTGCACGAACTGCTTGCAGTACGCGTTCAACCCGATCAGGCTGATGCACGTCAGGAAGAACATCCACGTGTAGTACTTCCAGTCGCCCACGAAACTGAGCCGGAAGCAACGGACAAGGAACCGGGCGTATTCCCTCACGACGCACCCCCGTTCTCATCGCCGGCCGGCGCCGTGCGCCCGCCGTGCTTCATCGCGGGAAGGTCCTCCGCGGACGGGTCCCGTTCATCGAAGTAGTAAAAGAACCGCGGCAGCGTCCCCAGCTCGGCCTTGAGCACGAACACACGCTTCGTCCGCAGGATGTTCGACACGTCGCTCTCCGGGTCGAGCACGTTGCCGAACTTCCGGGCACCCACCGGGCACACCTCCAGGCACGCCGGCATCCGCCCCTCACGCGTCCGGTGCAGGCAGAAATGGCACTTCTCCATCACGCCCTTGGGACGGGGCCGATTCGACAGATAACTCATGTTCGGGTTCAGCCGCTTCGACTCGATCTCCGGGTCCTTGGCGATCTCCTCGGGGCTGGCCAGACGCGGCTCGGTGAAATTGAAACGCCTCGCCCAATACGGGCACGCCGCCTCGCAATACCGACAACCGATGCACCAGTCGTAATCCACAACCGTGATCCCGTCCGGCTCAGTCCACGTCGCCTCCACCGGGCACACCTTCGTGCAGGGCGGATTCGCGCACTGGTGACACTGCACAGGCATGTAGTAGTGGTTCTCGTCCGGCACCCGCGGGCGGTCGTAATGGTGATCCCCCTGCTCGATGTCCGTCGTCCCCCGCGGCATCTCGATCACACGGATGTACTGGATCTCCGGGTCCCGGCTCTGGTTGTTCTCCGCCACGCACGCGTGCACACACTTCCGGCACCCGATGCACCGCGAGAGATTCAGGGCGTACACGAACTCGACCCCGTCCATCGGCTTGATGTCGCGGATCTCGGGCCGGACGTGGTACCGCTGCTCGACGCGTTCGCGGATCCGCGCCAGCGCCGCCTCCATCTCCTCCTCGGTCATCTCCTTGTAATGCTTCTGGAGGAACGCGTCGAGGTTCGGCACATCGCCCGCTTCCAGCTCACGCAAAGGGCTGATCGCCGCCGCGAACGCCGCCATCCCGCCAGCGGCGCCGACACTCGCACGAAGAAAACTCCGCCGCGTCATCCCCGGACGCGATCCCGCCCCCCCGCGTGAACCGCACGAACACGCCTCGCCCGGCGACTTCCCGCTGCCCTCGAAGATGCGCAGATCCATCAGTCATGCCCCCCGTTCGACGATGCCCCGCCGGTGCCCTCACGCTCCGACCATTGCAAAAGCGGGTTCCGCTCTGCCCGCACCTCGGCCTGGTGCGCCGAGCCGGGATGACCCATCCGCAGCGTGTGAGGACCGGGCAGCGGCTCGATCGGATCGAACATCGGAGAGTGCGGGTCGTGACACTGCACACACGTCAGGCGATGAAACGCCGGGTTGTCCGGGTCCCAGGATCCCATCGTTTTGCCGTGCGCGCCGCGCGTCCAATCGCGGTACATCCGACCATGGCACGACGCACACAGCTTCTCGCTGTGCGTGTAGGTCGTCGTCCCGTCGATCGTGTGCAGCAACTCCCGGTTCGCCTCGTCGTGGCAGTTGTAACAGCGGTTGTTCATCCCGTGTCTGAGCACCACGTCCTTGTGCTGCTGAAGCTGATCCGGCGGAACATCACGCGGCTGGATGATGCTGTGGCAGTCGTTGCAACGATGGTCGACCCCGTTGATGTTGATCACCGGCGGATCGCCCAGCGGTGTTCGACGGGGTGCCGTCGAAAGCGACGCCGCCCGGACCGCGGGGGTCGCCACGAGCGGGATCTCCTCCGTCGGAATCACAAAAAGGATCAACAGAGCCAGAAGAACAAACGCGGGACCGATCAACCAAGCCGACACACTCCCTGTCGAGCGTTCCCCATGCTGCGATCCATGATGTTGTGCTTTTCCATTGCTCATCTGGGCTCCCCGGCAGCGAAGCGGAATTCATCGTATTGATGTCTTTTATATCGCCTGCATGATAGCCCCCCGGTTAGCAATGGACAACTCTATCCATATGTCTAGATCAAAAAATCGGGTCTACCCGATCTGTTAGTAGCCTGATAGTTTCCGGGCGATATGCCTAGCCCGTAACGGCGGGCCGTTTCACCCCGCAGCAGGCTGATCGAGCACATCCCCCGCCGGGCGATCCGCCAGCAGCATCGACCCAAGCACGATGAGCACACCCGGGATCAGCCAGATCTCCCGGCGTTCGACCATCCCCATCCAATAGAACGGGGCCGCCAGCACACACGTCAGCACGAGCACGGTCAATGTCCGCCGCGAGAGCGGATCACGCCCGCCGATCGACAGCAGCATCCACGCCGGGAAGACCAGCCCGTAACAGCCGAGAAACCCGCGGTAAATCAATTCGTGCGCATCGATCGGGACCAAGCCCGGCGACTCGATCCGGACCGGCGACAGATACGCCGCCAACGCCAGCACCACCCCCGCCACCAGAGGCAGCGCCACATACCGGATCGGGCACGGCGTCCCCGCACACACCCCGCGTCGGCATGAATGCCCCGGAACGTCTCGTAACGCCGCCGAGTGCGCCGCCACCGTAAACGCGACCTGAGCCCCGAAGTGACACCCGATCGCGATCGAAAGCGCCCACATCGGCACAGCAAAGAGCGGTGTGTCGGGCATCCACACCAACCGCCCCCGTGTCGCCACCAGGATGATCACCGCAAAAAAGACGAAAAAACCGACCGAGAACGCGGCCCGCGGGCTCCCCGCCCGCTGCACGGCTCGGTTGAACGTCAAGTCGAGATAGGGGCACAACCCGAAACCGAGTGTCGTCACCAGTAACATGCCCACCAACTCGGGCCCGTATACACCCCGCGGCACCGATGCCGGCGAGGTCAACAGCAACGCCCCGGCGGTCAATGAAAAAAGGAGAGTCACAAGGCCGGGCAGCCAATCCACCCGCCGGCGCAACCCGATGACCAGCAGCACAACGCCGGCCCCGCCGACCACCCCCGCGGGCGTCCACCGGTTCTCCAGGCCGATCATCACCCCGCCTCGCCACACGAGCCAATACGCATGAAAGCAGATCGTCACCGCCGTAAAGAGCAGCATGATCGGAGCGAGCGAACCAACGAACCGGCGTGACCGCTCCGGCGTCCGCAACAACCACCCCACCGACGCCGCCCCGATCACGTTCGGCAGAAAAAAAGCCCAGAAAAACGGCGCCCCACCGTCGCGGATCAGCAGCGTCGGCAGAAACATCCCGATGCACCACGTCCACGAGCAAGCCAGAAAGATGGCCCAGCCGACCGTGCCCCGCATGACCTACCCGGCGTCCCCGCCGGGGGCGCGCCGCTCCGCCTTCGCCTTGTGATGCGCCTTGGGTGTCACGTGGAACACCGCCGTCGCACGCCCCACACGCTTCTCGCGATTCCGTAGTCGTTCAAGACGCTGCTCACGCGTCAGCGTCCCCTTGCCCGCGGCTTTCACCTCGCTGCGGCGACGCTTGCGGCGTTCCTTCTTGATCTCCCGGCTCACCTTGTCCCCCACCATCGTCGGCAGGATCTGCACGATGTCCATATCGATCGTGATGTTGAACTCGCCCCCGGATTCCACAAGCTCGTGCACGTCCTCCCGCGGCTTGAGCCGATACTCCGCCGGGCCGAAACAGGGCCGAAGAAATCGGTACTCGAGATGCTTGCACACGACGGTGTAGTCCCCGCCGCACACGCCGAAGACATACATCCCGCCCGCGATCTCCGAATTGCCCAGCAGCGCCGCCCCGGCCATCGCGTTGTACCAGTTCTTGTTGAACCGCGTAAAGGGCAGCGTCGCCGCGAACGTGCTCTCGTTCACGCGGCGCATCCGGATGCCGGATCGGAACGCGTACGGAAGCCAGATCATGCTCGTGATCCGGTGCCAGAAGTTGTTCCGAGAACTCAATCTCGAGATAAACGCCTCGGTCCGGTCGAACAGCGTTTTTTTCTGCGTCGACGACGCGCTGCGGCGTGCGGCGGCCTCCAGGGCATCGCCGGAAACACGCCGGTTCGTGCCGGGATCGGACGCGGGTTCGACGGTCGTGTTCATCGGTTCCATGCTAGGGCGACCGCCCCGCGCATTCTTCTCATCCTCGACCCGACAACACACCCAACACAAGAACCGGCCACAAGCCCGGTGCCGCGTATCGGGGAGCGTGCCGAACCGCCTGCAACGAGCCGCGGCCGGGAGGGAGTGGCCATCTGACGATTCATACGGATTCCAGGAAAAACTGGTGCGCGTTGACCAGACCCGGGCGCAAGTGACGGGTGTTTTTCTCGATCGACGGTTTTTCCGCGTCCGTGTTTCGTGGTGTGGACGAGAAATGCCGACCCCACCTCGCCCCGGTCGCCGGGGAGAGGTCGACGACGCGAAGCGTCGGCGGGTGAGGGGCTACGACTTCTTCATCGCCTTCATGCCTCGTCGATCGGGGTGCGAAAGAGAGAGGAGAGAATGAAGCCCCTCACCCCGGCCCTCTCCACGCTGGGCGGGGAGAGGGAGAAAGAGCCCTCGCTTCCGATCGGGGCTGTTGATGGTGATTGAGGAGATAAGAGAGTGACGGGCTGGAAGCCCGTCCCACGAGAAGGGGAGGGAAAGACAGGCGGGACGCTGCTTTGTAGAAACGACTTGACAGATGGGCTGGAAGGCGCTCTTCTGTGTGTATGACGCCGGAAGAAAGCCAGACCCGACTCGTTCGGATCGCCGTCTTGTCCATGCGTGCCGCCGGCC
>JALWOY010000128.1 GCA_027083355.1 Phycisphaerales bacterium | reverse complement strand
CCGCCGACAGCCCAACGAATCGGCAGCGGGCAGCATCGCCCAGCCCGCAATCCTCGACAATGCAAAGAAAATCCGCTCGCTCAGGATGAAAATCCGCTATGATGGGGGTAGTTCAGAGGTTTCAGAACAGAGAGAGTGTGGAGAGACGGGCTGGAAGCCCATCCCACGAGGTGGAGTAGAAAGAAGAGAAAGCCCCTCACCCCGGCCCTCTCCCCGCAGGCGGGGAGAGGGAGAAAAGAGCACCGGGATTGTGCGCGGGTCTGGTTCCAGAAGAACAAGAATCGTCTGGAAACCATCTCAGCGATTCAGCCCTGAACATGAGACGGCGACCCGTCAGACTTCCATCACTTCCTCGGACTTTTTCTTGACGAGGGTGTCGATCTCGGATTCGTACTTCTTCAGCAGGTCCTGGATCTCGTCCTTGAGCGTCTTGATCTCGTCCTCCGGGTAGTGCGCCCCCTCCTGCTTGGCGAGGGCGTCGGCGTGTTTGTTCGCGTCCCGACGCACGTTGCGGAGCACGACCTTCTGCTCTTCGCCGTGTTTTTTCACCTGTGAAACCAGCTGCTTGCGGCGGTCCTGGTCGAGCGGGGGGATCGTGATGCGGATCGCCTTGTCCTCGATCTGCGGATTCAGCCCCAGCCCCGCGCTCTCGATCCCCTGCTTCATCGCCCCGATCGCGCTGTTGTCGAACGGCTTGACGAGGATCTGGTGCGGCTCGGGGACACTGATGGCCGCGAGCGATTTCAGGTCCGTCGGCGAGCCGTAGTAGTCGACCTTGACGTACTCGACCAGCGCGGTGGAGGCCCGCCCGGTGCGGATGCCGCGGAGTTCGTGCTGGAGGTAGTCGATGGCCTTCTTCATCGAGGCCTCGGTTTCGCTCAGGATCTTGTCCGGTGTGGTCGTCATCGGTCGATCTCCGTACAGGTCCGGCGGCGCGGGGTGCGCCGCGGCTTGCGGATCGTATGCCGCCCGGGCCAATCCCGCGCCGTTTCAGCCGCTGACGAGCGTGCCGATCGGCTCGCCCTCGACGACCTTGGCGATGTTGCCGCGGGCTTTGAAATCGAACACGACGATGGGGATCCCGTTTTCCTGGCACATCGCGAACGCCGCGGTGTCCATGATCCGCAGCCTTCGGTCGAGCGCCTCCTGGAACGTGATCGAGCGGTAGCGTGTCGCGTCGGGATCGGCGTGGGGGTCCGCGGAATAGACCCCGTCGACCTTGGTGGCCTTGAGCAGAGCGGAGCACCCGAGCTCGGTCGCGCGCAACGCGGCGCAGGTATCTGTGGTGAAGAACGGGTTGCCCGTCCCCGCGGCGAGGATGACCACGCGTCCTTTTTCGAGGTGACGGATCGCCCGCCCCCGGATGAAGGTCTCGGCGACGGCGCGGATCTCGACGGCCGACTGCACGCGTGCCGGGACACCGAGCCGTTCGAGCTTGTCCTTGAGGGCGAGGGCGTTGATGACGGTGCCGAGCATACCCATGTAGTCGGCGGTGGCACGGTCGATCTCCCCGCGGTCGGCGAGATCCGCCCCGCGGACGAAGTTGCCGCCCCCCACGACCACGGCGATCTGCGCGTCGTGCTCACGGGCGGAGACGATCTCGGATGCGATCAGGTCGAGCTCGTCGGCGTCGATCCCGCTGCCGTCGGTTCGGCAGAAGGCCTCGCCGCTGAGCTTCAGCAGGACACGCCTCGGCCCCGTGTTGCCCGCGAGCGGGTTCTGGACTTGGGATGCTGTTTTTTCGGCCATGGGTGTTCCTTTTTCGGCGGGGCTGTCACTTGTATGCAGCAAAAGCCCGGGGCGGGCGGCCGTCAAGCGGAAAAACAGAGGAAGACGCCGATTTCGCCCGGACATCTGCAACGCGTCGGTCTGACCATCGGTATATTCGGTGGGGTCGGTGCGCGGCTCGTGCGGGCATCGGTTCTGCGTCTGATTGGGCAAACGACGCGGACGAGCCGATACACTCCCCGTGGCCGCACGGGCGCAAAGACCGGATCAGATTCATGCCGAGCATTGACCAGCCGCCGCAGGGGGCGGTGGCGCAACCCGGAGCAGACATCGCCGAGCCGGCGGAGGAAACCGGTCTGTGGCGGTCAATTGTTCGCTGGTCGACACGGGCGGCGGTAGCCGGGGCGGTTCTTTCGCTGCTGATCCACGCGGCGGCGCTGGCTCTGGCCGCCATCCTGACGGTGCATTATCCGGGGGCCGATGCCGGGGGCGAGCACGCGGGGGATGCCGTCGAATTCGCGATGATGACCGAGAGCGAGTTGGCGTCGATCCTCGACCAGGCCGACGAGCCCGCCCGCCCGGTCGTGCCGGAGAGCCTGACCCCGATCGACCCCGCGGCGACGGCTTTGCAGGACGCGGCCCCGGTGACGTCGGACCTGACATCGGACACCGATCTGGATGTGGAGCTGGACGCCGGGGCGGGCGACGTGGGCGAGACGGGCGAAGGTGTCGTGACGGGCGCGGGGGGCGGCGGGGCGAGTTTCTTCGGGCTCGAGGCGCAGGGGAGCCGATTCGCGTACATCGTCGATCGGTCCAGCTCGATGCGCGGGGAAAAGATGGCAAGGACGCGCAGCGAGCTGATCGAATCGGTCGACGCCCTGACCGAGAACGGCGAGTTCCTGATCGTGTTCTATTCCGACCGGCCCGAGGCGCTGGGCGGGCGGCCCCGCTGGCGAGATGCCTCGGAGCGTTCCAAGGCCGAGGCCCGCCGGCTGATCATGTCGGTCATGCCGATGGGCGGGACGAAACCCCTGCCGGCGTTCGAGATGGTGTTCGAGCGCCGGATCAAGCCCGACGCGATCTACTTCATGACGGACGGCAAGTTCAACGACAGCGTGCCGGAGCGGATCGCGGCGATGAACCGCCGATACCGCATCCCGATCCACTGCATCCTGTTCGGCGAGCCGAGCACGAACGGGGCCGTGGCGCAGGAAGTCCGCGACATGATGCGGGAGATCGCCAAGGCTTCGGGCGGTCGTTTCCGTCAGGTGGAGGTCAAGCCGTGAGGCCGGTGTTTCTGGCAGGCATGATCTCGCTCATGGTCGGGCTCGCCCGGGGCGGGGCGGCTGAACCGGCGGACGCCGAGACCGGATCGGTCGTGACATTGTGGGACGGTTCGCACCCGGCGTGGCGGGTGATCGATGCCGAGCTCGACGGGCTGCATATCGAGCGTTCGGGCCGGCCCGCGGTGATCGGGTGGGACCGTGTGCGCGCCGTTTCGGGCGACGGGGCCGATGGTGCCGCCCCGTATCTCGAACTCGGCAAGGTGGCATGGCGAGCGATCGGTCGGCTCGAACGCGGGGACGCCTTCGGGGCCGAGCCGCTGTTCGAGGCTTTATTCGAGAAATACCGGGGCGTCGCCGGCCCGACGGCGGCGGCGGTCGCCGAGGGATTGATGCGGTGCCGTCTTCGGCGCGGCGCGCGGGCCGCCGCGTTGTCTGCGTGGCTGGATCTGTACGCGAACCTCGCCTCTTCGCCCGCGTCCCAGCCGCGTTGGGGTCTCGACTCGCCCGCGATCGACCCCGGCACATGGCTCGCGCCGTCGCTGCCGCCGCTCTGGCTGGACGATCAGTCCGCCCGTGCGTTCGCCGAGATGCCCGCGGCGGAGACGGGCGACGAGGTCGCGTGGGCGATGTGGGTGCTGTACCGTGCGGCGGCCCGACACGCGGTGGGGTATCCGATCAACCCCGACGATCTCGGCCGGGCGGGCACGATCGCCGAACGCCGCGAGGGCGGGGCGTTCGTCGCGGCGATGGTGGCGGCCCAGGTGGGCGGGCCCGAGGCACGCGGGGAGGCGCGTCGCACGCTCGACCGGGAGCGGGCACCCGGCCGGGCCCGGTGGCGTGTCGAGTGGGCGACGGTGGCGATCGGCCGTTCGCTCCTGCGTGAGGACGACGAGCATCTGCGTCTGCGTGGCGTGCTCGAACTGCTCTCGCTGCACACCGACCCGCGTGGGTCGTCGCCCTACATGCACGGGCTCGCGCTGGCCGACGCGGTGATCGGCTGCCGCGCCCTCGGCGATGAGCACGCCGCGGGTGTGCTCGAAAACGAACTCCGTCGGCTTTTGCCGTCGCACCCGGCGCTGGCATCCCCGGCGTTGCAAGGCCCGAGGTCGGCTGCGCCCGGGCGCATCGAAAGGAACCCCGCACCATGACGTTCTGTATGCTCGCCACCGCCGATCCGGGCGGGGTCTCCCGGACACTCCTGCAATATATCGCCGAGTCCCGCGAGGTGGGGCTGCTGATCATCGCGCTGTCGCTGTTCGTCACGGCCGTGATCATCGCGCAGTTTTTCACGCTCCGGATCTCCCGCCTGGCGCCCGAGGACCACATCGTGAATCTCGACGGCCTGCTCAAGGCGCACGACGTGGGCGGGGCGATCGCCTATTGCGAGCACGAGGAGAACCAGTGCCTGCTCACGCGCGTGCTGGGGCGGGCTTTGACGCGTTGCGCCCGTTCACCTTTCGGCTATCTCGAACTGAAAAACGCGATCGAGGAGATCGCCGAGCAGGAGATCGCCAGGCTGCAACGGATGACGGACATCATCGGGTTGACGGCTTCGATCGCGCCGATGCTGGGGCTTCTCGGGACGGTCGTGGGGATGGTCGGCGCGTTCGACACGATCAGTGTGACAGAGGGCCCCGTGCGGCCGGATTCGCTCGCCGGGAATATCTCCGAGGCGTTGATCACCACGGTGATGGGCCTGATCGTCGCCATCCCCTGCACGGCGATCTACACCTACTTCCGCAACCGGATCGATCATCTGGTGACCGAGATCGGGGAGACGATCGAGGAGCTCACCGTCAATATCGAGCACGCGCCCCCGCCCGCGGGTGCCGCACAGCCTACCCGGGGTGGGCCGGTCCGGGCTGCCCAGCCCGCGGCGATGCCGCGTGCCGCCGGGGGGCGATGAATGACGCGTCGCCGCCGACCGAGAATCCGCACGTTCGACCTGACGCCGATGATCGACGTGGTGCTGCAGCTGATCATTTTCTTCATGTTCACGTCGCAGTTCGGGCAGATCTCCCGCACGCCGGTGGATCTGCCGGTCGAGCCGGGCGAGGGGGCCGAGGCGACGACCCCTTCGCTGGTGGTCGATATCACGGAGGAGGGGGCGTATGTCGTCGATACCCGCCCGATGACGTTCGACCGGGTTGTTGCGCTCGTCGAGCGGGAGATCGCGCGTTCGGGGGGCGCCGAGAATGTGACGGTGCTGGTCCGCCCGGACCGCAACGCCGCGGCGGGGGCGTTGAACCGTCTGGCCACGGAACTCGCGAGCCGGGGCGTGCGGCGTTGGTCGGTCGCGACCCGGACCGAGGCGGGGGGCGGGTGAGATGCGTCTGAGGAACCGTACCGGCGGAGACGACCCCATCCTCGGCGTGCTCCCGATGACGAGCATGATCGATGTCGTGTTCCTGCTGCTGATCTTTTTCATGGTCACGGCGAGTTTTTCGTCCGACGAGGACAAACTGTCGTCGGCCCTGGCGACCGAGGGCGGGGGCGGTGCGAGCGTGCTCGAGCCGCAGATCGTCCGGCTGCGGACGGCCGACGGGGTGACGGTTTACGAGATCGGTGCCCGCCGGCTCCGCTCGATCAACAGCCTTCGCAACCTGCTTCGTGCGTTGCCGAAAGAGCAGGGGGTGGTGTTCCGCGTCGGTGATGATGTCCCGATCGCCGACGCCGCCGCCGCGCTGCAGGCCGCCCACGACGCGGGCTTTCTCAAGAGGAGTTATGTGCCGTCGTCGCAGCCATAGCCGAACAGGCCGGTTGATCGCCGCGCTGATTGTGGTGCTGCTGCCCGCGGCGATGGGCCGGGCGGGGGGCGATGCGCCCGAGGATCTGCTCGAGACGTTCCTCCGCGACAACGGGCTGGACCGTCTGCTCGCCGAACAGCTGCGCGAACGGCTGAAACTCGCGAACGGGCCTGAACGCGCGGAGATCGCCGCCCGGCTCGGCCGGGTCTACGCCGACATGCTCGCCGACGCGAGCCCCGGTCCGCGGCGGGACGAGCTTGTGCGTCTCAGCGGCGAACTGCTCGAAAAGATCCCGTCGGCGGACACGTTCGATCTGCGTATCGCCCTGATCCGTGCCCGTTATCTGACCGCGGAACGCGCCGCCGAGCGGGCGCGTCTCGGGCTCGCGGGCGACGCCGCCGTGCGCGACGCGATCGACTCGTTCGAATCGATCTCGGCCGATCTCGTCCTGCTGGGGACCCGGGCCGACCGGCGTGTGGACGCGTTGGAACGGCGCGAGCGGGCCGGGGGGGTGAAGGATCTGTTCACGCTCCGAGCGGATCTGGCCGAGGCTCGTCGGCAGCGTTCGCTCTCGAAGTATTACGCGGGCTGGTCGCTCTACTACCTCGCGTTGCTGACGGATTCACCCGCGCGGGCGGAGAAGGCGATCAGGTCGTTCGGGTTCATCCTCGGCGCCGACGGGAAGGACCCGACACTCGACCAGATGCCGAGGTCGCTGCTGCGCTACGAGCACGTCGCCCGAGCGGCGATGGGTGTCGCGCTGTGCGAGTCGCTCCGCGGGCGGCACGTCTCGGCTCTCATGTGGCTCGACGCGCTCGAGAAGGCCGACGACATCCACCCCGGCGTCCGCGAGCAGATGTTCTCGCGGAAGGTCACACTGCTCGCGTCGGCCCGACGCTGGGACACCCTCGCGCGGACGGTCGAACGACGCCGCGTCGCCCCGCTCGACGCCCGGGCGACCGAGCCGATGAAGGTGAACGAGGCCCGGCTGCTGGCGATCCTGACGCTGCGGGCCGCCCGGGCGCCCGACGCGGACGCGCGCCGGCGTGACGCCACCGAACCGATCATCCGGGCCGCGCTCAGCGACCTGATCGCACGCGGCGCCGTGGCCCAGGTGCTCGACCTCACCGAACGCTTCGGGACGCTCCCGCTCGGCGACGAGGGGTTCATCGGGCTGTATGTGCGCGGGCTCCGGCTCTACCGCGACGCCAGGAAGGCCCACGCGGACGCCGGGCTCGACGCGACACAACCCACGCGCGACCCGGCCGTGATGGCCGCGTATCTCAAGGCCGCCGATCTGCTCGCCCACGCGTTCGAGAGCGAACAGGCCGGGGCGTTCAAGGAGGAACACGCCGCGACGGGGCTGATGCTGGGCATGGCGTTGTATTACAAGGACTCCCCCGCGGAGGCGGCCGAACGCTTCGGGCAGACCGCGGCGATGCTCGAGCCCGGCCCGAAACACGCCGAGGCGTTGTGGATGCAGATCGTCGCCCTGGAGCGTGCCGTCGAGCAGGGGCGGACGGATCTCCGGAGTGATCTCCACGCCGCGGTGGTGCTGTTCACGCGGACCTACCCGCACAACGAGCGTTCCGCCCGGCTCCTCTTGCGGTTCGCCGACGACGGGTTGTTCGATCGGCAGACGGTGCTGTCGATCCTGCTCGATATCCCGAGTGAGTCGGCGTTGTACGAACCGGCGCACCGCCACGCCGCGGATCTTCTCTATAAGGCGTACACCTCGGCCGACGAACCTGTGCGCAGCGAGCTGGCGGGCCGGTTCATCCCCATCGCATTCGATCTGATCGAGTCCTCGCTGCGTTCGCTGCGCGACTCGTCCTCTCCGAGCACGCAGATCGAGATCGACAGCACGCTGCTGCGCATCCGGCAGGTGCTCGACACCGCGCTGACACCCATGGTCACGGACCCCGCCGCGGCGAGGCGGGCGCTGTCGGCCCTCGACGAGATCCGCGTCCGGACCGGGCGGGATATCGCGGGCAATCTCGACGGCGAGCTGACCTACCGCCGGCTTCAGTACGCCCTCGCCGTGGGTGATCTCGACGCACAGAAAGCGGCGCACGAACACCTGGCGCAGATCGGCGGGCCGTTCCTCCACGCGGCGGATCGTTTCCTGTTCTCGCGAGCCGCCGAACGCTGGATCGCCTCGAACGATCCGGACGATGCGGCCGACGTGGTCGCGATGGGGTCCCGGCTCATCGGCGAGGGCACGGTCCCGAGCTCCATGCTCTCGACCGCCGATGTGACCGCCCGCGCCGCGACCGCGTTGTGGCGGATGCGGGAAGACCGCGACATGCTCGCCCTGGCGCTCGATCTCGACCGGCGCGTCCGCGAGCAGTACACCCCCACCGCCGACCTGCTCCGCCGCCTGGGCCGCAACGCGGAGGACTCGGGCGACACCCGACTCGCTTACGACGCCTGGTCGCAACTCGCCGCCTCGCTGCCCAAAGACGGGCCCGACTGGTTCGAGGCGAGGTATCGAACGATCGAGATTCTCGCTCGGCTCGACCCATCCGAAGCGGTCCGCGCGCTGCATCAACACGAACTTCTCTACCCGGATCTCGGACCCGAGCCGTGGGCGAGCCGATTCCGGCAACTCAAGCGCCGGCTCGGTGAAGGGGGGCGCGGGCCATGACGCCACGCGACCACCAATCCGTCCCGCAGGTGGACCCCGTGTCGAGGTTCCTCGGCCCTGACGCGGCGTTCAACGGCCCGTTCGGCGTGCTCGGGCTTCCCGTCGCCGACGTCTCCGAGCAGCAGGTGCTCGACGCGCTGCACCGCGTGATGGAACGCATCGACGCACACCCCGAATCCCGCACGCCCCCGGCCGACGAGGCGAGGCTCGCCGCGCACGCCGCCGCCGCGAACCTGCTCGATCACGAGGTGAGACGGGAACTGCTCCGCCGGTTGCACGCCGACGGATCGGCCGGCCGTGCTCCCGATCGCTCCCCCGCGCCGCCGTCCACGACGCCCGGCCCCGGTTCCGGTCGTGGTTCGGGCCGAGGTTCGGATCGTGGGCAGCCGCCGGCGATCCTTCAGGCCGACCTGCTCCGGTGTATCGCCGTCGCCGGCGGTTGGAACACGCGGGCGATGCGGCGATTTTTCATGATCGCACACGAACGCGGCTTCAGCACCGACGAGGCGCTCCGGGCGATGACGCTTCTGAAACGCCCGGCGCCGATCCCCGCGCAGCCCGCGGCCCCACAACCTCGGGATCGGCACACCGACCGCGAGGCCCCGTCCGGGCTCGATGGCACGCCCGGGCGTGATGCCCCGCGAGCCGAGCGGGGCGAGGTCGAGAACACAGGGATGTCGCCCGTCGCGGCAGTATTGCTGACGATCGCCGTGTTTGTCGTGCTCGCCGCGGGTGGTTGGGTCGCGTGGAGGTTGACTCTCAAGCCGGCGCCCGCACCGATCCCCGCGCCGCAAGTCACGCGTCCCCCCGCAGCGCCGCCACCGCCACCACCGCCGGAAGAACCCGAGCTAGAGACGGTCGGTCGACATCTGGACAACGCGCCGGCGATCATCCACGAGCTCGAAGTCGCCAACGACGCCGCCGCGATCGACCCGGAAGCCGCAACCGACACGTTCCGCACCGCGATCGACGCCCTCTCGACGCGATGGACGGCATTCTCGCCGGTCGATCGGCTCGCCGCACGCGATCAGATCATCGGTTTCATCTACCGCATCGCGGGGCGATCCGACACGATCGACCGGGCGATGTCGGCGATCGAAGCCGGCGCCACCGCGGCCGACCCGACGGCAGCCCCCGACAGCATCCGCCGGGCCGTGTGGTCCGTGGGGATGCTCGTCCGACTCCGGCGTGAACAGAATCTTCCGGGTTCGATCATGCGGCGGATCGATTCCACGCTGCTTGAACTCGGCGGCACGGGGCTGGCCCCCAGCGCCTCGACGTTCCGCGCCGGCGCGGTGGCGGCGCTGCGCTCGATCGCTGCTACGCTGAGCCGTCCCCCCCTGACGGACGAATCCCGCGCGGGGTGGGCCGAGTGGCCGGGCATTGTCCACGCCGCGGCCGAGGGCGACGGCGCGCTCGAGGAATCACTGCTGATCAACGCGCTGGAGGGCCTGCTGCATCTGCGAGAAACCGGCGGCGCCTTCGACGAAGTCGTCTCGGGGATCGTCGCAGCCATGAACTGGAGACCCGGCAGCGCGGCCCGTGTCTGGCTGATCCGGGCATTCGACGACCGCTCGATCGAACCCGACGATCTGCACGTCGTCACGCTCGCGTTGGCGACCGTCAGCAAGGCCGAGGGCGTCGATCATTCGATGGTCCTGCCGAGGGGCGCCAGCGAGTACGACCGCCGGCGTCTGCGTGATGTCTACAACGAACGGTGGCAGATCACCGACGCGTCCGATCGGTCCGATACGGCCGCCGCGTTCACCGTCGCGGCCCGCGAGGCGCTGCTGCACGAGCCCTCGCCCGGGCGCGACGACGCCGAGAAACTCGCCTCGGTCGTGAGATACGCACGCCTCAACGCGGCTGGCGAGAGCCTCTGGCGTGCGCACATCGACACCGCGTCGGCCCTGCTCGACACGCTCGATGACCCGATCGAAGCCGTGCTGGACAGCGACACCCGTACCGACGCATCGGCCCTGTTCACCCCCGACACGGGAACCTGGGCCGAAACGTATCTTTCGGAGGGTTCGCACATCCCCCGCCGGCTTGCCCTGCTCGACAAACTCTCGGCGCAGCAGGACCGGCTCGGTCCGATGGCGGCCGAGGTGCTCGTGACCGAGGCGTTGCGGGGTTCGCCCAGGCAGGTGAGAGACAAAGCCGCGGGGGTCGCCGAGCTGTTCATGGACCAGCCGACGATCGTCAACGCGGTGCTGGAGGCGTTGCCGCTGATGCCACGGACGCAGCGCAACGCCAAGATTGTCGAACTCGCCGCGGGTGTCCCGTTGCCCCCGATCGAGGCCCCGGACTGGCCCACCCGGGCACGCCGGGCGGTCGTCGAACGCCTGCTCCAGCTCATCGCGGGCCGGGGCCCGTATGCCCGGATCGACGCGCTGGCCGGGCTGCTCGACGAGGCGTACGGCATCCTGCGATCGGGGTCGATCGCGGGTATCGATCCCACAGGAAACACCCCCCCGCCGCCCGCGGCCGTCTCGGCGCAGGTGCTCTATGAACAGTGGGCCGCGCTCGCGTCTCGGCGGGCACCCGCGGGGCTGGCCGGGTATTCCGTCGACGAGATCGAACGCCGACGCCGGGCCCGCCTCGCCATGGCCGACGGTCTGGTGCAACGCTTCCACACCCAGCAGCTCGCCCTGGCCGAAATGATGGCACAGGTGATCGCCGCCGAGCAGCCCGGCGCGACGGGCCGAATCGCCGAGATGCTCGACACGCTCCGGACCGAACGCACGCTCGACCGCAACGTTCTCCTCCAGATCGAACGCACCGAACGCTTCATGCTCTCTTTGCGTTTGATCCGTCTCGGCGATCGAGCCGGGGAGAGCGAAACTGGAAGGGGGGGCAACGGATGAACCGCAACGTCTTGGCCATCGCGATCGCCTTGGTGCTCGTCCAGAACAGCGTGAACGCCCGGACCGCGCCGGACCGGCCCGACGCCGAACCGGAGATCCCCGCCCGGCTGGTCGAAACCATGCCGGACATCGAAGCCCGGCTCGCCGCGCTCAACCCCGCCGATCCGGCCGCGTACCTCGACCTCGGCGAAGAGGTCGCCGCCCTCGGCGCGATCGACCTCGCCCGGCGTCTGTTCGCGCTCGCCTACGAATCGGCCCGACTCTCGGGCCGGGACCCCTCGACCCAGACCAGCGCCTGCATCGCCCTTGCCGATACCGCCCGTTTCGAGCGTGATCGTCGTTGGTTGTGGTCCATCGCCCGCCTGATCGAGCCCCGCTATAACCAGCCCGACTGGAGCCGGACAACCCGGCGGGACGTCACGCCCCGGGCCGCCCTTCGCGCCGCCACGACCCTCGGGCTGCTCCGGGCCGGGGAGGGCGCAAGAGCGCGAGAGCTGCTCCGCGACCCGGCCGTCCGCGACGTGTTCACCCGTTACGCGGGGCTGCTGACCGGCACCGGCCCCGGCGACGTGCTCTCGATCCTGGACGAACAGGCCCGACGCTGGCCCTGCCCCGAATGCCACAACGAGCGCATCGTCCGCACGGTCCGCGACGGACAGAATGTCGATGTCCGGTGCTTCACATGCCGGGGCAACCCGGGATGGGAACTCGGCGAACAGGGGTTCCTCGCCACGCTCCGGTTCGAATCCCGCGTGCTCTCCGGCGTGCAGCGGTCGTGGAGCGCCCAACTTGCTTCCGACCTCGGCGAGCCGCTGCGCGATCCAGACCCCGCGGCCGTCTGCCCCGCCGTCGGCGTCGACCCGTCCCGCAGCGTGTATCGCGACGGCGCGTGGGTCGAGCCCGGATGAACCGAACCCCCTCGGCTCGATCGACCGAAGCATTCCCCGGCCAACGCGTGCCCACAACACCGACGAACCACCGACAACCCCGGTGATCCATTGATCGGCCGCGTGTGCTATCGTCTGCGCATGAGCGGATGGTGGATCGCCGATCTCCTGAATGACCCGAACCGGGGGCCGGCCAAACTCGTCTCGTGGGTCGTGCTCGTCATCGGGTCGATCGTTCTGCACGAGCTGGCCCACGGCTGGGCCGCGCTCAAACTGGGCGATACCACCCCCCGCGACACCGGGCACATGACGTGGAACCCCCTGGTGCACATGGGCCCGTGGAGCCTGGCGGCCTTCGCCGTCATCGGGATCGCGTGGGGCATGATGCCCGTGGACCCGACACGCCTGCGGGGCCGACGCGCCGAGGCCTGGGTCGCACTGGCCGGGCCGGCGACGAACATCGCCATCGCCGCGGCCGCTTTCGTCCTGCTCATCCTCTGGGAGGTCCTCGCCGGGCGGGCCGGCGTGGGCGAGCCACTCATGACGAACTTCGTCATCTTCTTCCGGCTCGGTGTGTGGCTGAACATCGTGCTCGCCGTGTTCAACCTCTTGCCCGTCCTCCCGCTCGACGGCGGACGGATCGCGGCGAATCTCTCCCGCGGTTACCGCGATCTGGCGTACAGCGAGCACGGCCAGTGGATCATGCTCGGCGGGTTCATCCTGTTTTTCTGGTTCGGTTTCGATCCCGTGGCGGCATGGTCGATGAATCTGCTCGCGGCCGCCGAGCACGCCGTGCTCGGGCTGTTCTGAACCTGGAACGGGCGGTCCTCTTCCCGTTCAACCAACGTCGGCTGACATTCTTCATGGGTCGCGTTCCATAGCACGAGCGCCAAGAGCCCCAAGCGTGAGCGCGGGGCCAAGCGCCGCGTGAAGCACCCCCGGCCCGTCGCTGACGCTCCGGGCTCTTTGCGGGCGGGTGGCACTGTTCATGGGACGCGTTCCATGGCACGAACACCAAGAGCCCCAAGCGTGAGCGCGGGGCCAAAGACCGGGGAGCACGACAGCACCCCCTGCCCGTCGCTAACGCTCCGGGCTCTTTTGCAGGCGGGTGGCACTGTTGATGGGACGTGTACCACCGACAACTTGTTGC
Organism: Phycisphaerales bacterium; assembly: GCA_027083355.1. Classification (GTDB taxonomy): domain Bacteria; phylum Planctomycetota; class Phycisphaerae; order Phycisphaerales; family UBA1924; genus UBA1926. Next base: position 5,197 of record JALWOY010000128.1, on the reverse strand, counting down.
CAGTGCTCGTGTTTCAGCAAATGGACACCGGCGGACACGCAATCGGTGTATCCGATCGAATGCACCCCAAAACCCCCGACACAATCCTTCGTTTGACAACCTCGGCGTCCGAAACGGAACCCGATTGCTCGCGTCAACCCCGCCTCGATTTCCGAGCGTGCACCGCCAGCAGCGTCAGGTCCGCGGGCGTCACGCCCTCGAGCCGACCCGCCTGGCCGAATGTTTCGGGCCGGAACGTCTCGAGCGCTTCGCGCGCTTCGCTCCGCAGACCGACGACCTCCGAAAAAATCAGATCCCGCGGGATCCGCCGCCCCTCCATCACCGCCTGGCGGCGTACCTCCGCGTGCTGCCGACGCACATACGGCTCGTAACGCAGATCCGCCAGAACGGTCTCCCACACCGCGCCGTCGGCCCGCGCGCCGGGCATCGCCGACCGAAGATCGTTGACGCCGAACCCGTTTTTCATCAGGGCTTCGCGAAGCGGCACACCGCCGAGGCGGGCGCGCTCGATCTCACGCATCAACGACTCGCGCTGGGCCGTGCGATCATCGAATCGGGCCGAACGGAGCCGACCGATTGATGTGTGCTCCAGCAGGCCGAGCCGACGGGCCACGGGCGTCAGCCGGTCCGCCGCGTTGTCCGCACGCAGCAACAACCGATGCTCGGCCCGGCTCGTGAACATCCGGTACGGCTCGACGGGCGTCTTGGTCACGAGGTCGTCCATCAGCACGCCGATGTACGCCTCGTCCCGCCCGAGCGTGAAATCCGCCGCCTCGCCCCGCGACAGCCGCGCCGCGTTGATCCCCGCGATCAGCCCCTGCGCCGCGGCCTCTTCATAGCCGCTCGTCCCGTTGATCTGCCCGGCCAGGAACAGCCCCCCCACCGCGTGCGTCTCGCACGTCGCCCGGATCTGGTGCGGCCTGACCATGTCGTACTCGACCGCGTAGCCGTACCGCAGGATCTCCGCCCGCTCGCACCCCGGCATCGTGCGCACAATCTCGTCCTGCACATCGGCCGGCAGACTCGACGAGATCCCGTTGCAATACACCCAGTCCGTGCGCAGAGACTCGGGTTCGAGATACACCCCGTGCGAATCCCGGCCCGCGAAACGCACGACCTTGTCCTCGATGCTCGGGCAATACCGCGGCCCCGCCCCATCGATCTGCCCCGTGAACAGCGGCGCCCGGTGCAGATTCTCCCGGATGATCTCGTGCGCCCCCGGTGTGGTGTGCGTCCGCCGACAATCCACCTGCTCAAGCACCGGGAAACGCTCCGAGAGTTCCCGAAAAGGAGCCCCGAGCGTGAGCGAGGGGTTACCTCCGCGATCGACGCTCAGATCGCTGAACGGTCTGGGCACGTCGTCGCCCGGGTGCTCGGGCAGGCTCTCCCAGTCGATCGACCCACGCCGCAGCCTCGGGGGCGTCCCCGTCTTGAGCCGGCCCAGTTCAAACCCGAGATCGCGCAGCGCGTCCGAGATCGGCCCCGCGGCCGCCTCGCCGAACCGCCCCCCGGGCGACCGGGTATCCCCGACGTGCATCAGCCCGCGCATAAACGTGCCCGTGGTGAGCACGACCGCGTCGGCTTCAAGAACAACATCCCCCCCCGGCGTGCGCACGCCGACGCCGGTGATCCGTCCGCCCTGCACCCGCAGCGTCTCGACCGCCCCGCCGATGACCTCGATCTCGGGCCTCGACGCGATCGCCGCCCTCGCCGCCTCGGCGTAGGCCACCTTGTCCGATTGACACCGCGGCCCGTGCACGGCCGGGCCTTTGGACGTGTTGAGCACCTTGAAATGGATGCCCGTCGCGTCGGCCAGCAGGCCCATCAGCCCGCCCATCGCGTCGATCTCGCGGACGAGCTGCCCCTTGGCCAGCCCCCCGATCGCAGGGTTGCACGACATCTCGCCGATCTTGGACGGGTCGAGCGTGACCAGCGCGACGGAAGGGGATCCCTGATCTGACGAGCCACGCCCGTCAGAAAGCGGTTTCTCACTGTGACCAGACCGCTCCTTCAGGGTCGCGGCTTGTTTCGATTCCGATCCCGAACACGGCAACAGATTCGCCGCCGCCCACGCGGCCTCGATGCCGGCGTGGCCCCCGCCGATGACGATCACGCTGAATCGTTCCCGTGTCACCGCGGATCGTAGGTATCACCGATTCGGTTACGCCTCGCCGAGGAGATCGGCGATCTCATCATCAACAGGGTTGGACGCCCGGTTGTCGGCCGGGCCCTTGCCGCGTTTCGTGCCCTTGCCGCTCTTGGGCTTGTCCCGTCGGCCGTCGGACTTCTTCGCGGTCTCCGCCTCTTGATCCTCGGGCGTCTCGTCGTCCACCTCGTCGGCCTCGAGCGCTTCGAGCCGGGCCTGCTCGGCCTCCTCCAGCTCGCGCTCGGCCCGCTCGCGTTCTTCCTTGGACATCTTCCGGCGGATCGCCTCGATGCGGTCTTTGTCCGGCGCGAGCACGATGCTCGTCTGCCGCCCCATCCATCGGGGCGCCATCTCGATCTTGGAGATATCGCTCAGCTCGTCGCAGATCTGCCGCAGGCGGTCGAGCCCGAGCTGTTTGTGCATCATCTCCCGGCCGCGGAAGCGTTGCGTGATCTGCACCTTGTGGCCCGCCATCAGGAACTTGCGGGCCTGATCGACGCGGATCGCCACGTCGTGCTTGTCGATCTTGATCGACCGCCCGAGGCGGATCTCCTTGAGCTCGTGCTGCTTGCCCGCGGCCCGGGATTTCTGCTGCTTCTTCGACAGCTCGTACTTGTGCTTCCCGTAGTCCATGATCTTGCAGACCGGGGGCCGCGCGTCCGCGACGACCTCCACCAGATCGAGCCCCGCCTCCTGCGCCATCCGCAGCGCTTCGTGCGTGTCGATCACCCCGATCTGCTCGTTGTCGGCACCGATCAGGCGGATCGGCGAGATACGGATCATGTGGTTCACCCGCGTGCGCTGCACGTGGGCCGGACCCCTCATATAGAAACGGCGTGCGATCTTGATTCTCCTTTACAAAGCGGACACGCCCGGACGAACCGCCCCCACGCACGCGGGGACCGACCGCCGGGCAATCGTTCGGTGACTGAAAACAAACACGGATGCCGCCCGGTGCGTCGTCATCGAGGACACCCCGGACAAGACCGCGCCGGCCCGCCCACCCTCGACCGCGACCACGACGCCCGCCGGGGCATCGCCCGGGTTCGGGTTGGCAGTCTCCGCGGGTCGGGGCGTGTCGGGATCATCTCGGGACGGTCGGCTCCATGCGTGCAACCGGGATCGGTTCTCGGCCCGATCCGCCGTGCGGATAAATCTATTTCGGACGCACCCGCAAAGCAAGCAGGAAAAACCCCAATGTTCGGGGGATCAACTCGCCAACTGGACCACGTTCACGGCGATGCTGATGATAAACAACGCCAGCACGATCAAGAATAACGGCTCCGTGAACACGTCCGTCCAAGACCCGCCCGAATCGGGATGCACCGGGATCTCGGCGGGGGCCCGGGCCTCGGCCTCGGCGAGCGATTCCAGCCCCTCGATCGTCCCAAGATCCTTGTGCGCGATCGGGGGCGTCTCCCCGTTCTGCAACGCACGCAGATCGATGAGCAGGTCCTTGCAGGACTTGTACCGCTCGGCCGGTTTCTTGGCCATCATCATCTCGATGACCTCGCTGATCCCCGCCGAGAGCTTCGGGTTGACATGATCCGGCGGCGTCAGCGGCGCCTTGAGATGCTTCTTCATCACCTCCGACGGGTCCTTGCCCTCGAATGGCACCACGCCCGTCACCATGTGGTACAGCGTCGCGCCCAGAGAGTAAATATCACTCTGCGGGCCGACCGAATCCAGACCCATCACCTGCTCGGGGCTGATGTAGTACGGCGTGCCGAACGCCTTGCCCTTCTCCGCCTCCGCCGCCTCCTTGTCCGACATCGCGCGCGCCAGGCCCATGTCCGCCAGCTTCACGACACCCTGCTTGGTGATCATGATGTTCTTGGGTTTCACGTCGCGGTGGATCAGCCCCCGCTCGTGCGCATGTTCGAGGGCCTCGGCCACCTGGATCGCCACCTCGATCGCGTCCTTCTCCTCGTACCGCTTGTTCGCCACGATGTCGTCGTGCACCGTCCGCCCGTCGACATACTCCATCACGAAGTAGTACGTGTCGCGGTGTTGGCCCACGTCGAACGCCTGCACGATATTCGGGTGGTTCAGTTTCGCCGCCGCCTGACCCTCGCGGAAGAACCGCTCGATGAACTGGACGTTGCCCGCGAACTTGCTCGGCAGGATCTTCACCGCGACGTACCGGTCCAGGCTCCGCTGCTTGGCGCGGTAGACCCGCGCCATCGCCCCCCGGCCCAGCTCCTTGAAATCCGTGTAGCCCGGGATGCCCTTGCGCTCGTCCTCCAGACGCTCGCGCAGCCGCATCATCTGGCTCGTCGTCGCGTACCCGTTGTTGACCAGAAGCTTCCAGAGCGTCCGCTCGTTCGGGTCCTCGATCCCCTTGGCGAGCGCCAGACAGTGCTGCACCTGCGCCGTCGTCGCCAGACCCTGCTCGATCACCGCCCGCCCGATCAGTGTGTCGAGATTCGTCCCGCTCTTCTCCGCCTCGGCCTTGAGCGCTTCGTCGATCTCTTCCGCCGACATCCCCGCGTCGTCCGGCGGTGGGACATATCCAGCCGTGTCCTCCGCCGAGAGCGGCGCGTCGGTATCGGCTTTGAGTTTGGGTTCTGGCTGGCTCATCCTGAATCCGACCCGCGCACGTCATCACGCGAGGCCCGCAAGGCGTGAAAATAAATCCGCGGAGTCCCGCTGTCAATGCCCCGCGGTCTTCATCCACAACGAAGACCGGGGCCGACTCTCTCGTTCGATACGGCCCGTCGACGCCCCCGGATCGACCCAAAGCCGCCACTTCCGCTCTGAATCACCGTCCCGGCCCGCACCCGACCATCACCCCCGACCGAGAACCATCGGAAAACCACGGCATAATCTGAAGCCCGCCCCGCCCCCAACCCGGCGGATGCCGTGGTTCTCGGGCCTTGGACCTCGTCATATGGATTCCAGATGATTCCTGTGCTTTATGGCGCAAGAGCCCCAAGCGTGAGCGCGGGGCCGAAGACCGGGTGGATGACAACAACACGCACGGCCCGTCGCTGACGCTCCGGGCTCTTTTCTTTGCATGCATCGAGGGGTATCAGACCACACCACAAGCCC
>JALWOY010000127.1 GCA_027083355.1 Phycisphaerales bacterium | reverse complement strand
CCGGACGAATTCCGCGCCCTCGGCCACCGCATGGTCGACTGGATCGCCGACTACCTCGCCACGCTCGAACGCCGACCCGTCATGCCCCCCACCCAACCGGGGGACGTGCTCGCCGCCCTCCCCGATTCGCTCGAAGACACCGCCCCCGGCTGGGACGCCGTCTTCCGCGACCTCGACACCATCATCACCCCGAACCTCACCCACTGGCAACACCCCGGCTTCTTCGCCTACTTCCCCTGCAACGCCTCGGGCCCCGGCATCCTCGGCGAGATCGCCGGCGTCGGGCTCAACGTCAACGGCATGCTCTGGGCCACAAGCCCCGCCGCCACCGAGCTCGAAACCCGCACCCTCGACTGGTGCGCCGACCTGTTCGCTCTGCCCGATTTTTTCAAAGGCAACGGCGTCATCCAGGGCACCGCCAGCGAGGCCACCCTCGCCGCACTGCTCGCCGCACGTGGCCGTAGCCGGTCACACCGCCAACCGGACACCGACGAAATCTGCGTCGTCACAAGCGAACAGGCCCATTCCTCCGTCACCAAGGCCGCCATGATCGCCGGCATCGCCGCCGGCCCCGAGGACCTCCGCCACGTTCGGCTCATCAAAACCCACCCCGACGGGCGCATGGACCTCGACGATCTCCGCCGCAACCTCGAATCAAGCCCCCCGCCCCGCCCCGTCATGGTCGCCGCCACGGTCGGCACCACCGGCACCGGGGCCGTCGACGACATCGCCGGCATCCGCCGCGTGCTCGACGAGATCCACCCCGACCGCCCCGTCTGGCTGCACGTCGACGCCGCCTGGCTCGGGTCCGCTGCGGTCTGTCCCGAGTTCCGCCGCGTCCTCGACGGTGTCGAGCACGCCGACTCCCTCTGCATCAACCCCCACAAGTGGCTCCTCACCAACTTCGATTGCGACCTGTTCTGGGTCCGCGATCGCAACGCCCTCACCGACGCGCTCTCGATCACGCCCGAGTATCTCCGGAACCAAGCATCGGACACCGGCGGCGTGATCGACTACCGCGACTGGCAGATCCCCCTCGGCCGGCGGATGCGCGCGCTCAAACTCTGGTTCGTCCTGCGCCACTACGGCGTCGAAGGCCTGCGCGCGCACATCCGCCGACACACCGCCTGGGCCGAGTGGTTCGAGCAACAGATCCGACGCGACGACCGGTTCGATCTCGTCACGCCCCGCAGCGCGGCACTGGTCTGCTTCGCGCTCAGGGCGGGCGATGACGCGACCCGTGCCCTCCTCGAAAAGATCAACACCGCCGGCGAGATCATGCTCAGCCACACCGCCGCGCCCGCCGACGGCCGATACACCATCCGCTTCGTCCCCGGCTCGCCGCATACCGAATTCCGCCACATCGTGCGCGCGTGGGAGGTTATCTCGCGGGCGGCCGATGCCCCTCCTGATCAAGTTCGTGAGTCTTCACCAAAAGAGCCACGATCGTAAGGGAGTGCTTTCCTCTCTCCTTCCTCTCGGTGGAACGGGCTTCCAGCCCGTCTCTCCTCCTCTTCCTCCTCCTTCTCGTGGGATGGGCTTCCAGCCCGTCTCTCTCTTCTCTCTTCATCCAAAAAAGAGACCCGAGCGGAAGTGAGGGCGCCTTTCTCCCCTCCATCCTCCACAAAGAGCCGCGACCGTGATGGAGCGGTCCTGTCCTCTGTCGCCATGCTCCACTCCCTCATGCCCGGCGCTCGTTGCGCCATCGGATACAACCTAGACTACCCAGATGCGATGGATGCTGTTGATCGTGATGGGTTGCCTGCTCGCCGGGTGCGCCGGTGCCGGGGCGGGTTCGAGGGTGTTCACACTGCCCGCGTCGAGGTATCAGCAAGCCTTTGAGGCCGCCCGCGACGAACTCCGCCGTGCGGGGTACACACTCGAACGGATCGACGCCGCCGATGGTGAGATTCTCACCGCCCCCAAGACGTTCGCCGGCCTGATGAACCCGCTCGGCGTCGAGACCCGTTCGGTCGGCCAGATGATCGGCGACACCATCAACACCCAACCCCGGACCATCCGCGTCTCGTTCCGCGACGCCGACACCGGTTCAACCCCGGCCGACGCCGACGATTCGGGCGAGATCCGGGCCGAGGTGCTCGCCGTCGAGTGGCGTCTCCGCCAACCGGGCTGGCGTCTGGAAACGGAGACGATGCGAGGGAGCCGGAACTGGCGAGACCCGGCCCTGGCCGAGCGAGGCGCCCGCCCGGGGATGCTCACCCCTCTGGGCCGCGACGACGTGCTCGCGTCCCGGATCGCCGGGCGGATCGTGCGGAGGCTCGACGCGGAGTAGGCTCTCCCCCGGGGTCATGCGTTCACGGATTCTGGTGGTTCAACCGCCCCCGCCCTTGGCCCGGCGGATCGCCTCGATGACCTGCTCGGGGGTGTACGCGCTGGCCACCCACGGCTCGTCCAGGCCCGGGCCGTAGATCGCCAGTGTCGGGATGCCCGTTCGGCCCAGCGCCGCCAGCGCCGCCTCGCCGTCGGGGTTCTTGCCCGTCAGGTCCACCTTGAGCAGCACGGTGTCGTCCGACTTCAGGGCGGACTTGACCGGCTCGACCCCGAGCACGGTCTTCTCGATCACCTTGCAGTTGATGCACCACTCGGCCGTGAAATCCTGGACGACCACCTTCCCCTGCGCCAGCGCCCGCTCCTTCAGTTTCGGCGTGTAGTCCAGCCAGACCGACGTGAGCAGGGCGCCCGAGTCCGACGCCTCGCGCATCGCGGCGGCGCGGATCTCGTATTCCTCGCGGGCGTCGTCCGTGAACCGGACCGCGACGAGAAGGCCCAGCCCGGCGATCACCGCGGCGACGAGCGTGAAGACCACCCGGGGCGTGGGCCGGCGCGTGATCTGGAACGTCCGGAGCACAAGCCAGAGCCCGGCCCCGACGCCGAACATCGCCGCGACCCAGATGTGCAGCAGTTTGGCGAGGTAGGGCTTGGACGAGACGAGCGCGATCGTGCCCGAGCCGATGAAGTACGCCGCCGCCGCCAGCAGCAGCAGCGCCATGATCTGTTTGACGAGTTCGCTGGCTGGCCCGGTCCGGGGCAGTTTGTCGACCAGACCCGGGAAGATCGACAGCACGAGGTAGGGCAGCGCCATCCCCACGCCCATCGAGGCGAACAGCACGACCACGAACCCGGTGCCCTGCGTGATCGCCGCGGGCACCAGCGCCCCCGCGACAAACCCGAAGCACGGCAGGCCCAGCACCGCCGTCATCACGCCGAACACGAACGACCCCCAGGCGGTGTCCGCCTTCGGGTTGACCATGTAGACCTTCTGTGGAAGTGTGATCTGGAACAGCCCGAGCAGGCCCAGGCTCATCACCGCGATCACCGCCCCGATCCCGGCGGTCAGCCACCAGATGCCGAAGATGCGCGACGGATCGGTGAACCCGCGGATCGACAACACCGGGATCGCCAGCCCCGCCCAGAACGCGATCACACCCAGCGCCATCCACAGACCGAGCACCGCCGCCCGCACCCGGTTCTCGCCCGCGTGCTGGCTCAGCGTCATCACCTTGATCGGGATCACCGGCAGAACGCACGGCGTCAGGTTCAGGATCAACCCGCCCGCCGCCCCGAGCAGGCCCAGCACGACCATCCCCGCCGCGCCCCCGCCCGCGGGGATCGTGATCCCGAAGAACGTGCCGCCTCCGCGCCGTGCCTCGGCCCCGGGTTCCGCCGAGCCGGTCGACGGTTCCGATTCGGCGTTGTCGTTCGCCGCGGGTGCGTCGCCCCCGTTGTCGTCCCAAGGCGAGTCGAACACGGATGCGTCGAAGCCCGCGAGCGTGCGCACAGGCCCGGTGTCTTCGGCCTTATCGACGACCCGGACCGTCACCGAAAGCGGCACGGTCTCGGGCGGCAGGCACGAGACATCGTCGCACGACTGGTACACCACTTCGAGGTCGATCGACAGCGGGCCGAGGGGCGCGTCGTGGGCGATGCGCACGGGCACGAATGCCACCGCCTGACCGGAATACACCAGATAGGGCACCGCGCTGCCCGTGAAGTTCACTTTGACCTCGTGCGGCTCGGGCCACTGGATCGGGCCGACGCGGAAGGGGCCTTCTCCCGGGCGGATCTCGGTCGCGACCGGGATGAATCCTTCCAGTTCCGGGGGCACGACCGGATCGTGCGGGTTCGTGTGGTACCCCTCGGTGTGGTCCAGCGTCACCGCGATGACCAGTTCGCCGCCCGGGTGGACCACGTCGCTGTCGGCGGCGGCGGAGACCTTGACCGCCGGGGCCTGCTCGCCGAACGGATCGCTGAAGAGATCACCCTTCGACCCCCCGAATCCGGCCTGAGCCCGAGCCGGGGTGTTGGCAACGGTGAGCAGAAGAGTCATGGCGAGAAGCCGGAGCAGATGTGTGGTGAACGACGGCATGTGCATTTGTGTCCAATCGTGGTCTGGTCGGGGGCGTGTCCCCGGCCCCGGGTCAACCCGGGACGTTGGGCTGATTGTTCCCTTTGGGAGACGGGCTCGCTGAAGATTGGTTGTTGTTTGGATCAAGAAAAACAGTGTCTCGGGCCGATATCGCGGAGTCGGCGCCTCCTGTGCGCCCGGAGGGTCCCGGATGGCAGATGTTCTCGATCAGGGAGATGTGGACGCCCTGCTTGCCGCGGTCGCCAGCGGTGAGGTCGAGGAGGAAGACACTTCCGGGATGATCTTCAGCCGCTCGGGCCGGGACATGTCGACGGTCGAGGTCCGGTCGTACGACTTCAAGCGTCCCGAGCGGGTGAGCAAAGACCAGATGCGGGCGTTGCAGACACTGCACGAGGCGTTCGCGCGGAATTTCGGTGCGGCGTTATCGGGATTTCTGCGCGCGATCGTGGAGGTCCGCGTTGCGACGTGCGAGCAGATGACCTACGGCGACTTCATCAGCGGGCTGCCGAACCCGACGAGTTTCAATCTGATCAGTGCCGACACGCTTCAGGGGCAGATGTGTCTGGAGATCAGCCCGTTGATCATCTACCCGATCATCGACCGCTTGCTGGGTGGCACGAGCCAGGAATTGTTCATCCCGCAGCGGCCCATGACCCTGATCGAGACGCGGTTGATCGAGAACGTCACACGGCGCGGGCTCGAAGCGCTCTCCGAGGCGTGGGAGAGCGTTCGGAAACTGAGTTTCGAGATCACCGCGACCGAGAGTAACCCGCAGTTGGTGCAGATCGTCCCCCCGAATGAGGTGGTGGTCGTGGTGGGGCTGGAGATGAAGCTGTCCAACCGTGCCGGGACGATGAATCTGTGCATCCCGTACAACGTGATCGAGCCGGTGATGGAGGATCTTTCGACGCAGAACTGGTTCTCGGTCGGGGCGGACGAGAGCGTGCAGATCTCGCACGAACGGCTGGAGGGTTCGTTGGAGCGGGCGTCGGTGGAGGTCAGCGGGCTGCTGGCCGAGACGACGATCTCGTTCCGGGATCTGGCCGGGTTGTCGGTGGGGGATCTGATCCTGACGGAGAAGCCCGCGGGGGACCCGGTGGTGCTGTGCGTGGAGGGGCGGAAGAAATTCATCGGCCGGTTGGGGCGTTGCAACCGGAACAAGGCGATCGAGGTCATCCGGGCGTTGCAGCCCTCAGATCGGTACTGAACCGATCGACGCGGCCCGGCATTGTTCGGACCCGGATTCGGTCCGCCCGGAGTTGGCCGGGTGGGTTCGGGGGTTCTACAGTGTGCGCACGGGCGACCGGATCGCCCGGGACGGAGGCCGTTGTTGGTTACGGTGGTCGGTGATGTTCGTTGAGTGCGGAGGGCCACGGGGCGGCGTTGCCGCCGGGTGTGTGCCGTCGCGCCGCGACACCGGGGAGCCGGGGGGTCGGATGATCTGACCCCGTGGTCCAACCCGGAATTGGGTGGTATCCACCCTCGGCTGCCGCGAGTTTTCCGTCTGCTCGCGGTTCGTTTTTTTTGATCTCGCCCGGTGGAGGCCATCCGGGCGGGTGGGCGTCGGTGAGCGGCGCGACAACCCGGACATATGCGACCGGCGCGGGGCGGGCCCCGTGGTCGGTGGAGGAATCGAACGTGAACAGCAACGAGATGATGCGGATCCTTGATTCGATCGCGCGGGACCGCAACATCGAGCGTGAGCAGTTGATCCAGGATCTGGAGCAGGCGATGGTCTCGGCGGCGCGGAAGCACTACCAGACGCTCGACACCGAAGAATTCACCTGCACGATTGATCGTTTTACGGGCGAGATGGAGCTGCTGCGTCATGGCGAGCCGATGGATCTGAGCCCTGAGGAGCTGGGTCGGATCGCGGCCCAGACGTTCAAGCAGGTGATGATCCAGCGGTTCCGCGACGACGAGCGGCAGAGCATCCTCGAGGAGTTTTCCAAGCGGGTGGGGACGATCGTGACGGGGACGGCCCAGCGGTATGACCACGGGGCGTTGATCGTGCAGGTGGACCGGGCGGAGGCGGTGATGCTGCGGAGCGAGCAGATCCCGGGCGAGCAGTTCGCGCCGGGTGACCGTGTTCGTGCGCTGATTCTGGACGTCAAGGACATGGGCAGCCAGGTGAAGATTTATCTGAGCCGGGCACACCCGGACTTCATCCGGAGGCTGTTCGAGGTGGAGGTGCCGGAGGTCGCCGAGCGGATCATCGAGATCAAGGCGATGGCCCGGGAGGCGGGGTACCGGACGAAGCTGGCTGTGAGTTCGATCGACAGCAAGGTGGACGCGGTGGGTGCGTGCGTGGGCGTGCGCGGGAGCCGGATCAAGAACATCGTCGACGAGCTGAACGGTGAGAAGATCGACATTGTTCGATGGAACGAGTCGAGCCAGATCCTGATCCAGAACGCGCTGAAGCCTGCGGAGGTGCAGGAGATCAGCCTTTGCTTCGAGCTCGGTCGTGCGACGGTGATCGTTCGTGAGGATCAGCTGAGCCTGGCGATCGGCAAGCGTGGGCAGAACGTTCGCCTTGCGGCGAGGCTGACGGGCTGGGACGTGGACATCCTGACGCCGGAGGAGTTCAACAAGGGCCTGGAGATCATGTCCGAGACGCTGATGGAGACGGAGGGGATGACCGAGGAGTTGGTCGACCGTCTTGCGGCGCTCGGGATGGTGAGCGTGTTCGATATCGAGGAGGTCGGCGCGGAGATCCTGGAGACGGAGCTGGAGATGGACTCCGAGACGGTCGCCGCGATTATCGAGCGTTGCTCGGAGAAGGCGAAGATTGTCGCCGAGCAGCAGCAGAAAGAGAAGGAAGAGGCCGAGGCCCGGCGGGCCGCGGAGCAGGAGGCCGCGCGTCGGCTGCTCGCCGGCGAGATCGGCGATGTCGACGCGGACACGGCCGCGGCAGCGATTCTTTCGGCCGGTGCGGCGGGCGGAACGGGTGCGGAGACATCCGGCGGGGAGGAGGCGTCGGGTTCGGCGGGCGAACCGGCGTCGGTGGAGCCGAGCGGTGCTGATGAAGCCCGTGCGGCGGACATCCTGGGCGGTGGGCCGTCCTCGGATTGATTGTCGGGGTGGGTGGCGAAAGGGGCGGGTGGACCGCCCGAGACGGAGGATCAGTTGGCCAAGCGTGTGTTTGAGATCGCTAAAGAGTTGGGCGTGAAGTCCAAGGCGGTGGTCGAGAAGTGCCACCACGAGGGGATCCCCGAGGATGTGATCAAGGGGCATATGTCCACGGTGTCGGCCGGGCTCGAGGCGACGATCCGCGAGTGGTTCAGCGATCACGGCGGCGAGGGCGGTACGGCGACGGCGGTGGAGACGAGTGAGAAGGTCGATCTCGAAGAGGTCAAGGCGAAGCCGCGGCGTCGCGCCAAGGCGAAGAAGAAGACGGAAGAGCCCGTCGAGAAGGCCCCCGCGGAGGCGTCGGAGGCCGGGGAAACGGCGGCGGAAGAGCCGGCCGCGTCGGAGAAGAAGCCGCTGGCGGCGGAGCGCAAGGCTGCGAAGCCGGCCGAGCCCGAAGAGCCCCGCGCTGCCGCGGGTGTGAAGGATCAACCCGGGGTTGCGGAGAAAACGCCGGCGGTCCCGCCCGCCCCCGCGGCTTCCGGGGGTGATTCATCGGGTGATGCCCCGCGGACGCCGGGGACGGGGGAAACCCAGCCGCCGGCTGTGAAGTCGGAACCGGTCAAGCCGGCGCCGATGAACGTGCCGGACCGTCCCAAGACGATCACGCCGGCGGGACCGAAGCTGGCCAAGAAAGAACCGGTCCGTCTGTCGGGTCCGAAGGTGGTTCGAGTGGAGGCCCCGGAGCGGATCGATCCGCCCCGGCCGAGGCGTGGGCCTTCGCCGGGTGGTCCGGGTGGTCCGGGCTTCGGTTACGGCGGCGGGATGGGTGGCGACGACGGGGGTCGGAGCCCGCGTCGCGGTGGCGGTCGGCGTCGTCGTGGCGAGGGAGTGCCGGCGCGTCGTCGGGGCGAGGCGGCGCACGGCGGTGGCGGCTGGTCCGAGCAGGATCTGGCCGAGCGTGCGGCGCGTCTGAACCGTTCGGGTGGTTATCTCAAGCAGCGTCGTCAGCAGCTCAAGCGTGGGCAGCAGGACCGCCCGCAGACGCCGGCGCAGAAGGGCGGGAAGGTGACGATCACCGCCCCGTTCACGATCAAGGAGTTGAGCGCCGCGACTGGGGTCAAGGGCGCGGACATCGTCAAGCATCTATTCATGCAGGGGGTGATGGCGTCGATCAATTCGGGGATCGACGCGGAGAAAGCCCAGGAGATCATGCTCGAGTACGACATCGAGTTGGAGGTCACCGAGTCCAAGAGCGCCGAGGAGCAGGTCTCCGAGGCGTTCGAGAAGCGGGAGGTCGTCGACGAGCGTCCGCGCGGCCCGGTGGTGACGATCCTCGGGCACGTGGACCACGGCAAGACGAGCCTGCTGGACAAGATCCGCAACGCGAACGTGGCCGAGGGGGAGGCCGGCGGGATCACGCAGGCGACCAGCGCGTTCCGGGTGCCGGTGAAGATCGGCGACGAGGAGCGGACCATCGTGTTCATCGACACGCCGGGGCACGAGGCGTTCACGTCGATGCGGGCTCGCGGCGCGAACGTGACGGATATCGTGGTGCTCGTGGTCGCTGCGGACGACGGCGTGATGCCGCAGACCGTCGAGTCGATCAACCACGCGAAGGCGGCGGGCGTGCCGATCGTGGTGGCGCTCAACAAGATCGACAAGCCGGAGGCGACGGACGCGAACATCCAGCGGATCCTGGGTCAGTTGGCCGAGCACGATCTGAACCCGACGGAGTGGGGCGGGGACACGGAGGTCGTGCGGGTCAGCGCGCTCAAGGGCGAGGGGATCGACGACCTGCTCGAGATCCTCGACCTGCAGGCGCAGGTGCTCGAGCTGACGGCGGACTTCGGGGGCCCGGCACGGGGGACGGTGATCGAGGCCCGGCCCGAGGAGGGCCGTGGTTCGGTGGCCAACGTGCTGCTGATGGAGGGCGAGCTGAAGGTCGGCGATTTTATTGTCGCCGGTCGTGCGTTCGGGCGTGTGCGTGACATCACGGACGACCGCGGGAATCGTCTCAAGAGCGCGTTGCCCCCGATGCCGGTACAGATCTCGGGGATCGATCAGTTGCCGGACGCGGGCGACAAGTTCTACATCGTGGACACGCTGAAGAAGGCGGAGCAGGCGGCCGAGCAGCGTCGTATGAAGGAGCGTCAGGAGCAGCTGGCGCAGCCGAAGATGACGCTGGACCGGATGTTCAGCCAGATGGCGGAGAAGGAGCTCAAGGAGATCCTTGTCGTGCTGAAGGCGGACGTGCAGGGATCGGTGGACGTGCTGAAGCACGAGATCGAGAAGGTCTCGGGCGACGAGGTGAAGGTCCGTGTGCTGCACGCGGCGGTGGGGGGGATCACGGAATCCGACGTGATCCTGGCGGAGGCCTCGAACGCGGTGATCGTCGGTTTCAACGTGATCCCGTCGGGCAAGGCGCGTTCGCTCGCCGAGCAGAAGGGCGTGCAGATCCGTCCGTACAACGTGATCTACGACATCGTGGACGACATGAAGAAGGCGGCCGAGGGCCTGCTCGAGCCCGAGCTGAAGATGGAGGTCCTGGGGCACGCGGAGGTGCGTCAGGTGTTCAAGGTGTCGAAGGTCGGGTCTGTCGCGGGCTGCTACGTGACCGACGGCGTGGTGCAGCGTGACGCGCTGATCCGCGTGACGCGCAACGACATCGTGATCGAGAACGACCGCGTGCTCGAACAGCTCAAGCGGTTCAAGGACGACGCCAAGGAGGTCCGCAGCGGGATGGAGTGCGGCATGAAGATCGCCGGCTACGACGACATCAAGGAGGGCGACATCCTCGAGTGCTACAGGCAGGTCGAGGTGGCGCGGACGCTGTGAGCAAAGGCCCGCGGGCGTTCGGGCTCGCCAAGCCTCGGCGGCTATTCCGGGGCCGGGGCCGGGGTATCGGCGGCGTTCCGGCGTGTTGCGTCCCGCGACCCCGTGGGCGTCTGGATTCTTCGTTTTCGACATGATCATCGGCCTGCTCCATTTCGAGCTTCTCGTGCACGACGCCGAGTCCCTCAAGGACAAACGTCGGGTGGTGAAGTCGGTCAAGGACCGGCTGCACCGCGAGCATCTTGCCGCGGTGGCCGAGGTCGGGGCGTTGGATGTGCTCAACCGTGCCGTGCTCGCCGCGGCGGTCGTCGGGACGGACGGTGCTCGGATCGGTGCGACGCTCGACCGGATCTCGGAGAAGCTGCGGGGTTGGCACGGGGCCGAGCTGGGGTTCACCCGGCGGGAGTTGATTCGGCCGGGGCGGGAGGACATGCCCGAGGCCGAGCCGCTCGACGCGTCGGCCCTGGCGGCGGAGATGCTGGGGTACGCGGACGGGGGGGCGGACGCGTGAGCCGACGCCGGGAGCAACGCGAATCGGTGCTTCTGCGAGCGGTGCAGGAGGTTCTGAGCCGGGGTCTGGCCGACCCGCGCATCCGTGGTCTGCTGACGGTGACGGAGGTCCGGTTGACCGAGGACGGCAAGCAGGCGTTCGTCTCGGTGTCGGTGCTGCCCGGGGAGAAGGCCGAGTTGACGATGCACGGACTGCGTGCGGCGACGGCCCACATCCGCCGGGACGTGATGAAACGTGTCCGGCTGCGTGAGATGCCCTCGCTCGAGTTCCGTCTTGACGGGCGGGTCAAGCGACACGCGGAGGTGCTCGGCGCGATCAACCGCGCCTCGGGAGCGACCCCGCCGGCGGTGGAGCCGGGGCGTCCGGCGGCGAACGATGGGAACGGCCCGGCGGGCGACGCCGGGGGGGATCCGAGCGGGGGCGTCGACGTTGAACCGCAATGAGTTCGAGCAGAAGCTGGGCGAGTTTTTCGGCGATCTGGCCTCTCGGGCCGAGGCGCCGGAGATGGACGCGCCGGCCCCGCGTGAAAACGACGATCCGGTGGTGCACGAGCTGGTGCGTTCGTTTCTGATGGACGGT
Source organism: Phycisphaerales bacterium (assembly GCA_027083355.1). Lineage (GTDB taxonomy): Bacteria > Planctomycetota > Phycisphaerae > Phycisphaerales > UBA1924 > UBA1926. The sequence goes on along the minus strand of JALWOY010000127.1, from coordinate 7,395 downwards.
GCGCCGAGGTCCGGCGTGGCCGGGGCGATGGAGCGTGTCCGCGTGTCCGTGGTCGATTTCAACGAGCTGCGGGTGATGCTCGCGGAGGAGACGGCCTCGGTGTTGCCGTCGCGGTATCCGTCCGCGTTGGAGCGGTGCAAGCGGATCAGGGCGGCGCTTCACGGGGTTTTTCAGCGTGAGAACGCGACGAGTTTGGCCCATCTCCGGGACGAGCCGAAGCGTTCGGCGAGGGCGTACCTCGATTCGTTGCCGGGGATCACGCCTTTCGTCGCGGCGCGCGTGGCGTTGCTCTGCTGCGGGTCGCACGCGTTCCCGATCGACACGGTGTTGCACGGCGTGCTCGAACGGGCGGGCGTGGTCGAGCCGGGGTTGAGCCTGCAGACGGTTTCGGGCCGGCTCGAGCGTGCGATCAGGGCGGGCGAGGCGAGCGGGCACTACCGCCGGCTCGAACAGTTCGCGCTCACCGCCGCGGGCCCGGCCGGGCAAACGAAGACGGCGAAGCGATCCCGCGTGCGCGGTGCGCGGGCGGCCGGGAAATCGTGATGCGTGGGTCATCGGCGCTGGTGATCGTTCGTCGGGGATTCTGTTTCGCGGCGGGTCTGCTCGTGCTTTCCGGCTGCGCGGGCGGGCCGATGACGCCGGACGAAGCGGCCGATCGTCTCGAAGCGCTCGCGGGTGAAGCCCCGTCCCGGCGCGTTGTTGTGGATCTTCCCCCGCCCGATCCGGCCCTGGCCCCGCTGCCGCCGGACGATGAACAGGCCCGTGCGGGGCTTGCCGACGTGATGCGGTCCTGGCCGGTGCGGGTCGATGCGCAGGAATCGGGTGCTGCATCGGCTTCGCCGCGGGGGGATGACGACGCATCAGCGGATGCTCACGACGAGGGCGGGGAATCCCCGCATGTTCGCGCGTTGCGTCTGTATGCCGAGGCGCGTCAGCTGGTCGACGCCGACCGGCAGAGCCGGGCGATCAGCCTGCTGGAGGAGGCGGCCGGGCTGGAGCCGGATTCGCCCGAGATCTGGCGGGCGCTGGGCGATGCGCGCCGTGCGGCGGGATTCGAGGCTTCGTCTGGGGCGGCTTATCTGAAGGCGGCGGATCTGGGTTTGGGCGAGCCGGAAGCGTTGACCTTCGCGGGATTGGTCGCGAAGAAGCGTGGCGAGTCGGCGCGTGCGGCGGGTCTGTTCATCCGCGCGTTGCGGGCCGAACCACCGCACACCGATCCGCTGGTGGCGACCGTTGCGGCGGCGAATCTGGGCGAGGTGCTGCTGGATCTGGACCGGGTGCGGGCGGGTTGCGAGGCGCTGCGGATGGGTCTGGAGCTTCCGTCGGCGGTGCGGACGCCGACGGAGATGGGCGAGGCGATCTCGACGCTGTACCGGCGTCGAGGTGAACTGCTGACCCGGCTCGGCGACGGGTGGTGCCGGCTCGGTCGGTTCGAGGACGCTGTGGGGGCCTACCGCGAGGCCGCGCAGACACCCGCGGGCAACACGCCGCGGGTGCGGGCGCGGTTGATCTACGCGTTGCGGCGTGCGGGTCGGCCCGCCGAGGCCGGATTGTTGCTCGTGGGGGAGTTGAGGTCGGGGGCGGGTCTCGACGCCGAATCGCTCTCGGCGCTCGCGGACACGGCGTCGCGGCTTTCTCCGAGGTCGCTTCTTGCCGATGTGATCGCGGGGATCGACGACGGTGGCAGTGTCACGCGGCGGGTGGATCTGCTGCTGGCGCGGGCGGCCGCTTTGGATACCCGCCACGCCCGGCGGATTCTCGAACAGGCGCTGCTGGATGCGGACCGATCACCCACGAGCGCGGCCCGGCGGCGTCTGCTCAAGGCCCGGCTCGCGCTCGAGCAGCCGGACAGCAGAATCAGGGTCGCCGCTGCGATCGTCGCCGAGCGCCCGGCACTGGCGGCGGTGTCGGCGACGCTCCTGTTCGAACTCGACCCGCAACCCGGCTTGGTCCGGTCACGGGTCGAGCGCGGCGTGCGAGACCCGGCCGTGCGATCGGCGCTGCTCGGGGAGCTTTCGCTGCTGCTGGACGACAGGGGGATGACCATGGATGCCCCCGCGGATGACCCCGCGATGCTCGCCCTGGGTGTGGCGCTCGCGTCGGCCCGCGGTTTGTGGGACGAAGCCGACCGCCTGATCGGGCGCATCGAGGCGATCGACGCCGGCGACGGGTCGCGCGTGCGCGATGATGCGTTGATCCGGGCCTATGAAGCGGTGCAGCGGTTCGACGCGGCCCTCCCGGTCTGCCGCGGGCTCGCGGAACGCCCGGCCGCGCCCGTGGATGATCTGCTGCGTCTGTCGGCGTTGTCGCACCTGATGGGGGAAGACGACGCGTCGGGCGAGGCGTTAGACCGGGCACTCGAGATCGATCCATACGACGAGCGCGTATACAGGGCGCTGATCGCGTTCTACAGCCCGAACGGCCCGCAGCCGGACGTTGACCGCACCACGGAAATCGGGAGGGCGCTTCGCGAGCACCTGCCCTCGAGCCGGCTGCTGCGGCAGTTGGTCGCGGGCGAGCTACTCAGGCGGGGCCTGCTCGACGAGGCGAGCGAGCGGATCTCGGCGTTGCTGCGGGAAGACCCGACGGACGGGGGCACGATCGAGGTCGTGTCGGCGTGGTGGCGGATGCTCGACGGGGCCGACCGCGAGATCCCGCTGGAATCCGTGCGGGGTGCGGCCGAGGCTCATCCGGCGTCTTCCGGTGTGGTCCGGCTGCTCGCCGAGGGTCTGGTGATGCTCGACCGCCCGGCGGAGGCCGTCGAGGAGATCGAGCGGTACGAGGCCCGGACCGGGTCGCGCGTGTTGCGAACCCTGGCCGAGCGGATCACGCGGGAGGCACTCGACGATCCGGCCGGGGCGGCCGCGATGGTCGAGGAACGGATCGGCCCACCCCCGCACGCGATCGACGATTCGGTCGATCTCGCGTCCCTGTACGCGGGTCTTCTCGACGGCACGACGAAGACGGAGAGCAAGGCCGCGGGGGTGCTCGCCGCGTTGCGTGAGATCCCGGCGGTCGCGGTGCTCACCGACCGTCAGCGTTCGGTGTTGTCCGAAGCGGTGGGGGACGTGGCATCGCACGCCGACCGGCGCCGGAAGGAAGAGGGTTTCACGTCGATACCGGCGCTCGGGTGCTTCGACTGGGCGGCGAGCCGCGGGCTCGCGCTCGCCCCGGCGACACACGCGTTGCGGCTGGCGATGCTTGTGGATTCCGGGGCGGACGCCGACACGATCGCCGCCGCGGCGACCGACGCGATCGAGGAATACCCCGACTCGGCGCAGGGGTTCGCCCGGCGCGTCGTCGATCTTCTGCGCGACGCCTCGAGATCGGGCGACGCGTTTGATTGGATCGCCGATGCCTGTTTCGATGACGCGGGTGGCCTGCGGCCCGGCGTGCTGAACGAGTGGGTCCGTCTCGTGCTTCAGGAGGGCACGGCCCGATCCGGCGCGGCATTCATCGACACGCTCAAGAGCCGGGGTCGGCTCGCCGAGGCGTTCGATCTGCTCCGCCCCCGGGGCGGGATCTGGGATACCCGTGATGCCTCGTCGCCTGCGGAGATGGCATACCTGCTGGCGCAATACGCCGTCGGTTCGGGTGTCGAGGGCGAGCACGAGACGTTTCTTCGCCTGGCGCTGCGCTACAACCCCGAGCACCCCTGGGCGGCCAACGACCTCGGATACACGATGCTCGAATCGGGCGGTTCGCTCGAAGAGGCCGAGCGGCTGATCGAGATCGCGTACGCGGCGCTGTCCGACCGCGCCAACGTGGTCGACTCGCTCGGGTGGGTGCGGTATCACCGGGGCCGGCTGTTCGACGAGCCGGAGGGTACGGGCGGTGTGATCGAGGGCGCGGTGACGCTTTTAGCGCGGGCCGCGGAGATGTTGGGCGACGAAGACAGCGGGACGGTGCACGACCACCTCGGCGATGCGCTCTATGTCGCTGGGCGGACGAAGGAAGCCGGCGAGGCCTGGCACCGTGCGGCGATGCGTGCGAACAACGCTCTTTCACGGCTGCGTGCGTCGGGGCAGGCCGGCAGTGTACGATTCCGCGAGTTGAAGGAACTCGCCACATCAGCGGCGATGAAGCGCAACGCGTTGCAGATGGGCCTCGATCCGGCGGTGACGCCGCAGCGGGGTGTCCCGGCCGAGCAGAGCGTCGGGAGCGGATCGGTTGGGGATTGATCGCGTCGGCGGGGTTGTTATCCCGTGTGGCGTGCGGCATATCAGGAGACAGCGGGCATGGCCGGACATAGCAAGTGGGCGAACATCAAGCACCGCAAGGCGGCGGTGGACAAGAAGCGCGGGAAGATCTGGTCCAAGTGCAGCCGAGCGATCATGGCCGCGGCGCGGCAGGGCGGGGGCGACCCTGCGACGAACCTGGCGCTGCGGTACGCGATCGAGGAAGCCAAGGCCGCCAACATGCCCAAGGACACGATCCAGCGGGCCGTCGATAAGGGGTCGGGGGCCTCCGGGGGCGAGAACTTCGAGGAGATGACCTACGAGGGCTACGGCCCGAGCGGTGTGGCGATCTATATCGAGGCCCTGACCGACAACCGTGCCCGCACCGCAGGCGACGTGCGCACGATTTTCTCGAAGAAAGGCGGCAGCCTGGGCAATCCCGGGTCGGTCGCGTTCATGTTCCAGAGCCGGGGGCAGATCGTTCTCGACGCGTCGAAGACGGACGAGGAAACGGTGATGACCGTCGCGCTCGAGGCGGGCGCCGACGACGTGCAGGAGCCGGAGGGCGACGACGGGGCGTGGGTGATCCTGACCGAGCCGGGGGATTTCCTGACCGTGAAAGAGGCGATCGAGGCCGCGGGGATCGAGATCGCCGACGCGGAGATCACGAAGATCCCGGACAACACCGTCGCGATCACGGGCGACGATGTGCGCAAATTGATGAACATCGTCGACGCGTTGGAAGACTGCGACGACGTGCAGAAGGTGCACCACAACGCGGAGATCTCGGAAGAAGACCTCGCGGCGTTGGAGGGCTGAGCGTTCGTTTTATCCGGCGTCCCATACCCGCAACGCCGCGTCCGCTCCCGAGGCCGGGTCATGCAGGCCGCGGAGATCGGTAACGACGGGGATTGTCGGCGTGAGGGTCGCGTGCAGGGCGCGCATCATGTCGACGTCGAGCCGGCCATCGCCGAGGGGACGCCGGCCGGTGTCGTCGGCGTCGTTGAGCCGGAGGGTGGCCAGATCCGCCGCGATCTTTGCGAAGGGCTTGCCGGGTTTGCCGCCACCCATGATGCACCGTGCGGTGTCGAATCCGGGGCGGATAACCCCGCCCGCGGCCGGGGCGTCGGCCTGGTAGTCCTCGACCAGCACACCGGCCGCGTCTGCCGCGGCGGCGGCCGCGTCGATCAACACCGCCGGGGGATCGTCGGGGAGCGAGATCGAGACCACGACCCGGCCTGTGCCGGCAGCGGGCGCGAGAGCGGCGAGATCGGCGGCCAGCCCGATCGCGTCGAGCAACGCCGAGGCGGCCCGGTCCTCCGTGGCGGATGACGCGAAATGCTCCGGGGGGATCCAGAGGTCGAGGCCCACCAGATCGAGCCCGTTTCGCCGCAGCGTCGAGGCGAGATCACGCCGGGCGGATCGGCCCAGTTCACGCGCCCGCACGCCCGGGGCCGCGGCGTCCAGCACGATCGCCCGGTAGCCCGCCGAGGCGGCCCACTCGATCGGTCCGCGTGGACCGCCGCGCCACGGGCCGGGGGTGTTGTGCAGACCGGCGATGGAAAGTGCGAAAAGCATGCGGCAATTTGTAGCGCGTCCGCGGGCTGTGATCGCCGGTCCGGCGGCACCTAGCATCGCCCATGTCCAGCAAACGACCCGGGGTTCTTCGTCCGCTCGCCGAGACGGCCCACGCCCTGGCCGGGGGGCTCTGGCTCGGTTCGCTCGTGATGAGCGCCGTCACGGCGGGGTTGCTGTTCGGGACGATGCGCTCGCTGGACCCGTCTTTCGGCGTGTTCTCCGCGTACGCGGGCCCGCAGAGCGATCTCGGGGCGGGGTTCATCCAGAACAGGATCTTCCTGGCGGGTGATGTCATCCAATTCATCGGCGCCTGCGGCGTGTTGGGTGCGACGGTCGTGCTGATCGCGTTCTGCGGGCTGCCGATGCGACGGATCTCGACCGGGATCCGGCTGTTCGCGCTCGGCTCGGCGATGACGCTCGTGAGCTATCACCTGTTCATCCTCGTCCCCCGGATGCAGACCAACGCGCAGGCATACTGGCGGGCCGCCGAGGCCGGGGATATGGACGCGGCCGAGAAGGCGCACGACGCGTTTCAGGCCGATCACCCGACAGCCCGCAACGAGATGCTCGCGACGTCCATCTCGGTGGCGCTGTTATTGGGAGCCGGGGCGTGGAGCGCCGCTTCGGCCGGGGGTGTGTCCGGCGGCGCAGCGCGCCGCGGCGATGGTGATGCGGGGGGGGATGCCCGATGACACGCACCCCGACCAACCCGCGTGGGCTCAAGGACATCCCGTTCCAGCTGCCACAAGTCACGGCGCAGGAAAAACGCCGCGCCCGCCGGATCGCGGACGCACTCGCCCGGCATTATCCCGACGCGCATTGCGAGCTGCACTATTCGTGTCCGCATGAATTGCTGGTGGCGACGATCCTCTCGGCCCAGTCGACGGACGCGGGTGTGAACAAGGCCACGCCCGCGTTGTTCGCGCGGTTCCCCATGCCGGCGGATTACGCCGCCGCTTCGCCCGCCGAGATCGAGCCGTATATCAAGACCATCGGGCTGTACCGCAACAAGGCCAGGTCCATCCACGCGGCGATGACGGCGTTGGTCGAACGTTTCGGCGGCGAGGTGCCGCGGACGATCGAGGAGTTGACCTCCCTGCGGGGTGTGGCGCGCAAGACCGCGAACGTCGTGCTCGGCAACTGCTTCGGCATCAACGACGGGTTCGTTGTCGACACGCACATCCAGCGGCTCGCGACGCGGTTCTGCCTCGTCGAGAAGGGCGCGAATCCGCAGCAGATCGAACGCCGGCTCATGGCACTCTTCCCCCGGAAGAAATGGTGCACGCTGAGCCATCAGTTCATCTGGCACGGGCGACGCGCCTGCACCGCCCGCGGCGGCAGCTGCGGTGAGCACCCCGTCTGCCGCTCGTTCGGCACATGCTGCGAAAAAAGAGAAGCTTGACGCATGTTCCCGGTTGATCGTGAGAAGGTCCCACCCTGTTCCTGCGACCGGGGAGCGGGCCGGGGTGAGGGGTGCACTCATACGTATTTCGGTAGACACCCGGGCGCCTCATACGTATTTCGGTAGACACCCGGGCGCCTCACACGTTTAGGGGGGTTGCGCTTTTTCTGCCAGTCGGAGATGATGTGGCCTTTCGCAAGGAGGCCGCATGGACGTGAGCGAACGCACCGCCGGGGA
>JALWOY010000126.1 GCA_027083355.1 Phycisphaerales bacterium | reverse complement strand
GGGGGCAGGTGTACCTCGACGCGGCGATCGCGGGGCTGCGGGCGGTGGGGTGCGGCGTGGTGGACAGCGGCGTGCTGATGACGCCGACGGCCGGGTTCCTGGCGGTGCGGCGCGGGTGCGACGGAGCGGTGATCATCACGGCGAGCCACAACCCGCAGCAATGGAACGGGCTGAAGTTTCTCGTGGTGCAGGACGGGCAGGCGAGCGCGCCCGACGCGGACTCGGCCCGGGCGATCATCGAGCGCTTCGAGAAGGGCGAGATCCGGTATGTGACCGACGCGGCCGAGATCGGCTCGCGGGCGCACGACGACCCGGGCGTGTGCGGGCAGCACGTCGGCGAGGTCGGGGCGGCGCTGCTGCGGCGGGGGTTGGGATGGGACGACGGCGCGCGCACGATGCGCGTGGTGGTCGATTCGGTCAACGCCTCCGGGGCCGAGGCGGCCGGGACACTGTTCCGGGTGCTGAAGATGGCATGCGTGCAGCTGCACGGCGACGGCAGCGGGATCTTCCCGCACACCCCGGAGCCGACGGCGGAGAACCTCGCCGGCGAGGGCGGGCTGTGCGACGCGGTGCCGGGGCTGAAGGCGGACGTGGGGTTCGCGCAGGACCCGGACGCGGATCGGCTGGCGATCGTCGATGAAAACGGTCGGTATATCGGCGAGGAATACACGCTGGCGTTGTGCGCCGAGAGTGTGTTGTCGGCTCGGGGTGAAGGGGGAGAGGTTGGGGAGAGACAGGCGGGACGCCTGTCCCACCGAGGAGATGGGAAGCGGTCGGTGCTGGTGGCGAATCTGTCAACGTCGCGGATGATCGACGACGTGGCGGCGCGGTACGGGGGGCGGGTTGTGCGCACGCCGGTGGGCGAGGCGAACGTCGTCGAGGCGATGAAGCGGCTGCGCGGTGAAGGGGAAGACGTTGTGCTCGGGGGTGAGGGCAACGGGGGGGTGATCTGGCCGGAGGTGGTGTATGTCCGCGATTCGCTGTCGGCGATGGCGCTCGTGCTGAGCCTGATGGCGCGGACGGGCAAGACGGTGAGTGAGCTGGTGGTGAAGATCGATTCGTACTCGCCCGGGGGCAGGGGATACGCGATCGTCAAGCGGAAGGTGCCGATCGCGAGCAAGGCGGACGCGGCGCCGGCGGTAGAGAAGGTCGCGGGGTTTTATGGGGGAGCCGGGGAACACGGCTCGTCGGACCGGCCCGCCGTGGATCTGCAGGACGGGGTGCGGGTGGACTTCCCCGACAGGGGGGCCTGGGTGCACATGCGGGCGAGCAACACCGAGCCGATCATGCGGCTGATCGCCGAGGCGCCGACGCAGGACGAGGCCGGGGCGATCCTGGCCGAGGTCGAGCGGGTGATCGGGGGCGGGTGATCTCGGTCCGCCGGCGGAATACACTGGCGGCATGGAACGGAACTTCGAGTTCGAGGTCGGCCGGCGTGTCCGGGTGGTGCAGCAGATCCCGCGTCAGTCCGGGACGATGACGACCCGCGTCGAGGGGGTGGTCGCGTCGTACGGGCAGTCCAAGACGGGGTCGTGGTACGCCCACAGCAAGGACAAGAAACTCTGGCTCGACCGCGTCGAGCTGATCAAGGACGACGGCGAGCGCGTCGTGTGCAACCTCGATCAGTACACGCACGTCGAACCGGCGGAGGCGGCCGCGGGCTGAACGCCGGGCGGTGTCCGATCGGCGGCGTGTTGCCGGCGGCGTGCGCACATTCCTGATGACCGAGCCGTGCCGGGGCACGGTTTTTTTCTTTTTTGTAATCCGTGCTTGATCGCGTTGTTGCGGTGATCTGATCGCCGCTGCGGGGGTTGTGCGGCGCGATCGGTGCGCGCGCGGGCGGGGCGGCGGGCCGGGGGTGACGGCCCGTGGCGATCAATCGCGGGCCGGGTTGGAAGGAGGGGCCCGATGCCCGACCGGCTCGAAGGAATCCAGGACGTCGGCCTTGATGAGGCATTGTTGAGGCTCGTCATCGACGAGCACCGGCGCGGGGCGCTGCCCCGGCTGGATCGATTGTGGACGTATTTCCGCGATCCCGGAGAGCCGGTCGGTGTGTCGGGCGGCGTGGCGTGCGCGGGGACCGCACGGTGGAGGACCGGGCAGGCGCAGGGGCTGCCCGAGCGGTTCGCGCCCAGGCCCGATGCGCTCGGCGGTGAGCAGACCAGTGAAGTGGTGATCGAGAACGACATCGCCTGGCGCGTGCAGACGATGGTCGATTTCATGTTCGGCAAGCCGGTGCAGATCCTGAGCACGGCATCGGACCCGGGCGTGCGTCGCGCGGTGGAGATCGTACTCGACGCGGTGTGGGAGGCGTCGGGCGGGATCGGGCTGCTGCAGGACATCGCGCTGCTGGGGCATGTCTACGGGTATGTCGATCTGGTGGTCCGCATCGACGAGCAATCGCTGATCGAGCGGGGGTCGGTCGTCGCGGCGCTCGAGAGCGGCGGGCGGGACATGCTGGCGGGGCTGGTCCGGGTCGAGCCGGTCGAGCCGAGACGCGGGATCCCCGTGCTGAATCAGGACGACTACCGGCGGCTGGACGCGTTCGTGATCCACTTCGACCGGGCGCTCAACGAGGTGCAGGAGAAGGCGGCCCCGGGCGGGTCGCGAGCGGCGTGGCTGTTCGGGAGGAGGAACGGGAGAGGGGCAGAGACAGGCGGGACGCCTGTCTCATCGGAAAGGGGAGGGAAAATCACGCGGCGGATGGAGTCCGTGACGGAGGTGCTCGGGCGTGGGGTGCGGGTGGTCTATCACGGCGACGCGCTGGTGCGGCGGGAGTCGAGCGTGCTGCTGCCGGGGGTGGTGCCGGTGGTGCACATCCAGAACCTGAGCCAGCCGTTCCGTTACGAGGGGCTGAGCGAGGTCGAGCCGCTGATCGGGCTGCAGGACGAGCTGAACACGCGGCTGAGCGACCGGGCGAGCCGGGTGACGATGTCGAGTTTCAAGATGTACCTGGCCAAGCGGCTCGACGGGTTCGACGGCGCGCCGGTGGGCCCGGGGCGGGTGTGGGTGACGGACGACCCGGACGCGTCGATCGAGGCGTTCGGGGGCGACACGTCCAGCCCGAGCGAGCGTGAGCACATCGAACAGATCCGCGAGGCGATGGACAAGATCAGCGGTGTGCCGCCGCTGGCGGGGGGCGTGGTGCGGGCGAAGATCGGCAACCTGTCGAGCGCGAACGCGCTGCGGATCACGCTGATGAGCCTGCTGGCCAAGACGGCGCGCAAACGCGTGACCTACGGCGCCGGGATCGAGCGGGTGTGCCGGATGGTCCTGACGGCGCTGGACGCCGCGGGCGTGCTGCGGACACACCCGGCGGACCGGGGGGTGCGTCTGGTGTGGCCCGACCCGCAGCCGGTGGACCCGAAGGACGCGGTGGTGACGGCGAAGCAGAAGGTGGAGCTGGGCGTGGACGAGGGGCGCGTGCTCGCGGAGTTGGGCTACGGGCCGACGGACGCGGGGGTGAGTTGAGGCGGTTTGTCCGGGTCGCGTGGGTGGGTCGGCGGGCCCGGGGGTGAAGAGAAGGAAGACAGGGGGGACGCCTGTCCCACCGGGGAAAAGAGAGAGACGTGAGGTTCTGGGACGAGTTCTGAAAGGAGGACGGCATGGGGTTCGGCGGGGGCAACGCAGGCAATGGGGGCAAGTCGGGGACGGACTTCGACACGGGCGCGTCGACGCCGATCAGCCCGGCGTTGATCGAGCGCGAGCGGGCGGAGGAGGACAAGGAGGCGTCGCCCGAGCAGCCGAGCGCGGAGGCCGAGCGTGTGAAGGCACTCGAGTCGCGGGTGGCCGAGTTGGAGGCCGCCCTGGCCGAGGCCCGCGCGGCGGCGGCGTCGGCGGCGCGTCGGTCGGAGATCGAGCGAGAGTTGACGGCGGCGGGTGCGATCGATCTGGAGATCACGACGCCGCTGGTCGAGCAGGTCGTCGCGGGGATGGACGAGCCGGACGTGGGCAGGGCGGTGCGGGAGGTGCGAGCGGGCAAGTCGTTCCTGTTCCGTGCGAAGCCGGGGGGCGGCGTGAGGAGCGAGTCGATGGCGGGAGAGCCGGCGCAGGCGGGTCCGGGTCTGGATGACCTTGCGAACGAGGCGAGGTCGAGCGGGGATCGCGCGGACCTGCTGCGGTATCTGCGGGCGAGAAGGGGGTAGGGGGAAGGACGAAGCCACGGGGGCATGAAGCGGAGAAAAGGGTAGTGAAGGAGGGTGAGGAGAGCGAAGAGCCCCTCACCCCGGCCTTCTCCCCGCGAGCGGGGAGAGGGGGAAAGAAGCACGGCACACGAAGGGGTTGAAGCATGGCGTTTACGGGAAAGAGCACATACGGGGCGGGCGCGGGCCTGCCGGAGCTGGTCGAGGACGTGTCGGACATCATCGGGATCGTGAGTCCTTATGAGACGCCGCTGCTGGACCACATCGGCGACGCGAAGAAGCCGGCGACGAGCACGGTGCACGAGTGGATCGAGGACGCGTTGATCGCCAACACGGGCGCGATCAGCGACCCGGGGATCGTGGGGACGGACACGGACTTCATCGTCGCGGACGTGACGCCGTTCCGGGTGGGCGACCTGGTGCGGCCCGGTAACACGGGCGAGGTGATGCTGGTGACGGCGGTGGACACGGGGACGTCGTCGCTGACGGTGACGCGGGGCTACGGCGGGACGACTCAGGCGACGCTGGCCGACGCGATGGCGTTGACGATCCTCGGCAACGCGGCGCTGGAGGGGGCCGACGCGCCGGCGGCGCGGTTCACGAGCCGGGTGCGCAAACAGAACTACACGCAGATCTTCACGGCGTCGGTCGACGTGTCCGGTTCGATGCAGGCGGCCAACCAGCACGGGATCCCCGACGAGGTGGACTATCAGAAACAGGAACGCATGCGCGAGCTGCTGCGGGACCTGGAGAACACCGTCATCAACGGCGTGGCGCCGAGCAGCACGCAGGAAGGGTCCGGGACGGTCCGCCGGACGATGAACGGGATCATCCACTCGATCAGCACGAACACGTTCCAGCCGGGCGTCAACGGGATGCCGGCGGGGAACTCTGGGGCGTTGGACGAGGCGCTGCTGAACGCGGCGATGCGTGCGGTGTGGGAGCAGTCTTCGGGGACGATTGACACGATCGTGTGCGGGGGCAAGCAGAAACGCAAGATCAACTCGTTCGCGACGGGTTCGCGGGCGTATCTGCCGGAGGACACGCGGTACAGCGACATGGTGAGCGTGTACGAGAGCGACTTCGGGGTGGCGCGGGTGATCCTGAGCCGGTGGGTGCCGGAGGACTCGGTGCTGCTGCTGGATTCGAGCCGGATCGGTGTGCTGCCGCTGGCGGGTCGGAGTTTCCACTACAAGCCGCTGGCGGCGACGGGGGACTCGGTGTCGGGGCAGGTGATCGGGGAGTACACGCTGGAGTTCAAGAACGAGAACGCGCACGGGGTGCTGAGCGGGCTGGCGGTGTAGGCACTGGGCATCAGGCACTGGAGAGAGAAGAGGGAGAGGGTGAAGAGCTCGGCTCGGAGAGCCGGGGTACCCGCGGAGAGCCGAGGGAGTCGGGAGAGATCGATGCCGCGTGGTCGGGGGGCGCGCGGCGGTCGGCGCGGGTCGCGGGGCCCGCGTCGGCTTTGAGGGCGACGGGCGAGAGCCGGTTGCCGTTGGGAAGGTCCACGGGCGGGATGCCACGAGGGTGTGGAGAGGGGGAAGAGCTCGGCTCGGAGAGCCGAGGTACCCGGGAGAGCCGAGGGAGCCGCGGAAGCACACGGGCGAGAACGTCCGAGCCGCGAGGAGAGGAGAGAAGAGAGAGACGGGCTGGAAGCCCGTCCCACGAGAACGAGGAGATGGATGAGACAGGCGGGACGCTTGTGTCACTGGGAGGTCAGGAGGGGATGGGCATGTTCGCGACGGATCGGGATCTGCTGGTGTTCGAGCCGGGGCTGTTGGGTGAGGTGGCGTGGGCCGGGCAGCGGCTGGTGAGCGGGACGGGGGACGTGAGCGGGACGACGCTGACGCTGACCTCGCAGGACAACGGGCTGCTGGCCCAGGGGGTCGGGCCGGGGTCGATCGTGCGCATCGGGGGCAACGGGTTCGAGATCGTCTCGGTGAGCACCGAGAGCACGGCCCAGGTGTCGCGGCTGCGGGCGTCGGCGGCCGATGCGTCGATCGGGCTGGTGTCGATGACGGGCGTGGCGGTGGAGGTGTTCACGTTCGCGCCGCAGATCGCGGATGTCCACCGGCGCGTGCTGCGGATGCTGGGGCTCGAGCCGGCGGGCGAGGCGGCCGGGGGCGAGCTCGACGAGAGCGCGGTCATGAATCCTGGGGATCTCGCCCGGCTGGAGGCGCTCGGGGCGTTGCACCTGATCTACGCGGGTGTGTCGGCGGGGCTGGGGTGTGATGCGCCGGCGTCGATCAGGGCCGAGTTTTACCGGGCACGGTTCGCGGCCGAGCGTGGGGCGGTGGTTGCGAAGATCGACACGGACGGGGACGGGGTGGCGGACGCGGCGCGGAGGCCTGGGCTGGGCAGGCTGGTCAGGGGGTAGGTGATGGGCATGGGGCGACTGGTTGTGTGTGATGGGATCGACCAAAGCCGGCTCGGTGAGCTGAGGTATCCGATGCAGCGGAGCTGGATCGAGAAAGCCCTCGCTTCCGCTCGAGTCTCTCTTTGAAAAGGAAGTTGAAGGAGATGGAGAGACGGGCTGGAAGCCCGTCCCACCGAGATGAAAGAGAAGAAGAACTCGGCTCGGAGAGCCGAGGTACCCGGGAGAGGAGAAGGCATGCTGTTTTTGAATCCGAGAGAGGTGACGTTCGGCGGGGTGGTGTGGTCGGAGGTCGAGAGTGTTTCGATCGCACGGAGCGCGGCGCGTTCGTTCGTCGAGTTCGGCGATGCGGGGCCGCACGCGGTGCTGGTGGATGTGCCGGAGCAGCGGGTGGGTGTGACGGTGGTGCAGGAGTTGCTTGGCGATGACGTGGACGTGCCGAAGCCGGGCGAGCAGGGTGCGTTGTCGTTCGTGACGTCGGCCAACAGCAGCGGGGCGGGGGCGAAGCAGGTCTCGATGACGGCGGTGGTGCTGGACGTGAAATACAAGGTGTCGCGGAAGGTCGGGTCGTCGCGGACGGTGGAGCTCGTGGCGGTGTCGGGCGACGGGGTGTCGGACCCGGTGACGGTGGTGGATGTGTAGGAGATGGTGGGGTGTCGGTGTCACGAGGGTGTGGAGAGTAAGGAGAACTCGGCACGGAGAGCCGAGGGAGCCGTGCCGCGAGAAGAGGAGAGAAGAGAGCGACGGGCTGGAAGCTCGTCCCACGAGGGGGAGGAGAGAGAGGAGAATCAGGAGCCCCTCACCCCGGCCCTCTCCCCGCAGGGCGGGGAGAGGGGGGCAGGTCAATGGGTCGGGGTTCCGGGCTTGGGGAGAAGAGGGAAGCCCTCGTTTTTGCTCGGACCTCTCTTTGAAGGAAGCTGAAGATGAAGAAGAGACGGGCTGGAAGCCCGTCCCACGAGAGGGAGGAGAGAGAGGAGATAGAGCGACGGGCTGGAAGCCCGTCCCACGAGAACAAGAAGGGGAAGGAGAGACAGGCGGGACGCCTGTCCCACCGGGAGAGCAGGAGGGGTGAGCGGTGGCGAGTTCATACAAGGGACTTGACCTGTTCGGCTCGGGGCCGCACAGGTTCTCGCAGGGTTTGTCGGGTCTGGCGATCGAGCCGCGGTGGCGGGTGACGGGGAATTCGACGGACACGGGGACGCTGCCTCTGGGGGATCTCGAGCCGGAGGTTGTCGTCACCGGTCGGCTGGTGGCCTCGACGGAGGCGGCGTTGTGGACGCTGCGTCGGGCGATCGCGGACCTGGCGGTGCTGAGCGCCGGTGCGGGTGTGCTGGTGGATCACTTCGGGCATTCGTACGCGGATATGTGGCTGATCGAGTACGCCGAGGCGGACCGGGTGGACTCGGGCCGGGTGTGGTCGGTCGGGTACACGGCGCGGTTCAGGGACTTCGAGGCGTTGTGAACGGGGGTGGTCGCGGTGGAGGTGGAGACGGTCGCTTCTTTGACGCAGTTCGGTGTGGCGGGGTTGATCGGGTGGATGTGGATCGTCGAGCGTCGGGCGGCGGTGGCACGCGAGCGGCAGATCGACGAGACGCACGCGCGGCTGATGCAGGACCGGACAGAGCTGGATGTGCTGGTGCAGGCGCTGCGGGAGAACACGCGGGCGTTGACGGCGCTGGAGGTGGGGCAGCGCGGGCTGACGGGGTTGCTGAGCCGGTTCGCGGGCGAGGCACCCGAGCGTGAAAGTTGAAGTAGACTCGTGCGATGAGACGGTCGCGTGGAATCCCTGTCGTTTGTGTATTCGCGGTTCTGGCGGGGTGCGGGTGGATGCCGGGCCGGGGTGATGCGCCGACGCGGATGCCGCCCGGGGGTGCGGTCGTGGCTTCGCCGTTCTCGCCGGTGTCGATGCGGATTTATCCGCTGACGCACGCGGAGGTGGGCGTGGACGGGGAGGCGGTCCTCGTGGTGTTCGTCGAGTTGAAAGATCAGTGGTCGGACACGGTCAAGGGCGCGGGGAGGCTCGAGCTGCGGCTGGTCCGCGGGGGCGATGCCGCGGCGGGTGATGACGCGGTTCGGCGGTGGGCGATCGACCTGACGGACCCGGACCGGAACGCGGCGCTGTACGACCCTTCGACGCAGACATACAGGTTCGCGCTCGACGGGCTGCCGGGTTGGCTGGCGTCTGCCGTGGCGTCGGGGGAGGGGATGCCGGCGGGTGTGTGGCTGGAGGCGTATTTCCGGACGGTCGGCCCGGATGGCGAAGCAGAAGTCCTGCGGGATCGGTTCGAGCTGAGGCGGTAGTGCGGATTCCAAGAACATCCCGAGCATGTTGACCAGACCCGAGTGGCGGGTGAGGGGCTACGACTTCTTCAGCTTCTTCATGCCTTGCCGATCGGGGTGTGCAAGCCAGAAGAAAGCATGATGCCCCTCACCCCGGCCCTCTCCCCGCAGGGCGGGGAGAGGGGGGAAAAGGCACCCGGCTCGTGTTCCGGGAAGCACGCGGATCTTCTGGATTTCGTATCGCGCGGAATCCGGGCGGAGCGGTGCGCACGAGTTGTTCTTGGGATCGTTTTATTCGGCCGGGATGGCGCGGGTGATATCGCGGTCGTCGACGGAGCCGAAGGCGGGGAGGTCGGCGTCGTCGTTGAAGTATTCGAGGATGTAGTCGAGTGACCCTGTGCGGTAGAGGGATTCGAAGCGTTCGACGGACTCGGGGTCGTATTTGGTGCCCTTGCCCTCGATGAGGACGCCGAGTGCCCGTTCGGCGGCGTCCGGGCCGACGTCGTGGCGGTATGGTCGGTGGCTTGTGAGTGCGTCGAATGTGTCGATGACGGCGAAGTCCCGCGCAATTTCGGGGATTTCATCGCCGCGGAGGTGCATGGGGTAGCCGGTGCCGTCGAGCCGTTCGTGGTGGTATTTGATGAGGTCGAGGATGACTTCCTCGTCGACATCCATGGCGATCATGCGGACGTATCCGGTGATGGTGTGCTGCTGGATGACCTCGAATTCTTCTTTGGAGAGGCGACCTGGTTTTTTGAGGATGTGGTCGGGGATATCGATTTTCCCGATGTCGTGGAGCGCGGCGGCGTGTGTGGCCTCGACGAGTTCTCGTCCGGTGACGCCTCTGTTCTCGAGCATGGCGCGGAGATAGAGGACGACGCGCCAGGTGTGTGCGGCGGTGGAGGCGTCTTTGGCTTCGATCCGGCGGACGAGTTTTTCGATTTCGCGTGCGTCCATGCCGCGGATCTCCTGCGCGGTGGTGGTCTGTTTACAGACTAAACGGGACGGGGGCGGGATGGAATCGTGTGGTTGATGTTTTTGTGTGTGGGAGCGTGCGGGATGGTCCGATCACGCGTGTGGGCGTGGATCAGACGAGGTGGAGTGCGAAGAAGATTGCGGTGAAGACGAGGTCCGCGAAGATGATGGCGACGACGCACTGGACGACGGTGTTTGTCGTGGCGTTGCCGACGCCGGCGGCGCCGCCGGTGACCTTGAGGCCGTTGTAGCAGGCGATGAGGCCGATGAGCAGGCCGAAGACGCCGCCTTTGATGAAACCCGATATGAAGTCGGCGAGTTTGACCTGATCGACCATGTTCGAGACGTATGTGGAATAGGGGATGCCGAGCAGTGTGACGGCGATGAGGATGGAGCAGACGACGGCGACGGCGGATGCGATGACGCCGAGTGCGGTCATGGAGAGTGTCGAGGCGAGGACGCGTGGGACGACGAGGAAACGGACGGGGTTGAGGGCGTGCGCTTCGAGGGCTTCGATCTCTTCGCTGACGACCATCGTGCCGATCTCTGCGGCGATGGAGGCTCCGGCGAACCCGGTGAGGACGATGGCGCCGATGAGTGGCCCGAGTTCGCGGAAGACGGCGACGCCGATGATGTTGGCGGTGAGGTCCTTCCGTCCGAAGTCGTCGAGCGGTGGGGCGAGCTGGAGTGCGAGGATAAGCCCGACGACGCCGGAGACGAGCGAGACGATGAAGATGGAGCGGACGCCGACGCGGACGGTCTGCGAGACGACGGCGTGTCCGCCGAAGCGGACGCGTTTTGCGACGAGTGCTCTCCAGACCCATCGGAGGGCGTCGAGGAGGAGGTAGGTGGCCCCGCCGACCTGGTCGAGGACGGCGGTTGTTTTTCGTCCGATGAACGCGAGGACGGGGAAGATGAGCCAGCCGTGGGTTGGGATGCGTGGCTCTGTTGTCGGGTCGTCGGCTCGCATGGGGAGAGGCTATCAGAATGTCAGACGGCGATGTCGTCGACGGTGGGGACGATGATGAAGAACTGGTCGAGCCGGGCGATCTCGAAGATGGCGCGGACGCGGTCGTTCATTCCGCAGAGGATCATCTCGGTTTTGTTGTTCTTTGCGGTTCTCATGCACTCGACGAGGGTCGCGAGCCCCGAGGAGTCCATGTACCCGACTTTTTCGAGGTTGATGATGAGTCTTTTGGGCTTCTTCTCGTTGACGCCGCGCAGGACGTTTCGGAATTCCGGGGATCGGTGCATATCGATGTCGCCTTCGGGGGAGACCATGATTCCTCCCGCGGCGTTGGTGATGGTGATTTCCTGTTCGCTCATGGTGATCCCTTCGCGTCCTGTGCGGGTTTTTTCCTGGTGCACGCGGTATGCGGCGCGTGCTTGACCATGGTGAGCCGCATGCCTTTTCCGTTTCTTTTGGCGAATGTGACTTCGTCCATGACCTCGCGGATGATGTGTACGCCGAGGCCCCCGGGTCGGATATCGTCGAGCGCTCGTCCCTTGAGTGTGCTGGGGTCGACCTGTCTGGCTTCGTCCTCGATGACGAGCCGGATGCCGAGCGGTTGTGGTTCGGTGACGTCCGGCCAGATCGAGATCCAGATGGGTTTGTCGGGCTGTCGGTTGTAGCCGTGCCGGATGATGTTGCAGAGTGCTTCGTCGACGGCGAGTGCGATTTTGGAGCACTGGAGGTCGTCGAAGCCGAGGCGTCTGGAGACGGACCCGACGAGTTCTCTCGCCCCGCTGAGGTAGATGGGGTTGCTGAGCAACTCGACGCGGATGTGGGGTCTTTGTGTCATCGGTTCGTGGGCGTGGTCCGCGGCGCCTTGTTTGCCGCGTGCCGGCGGTACCATTGGCGCCAGCGTTCGACGGCTTTTCCCCGCTCCCATAACGGGGCGGCGTAATCATATCCGAGGGTTTCGCCGGTGATCCGTTCGAGGGCCCTGATGGCCATGAGCCTGGCGGCGGGGTCGGTGCTCTCGAGCTGTTCGATCAGGTCGGGGACGGCCGAGGGGTCGTGTTGTTGTCCGGCCTCTGCAATGGCCCGCAGGCGCATGGCCGGGTCCGGCGAGTCGAAACCTTCCGGGACCGGGGGGATGCACCCTGCGGGGGTGAGCATCGACGCGGCGATGGCCGCGACATATGCTGCGCGTTCCACGGCGGCGCGGCGCGGGCGGTGTGTTCGGAGGCGGAGGCCATGGCTGAACTCGATCAAAGCAGACTCCCGGCTTCGGACCCGCACAGCGGGGTTGTTCCGATCCTCGATTTCGGTTCGCAGACGGCCCAGCTGATCGCGCGTCGTGTGCGTGAGGCGGGTGTCTACGCCGTTCTCGTCCACCCGAGCATATCGGCCGATGCGCTCCGTGCCATGCACCCGAAGGGGATCATCCTTTCGGGCGGGCCTTCGAGCGTGTACGACGAGGGTGCGCCGACGATGGACGCGGGCGTGCTCCGGCTCGGGGTGCCGGTGCTGGGGATCTGCTACGGGATGCAGATCGCCTGCCGGCATCTGGGGGCGACGGTCGAGCGGGCGGCGGACCGCGAGTTCGGGCGGGCCTCGTTGACGGTGCATGATCGTCGCGGGCTGTTCCACGCCGTCCCGGCGCAGTCGACCGTGTGGATGTCGCACGGGGACCAGATCTCGGGGCTTGCGGGCGCGGGGCTGGAGGCGACGGCGAGCACGGCGACGTGTCCCTACGCGGCGGTCCGTTCCGCGGACGGTCTTTTTCACGGGGTGCAGTTCCACCCGGAGGTGACGCACACGCCGCACGGGTCGGACATGATCCGCAATTTCCTCTACGAGATCTGCGGTTGTTCTGGGGGTTGGCGGATGGCGGGTTTCGCCGAGCACCAGGCGAAGAAGATCCGCGAGCGAGTGGGCGATTCGCGGGTGGTCTGCGGGTTGTCGGGCGGGGTGGATTCGTCGGTGGCGGCGGCGCTGATCCATCGGGCCGTGGGGGATCGGCTGACGTGCGTGTTCGTGGATAACGGCTTGCTGCGCAAGAACGAGCGTGACCTGGTGGAGGCGACGTTCCGGGATCATTTCCGCATCGACCTTCGGGTGATCGACGCGTCGGCGGCGTTCCTTCGCGACCTCGAGGGGGTGGAGGACCCGCAGGAGAAGCGGCGCCGGATCGGGCACCGGTTCATCGAGGTGTTCAAGCGGGCGGCGTCGGACCTTCCCGATGCGCGTTTTCTCGCGCAGGGGACGCTGTACCCGGACGTGATCGAGTCGGGGCACGGGCACGCGGGGCACTCGGCGAACATCAAGCTGCACCACAACGTGGGCGGGTTGCCGGAGGAGCTGGGCTTCGAGCTGATCGAGCCGCTGCGTGACCTGTTCAAGGACGAGGTTCGCAATCTGGGCGAGGTGCTGGGCGTGCCCGGGCAGATCGTCTGGCGACACCCTTTCCCCGGCCCCGGGCTCGCGGTGCGGGTGCTGGGCGCGGTGACGCCCGAGCGGCTGGCGGTGCTGCGTGATTGCGACGAGATCCTGCTCGAGGAGATCATCGCGGCGGAGCTGTACCGCAAGACGAGCCAGGTGTTCGCGGTGCTGCTGCCGATCCGGTCCGTGGGCGTGATGGGTGACGGGCGGACGTACGAGAACGTCGTGGCGGTCCGGGCGGTCGAGTCGCAGGACTTCATGACGGCGGACTGGGCGCGGATCCCGTTCGACGTGCTGGCGCGGATCTCGAACCGGATCATCAACGAGGTCCGGGGCGTGAACCGTGTCGTCTACGACATCTCGAGCAAGCCCCCGTCGACGATCGAGTGGGAATGAACAGGACGCGGCGCCGGTTCACCCCCCCAGCGCTTCGCGCAGCGGGGCGATGTGTTTTTCGTAGTTCGCGTGCCGGCCTCGTGAGCTGGAAAAGAGCTTCTCGCGGACCTGCTCGTTGCTGTGGGTGATCGCGGCCCGGCGGTTCTCGTGGAAGCGCAGGCACGCGTCGTCCCAGTCCAGATCGAGAAAATCGATCAGCGCCCGCGTCACCCGCTCCTGGTCGTCGATCAGGTCTTCGTAGACCAGCGTGAAGACCGGGATATCCAGCACGGTTTTCCAGTGCTCGATCAGCCTCGCCGTGTGTCTGCAGAACGCCCCGAGGCTCGCCGGGTCGTAGGCGTACGGGTGCACGCCCGTGAAGTCGTGGAAGTAGCACGACAGGCAGGTGTCCAGCGGGTCGCGCACGGTGTGGATGACGCGGGCGCCCGGGAGCATCAGCGAGATCAGCCCCAGGTTCCGCCAGTTGTACGGCATCTTGTCCGTGACGCGTTTCGCGTCCTTGCCGGCGAGTTTGCGGATCTTCTGGAGGTATCCCCGCCCGGCGCGCGTGAGGGATTTCTCGGTGATCGCGCCGGCCTCGACCGCCCGGGCGATGCTGCCGCCGTGCGGGGCGAGCAGGTTCTCGTAAGGCTCGCGCATGAACTTGAGCTCGCCGCCCGGGAAGACCGCCGGGTGGCTCGAGACGATCTGCTCGCAGAGCGTGCTGCCCGAGCGCATCATGCCGACGATGAACACGGGTCGGTCGTCGGTGATCGTCGATCGGGGCAGGCCCGCCAGGAAGTCGGGCGTCCACGTCTCGATCAACTCGTCGATCTGGCGTTCAAGGGCGTCGGCGTCGTAGGGCCGGCGTCGGATCGCGTTGGCGCGCTCGAAGACCGCGAACGCCTCGTCGTAGCGCCCCGCCTTGTCGAGCATCTGGCCCAGCTGGAACAGCGATTGGGCGAGGGCCGTCGGGGGCAGGTCGTCCCGCGAGGCGACCCCCTGCAGCAGCTCGATCGCCCGTTCGACGCCCTCGACCCGCCGGGCGAGCATGGCGTAGATCGTCAGGAGTGTCGAGTCCGCGCCGGGTTTCGCCAGCGGCTTGAGCAGGGCGTATGCCTCGTCGTAGCGTCCCAAGAGCCGGAGCAGGTCCGCCCGCGACCAGTGGGCGAATTCGTGCGTCGGGCCGGCCTTGATGGCCCGTTCGCTGGTCTTGAGGGCGTCGTCGAGTCGGCCCGCCTGCCGCTGGCAGATGGCGAGTTGCGCCAGGATCGCGGGGTCGTCGGGTTTCGCTTTGAGGGCCTGCGCCAGGTGCCGGATCGCGCCCGAGGCGTCCCCGCTGAGCGACTCGGCCTTGCCGAGCTGGAACAGGATCGAGGGGTTGCCGGGTTCGGCCCGGGCCAGCTCGGCATACAGCCGGGCCGCGGCGTGGAAATCGCCCGCGGCGAAGCGGCGGCGGGCCTGTTCGCCCAGCTGCTCCTTTTTGGAGATCGGCATCGCCATGGATGGGCAGGGTATCGCGTGGTGTGCCGGGGTGTGTATCCGGGGGCTTGTGGCCGATGAGGCCCCGGCTACGATGGTGCCGAGTTTCGAGTGTCGCCTCTTACCCCACGATTGACAGGGATTTCCCCCATGGGCAGTTTCACAAAGGCCGCGGACGTGCGGCGGTCGTTCATCGAGTTTTTCGAGGGCAAGGGGCACACGCACGTGCCGAGCAGCCCCACGGTGCCGCACGACGACCCGACGTTGATGTTCGCCAACGCGGGGATGAACCAGTTCAAGCCGGCGTTTCTGGGCAACGTCCCCGCGGGGCATCCGCTTGCGGGGATCAAGCGTGCGACGAACACGCAGAAGTGCATCCGGGCGGGGGGCAAGCACAACGACCTCGAAGACGTGGGGCGGGATACCTATCACCACACGTTCTTCGAGATGCTGGGCAACTGGTCGTTCGGCGACTATTTCAAGGCCGAGGCGGTGGACTGGGCGTGGGAACTGCTGACGAAGGTCTGGGGGCTGGGCCCTGATCGGCTGTACGCGACCTATTTCGGGGGCGACGAGAAGCTCGGGCTGGGGCCGGACACCGAGGCCCGGGACCTCTGGCTGGCGCACCTGCCGGCCGAGCGTGTGATCGCCAGCGGGGTGAAGGACAACTTCTGGGAGATGGGCGACACGGGGCCGTGCGGGCCTTGCAGCGAGATTCATTACGACCGCATCGGGGGTCGGAACGCGGCGCGGCGCGTCAACGCCGACGGCGAGGACGTGATCGAGATCTGGAACCTGGTGTTCATCCAGTACGACCGTCAGGCGGACGGCTCGCTCAAACCGCTGCCGGACAGGCACATCGACACGGGGATGGGCCTGGAGCGTATCGCGAGCATCCTGCGTGGTGTGGAATCGAATTACGACACCGACCTGTTCACGCCCATCTTCGCCGCGATCGAGCAGATCACGGGGGCGCGGGGCTATCGCGGCAAGTTCGGGGCCGAGGACCCCGACGGCGTGGACACCGCCTACCGCGTGATCGCCGACCATGTGCGCACGCTGACGTTCGCCCTGACCGACGGGGCGGTGCCCGGCAACGAGGGGCGTGGGTATGTGCTGCGGCGGATCCTGCGCCGTGCGGTGCGGTTCGGGCGGCAGCGGCTGGGTGCGAAGACGGGTTTTTTCAGCCAGTTGGTGCCGGTGGTCGTCGAGCACATGGGCGGTGCGTTCCCCGAGTTGACCCGCGACCCGAAACGGGTGATCGACCTGATCTATGAAGAGGAGGCGAGCTTCGGGCGGACGCTCGACCGGGGGATCAAGCTTTTCGAGGAGGCGGCCGAGTCAGCGGGCCCGGCGGGGCGGATCTCGGGTGAGGACGCTTTCAAGCTGTACGACACGTACGGGTTCCCGCTGGATCTGACGGTGCTGATGGCCGAGGAGCGTGGGCAGGAAGTCGACATCGCCGGTTTCGAGGCCGAGATGGCGGCGCAGAAGGCGCGTTCTCGGGCCGGGGCGAAGACCGGGGTCGAGGGCGGGGTGGTGCTCGACGCGGAGGCGATCGCCAAGCTGCGTACGTTGCGTGTGCGTGAGACGGACGACAGCCCCAAGTTCCGGGGCAAGGAGGTTCGTGCGACGGTGCGTGCGATCTTCAACGGGTCGAATTTCGATGAGTCGATCGACGCCGACCGCGGGTCGTTGCGTCCGTTCGGGGTGGTGTTCGACCGGACGACTTTCTACGCGGAGATGGGCGGGCAGGTGGCCGACACGGGTCTGGTGATGCTGCCCGGGGGGGGCGAGTTCCGCGTGGAGGACGTGCAGAATTACGGGGGGTACATCCTGCACATCGGTCGGCTGAAGAAGGGGACGATGCGCGTCAACGAGGACGCGACGCTGATGCTGGACGGCCCGCGGCGGCGGGCGATCGCGTCGAACCACACCGCGACGCACCTGCTGAACCTGGCCCTGCGGCGGGTGCTGGGCGAGGGGGCCGATCAGAAGGGCTCGCTCGTCGCGGAGGATCGGCTGCGGTTCGATTTCAGCCGGAGCGGCGCGGTCGATGCCGAGCGGCTGGGCGAGGCCGAGCGGATCGTCCGCGGGCTGATCGAGGAGGATCTGCCGGTGCACGCGGAGGTCGTGCCGCTCGACGCGGCGCGGAAGATCAACGGGCTGCGTGCGGTGTTCGGCGAGACGTACCCGGACCCGGTTCGGGTGGTGTCGATCGGCCCGGCGGTGGGTGATCTGCTGGCCGATCCGGGGCTGGACGCGTGGCGGGAATACAGCGTCGAGTTCTGCGGGGGGACGCACCTTGCGCGCACGGGCGAGGCGGGGGCGTTTGCGCTGGTGCAGGAGGAGGCGGTGGCCAAGGGCATCCGTCGTGTGGTGGCGGTGACCGGGCCGGCGGCGGTGGCGGCGCACGCGGCGGCGGACGAGATGGAGCGACGGATCGGCGAGGCGTCGAACCTGAAGGGCGACGCGCTGAAGGCGGAGTTCCGTGATATCTCGGCGCAGATCGACGAGCTGACGATGCCCGCGGCGAGGAAGGCGGCGTTGCGGGGCATGCTCGGCGGGCTGGCCGAGGCGATCAAGCAGGCGGAGAAGGCGGAGGCGGGCGAGCGGGCGGCGGAGGCGGCGCGTCACGCGTCGGTGCTCGCGGCGTCGGCGGAGGCGGCGCAGGAGCCGTACTTCGTCAGCACGATCGAGGTGGGATCGGACCGGGCCGCGTTGCAGTCGGCGATCAAGACCATCGCGGGTCGGGTTCCGCGCAAGGCGGTGATGCTGCTGAGTCCGGACGAGTCGGCCGGCAAGGTGGCGGTGATGGCTGTGGTGCCCAAGGAGCATCAGAACGCCCTGAAAGCGGGGGAGTGGGTGCGGGAAGTCACCGGCGTGATGGGCGGCAAGGGGGGCGGCAAGCCCGATTCGGCCCAGGGCGCGGGCCGGGATCTGGGCAAGGTCCGCGACGCGGTCCGGTCGGCGACCCGGTTCGCGGGCGAACGGCTGCTGTGATCGGCGGGTGGTAGACTCGGGTCATGGCGGGCGGGATGCAGCAGATGCGGGCATGGGCGATCGGGCTCGACATGACGTATGCCGTGGGGGGGATGCTCGTTCTGGGTGCGGTGGTCGACCATTTCGCGGGGACGTCGCCTTGGTGGATGCTCGGTCTTGGGTTGTTAGGGCTTGTGGTGGGGATGACGCGGTTTATCCGCGAGGCGTCGCGGCTGGCCCGGGGCGGGGACGGCGGAGAGTCGAATTCCGGCGGAGAAACCGGCCCGGATGGGTCGCCGCGGCGGTGAGCGGCCGCTATTGTTGCCCCCCGGGTTTTTGACACGCACGGCCCGATCCCGGGATCCTTGAACGATGAACACGGACACGCACCAGCACGATGTCTCTGCCGCGGCGCTCGGCCTGACGAGAACGGTTGCGCTCTGGGGCGTCGGCGCGGGGTTGATCGCGGTCGCGTCGGCTTCGGTCCGGGGGGACGCGGTGTCGGCGGCGGCGGGCGTCGGGGCGTCGGTGCTCGCGGCGGTTGTCGGGTGGGCGGTGCTCGGCGCGGCGCGGCCCCGGCCGATCGGTCTTTGGGCGATGCCCGTGCTGCTCGCACAGATCGTGCGCACGCTGCTGTCGCCCGCGATCGGGCTGTTCGCGGCGTTCACGCTGGAACTCGACCCTGTGGTGTTCTGGTTCAGCCTGCTGGCGGCGACGATGGCGATGCTGATCGGCGAGACGCTCGCGGTGGTGCGGCTTTTCGGCGCGGGGGCACCGGGCCGGGCCATTTGTTCGTCCATCGCCT
>JALWOY010000125.1 GCA_027083355.1 Phycisphaerales bacterium | reverse complement strand
GGGCCGCGGCGGGGCGTCCGGGTCGTCGGCGGGGGGGAGCCGGAGCCGGGCCAGTCTGGCGACGAGTTCCGGTTCGATGCCGAAACGGTCTTCCTTGAGGCGGGGTGTGATCTCGGCGAGGACACGGTGGGTGAAGGCCTTGGTGCCGCACTCGATGTCGGTGAGGTTCAGGTTGCTGAGCATGTTGCTCAGCGTGGTGATGGATTTGTTGACGACGGAGTGCCAGTAGTACAGCACGCGGTGGGATCGGCCGAGGAATCTCGTCCCGATGACGGCGTCGGCCTGCCCGTTGAGGATGGGGGCGAGGGCGCGGGCCTGATCCGCGGGGTCGTATTCAAGATCCGCGTCCTGCACGATCACCGCGTCACACCCTTTTTCAAGGGCCGCGGCGAAGCCACGACGCAGGGCCGAGCCTTTGCCCCGGTTGCGGTCGGTGTAGAGGCAGGTGATGTCCTCTCGGCGGTCCAGATCGGGCAGGAGGTCGGCGGTGCCGTCGGTTGAACCATCATCGACGATGAAGACGTGGCGGGTGGTGGGGGTGCCGTCGGGCGTCGTCGGCCTGGGTGTGTCGTCGAGCCGGGCGAGGAGTTTGGGGAGCAGATCGCGCTCGTTGTAGACCGGGATGACGACGCCGATGAGCATGGGTGAGTGTAATCGGGGGCGAGGTGGGAGACGGGGCCGGGGTGCCCGTGTCAGGATCTGTCGGCAGGAGCGGGGGCGGTGTTGATGAGGATGCGCCGCTGCGGCGTGCCGAGTGCGAGCGATTCGATCTGCCGCTGCGAACACCAGCACCGCCCGCCGCCCGCCCGGCCCCGCCCCGCGTTCCAGACCTCGAAACGCACGTCGCGGTGGGTGGTCTGGTGCGAGAATCGGTCGATCGGTTGTTCGGTTTCGATGCTCAGGCCGAGGGTGTCAGCGATCTCGTCGCGGGTGGAGAATCGGTCGGGCCGCTCGATCGAGGGCGGTTGCCACAGCCCGGCCCAGAGCCCGTCGTCGGGCCGGCGTTCGACGAGCCGACGGCCCCTCGCGTCGACCACGAGTACGGCCGCGATATACAGGGGTTTCTGCTTGGCCCGGGGTTTCGGCGGGGGGATCTCGTCCTGACGACCCAGCCGATGGGCCTCGCAGCATCGCGCGAGCGGGCAGGCACCGCAGCGCGGGCTTTTCGGCGTGCACACCGTCGCGCCGAGTTCCATGAGTGCTTCGTTGAACACCCCGGGCCGGGTCGAGTTTTCGACCAGTTCGCGGGCACGGGCCCAGACCCACCGCGTCGTGCCCGGGTCGGTCGGCGGGTCGTCGCGGCCCCCGAGGCGGAGCAGAACGCGGGCGACGTTACCGTCGACGATCGGCTCGGGCAGGCCGAACGCGAGCGAAGCCACCGCCCCGGCGGTGTACCGCCCGACGCCCGGCAGGCCGAGCAGGCCGGCGGGGTCGCGGGGGATCTCGCCCGCGTGGTGCTCGACGACGCGCCGGGCGGCGGCGTGCAGGAGCCTCGCCCGGCGGTAGTAGCCCAGCCCCGACCACGCCGCCAGCACGTCCGCCTCGTCCGCACCGGCGAGCGCGGCCACCGTCGGGAAGCGGGCGAGGAAAGCGTTGAACCGCTCGGCGACCCGGGCCGCCTGCGTCTGCTGGAGCATCAACTCGCTGACGAGCACGCGGTAGGGATCGCGTTCGCCCGGCGGGGCGTCGCGCCACGGCAGCGGCCGCCCCTCGGCGGTGAACCAGTCGAGCAGGGACTGGATCGGGTCGGTGTCGGTCATGCCCGGCCCATTGTTTCCTGTCCGGAGGGCCTGTGGGCCGATGTGAATGCTGAACATTCCAGGCCCCGGCGGGGTATGCTCGGGCGTTCGGTGACGAAAGGTTCGGCGTGTCGGTTGATCGGATGCACGACATCCTGGTGCGGCTGAGTTCCTACGCGTGGTGGGAGGTCGCGATCGAGCTGATCCTGATCTGGATCGTGGTCTACGCCCTCGTCCGATTCGTCGAGGGGACGCGGGCCGCGGGCGTGCTCAAGGGGCTGCTGCTCGTGATGGTGATCGGCACGCTGACCGTGCGGCTGATCAGCGCGGGCGATTCGTTCCAGAGGCTCGCCTACCTGTTCGACCGGATGCTCGCCCTGTTCGCCGTCGGCATGGTCGTCGTCTTCGCGCCCGAGCTCCGACGGGCGTTCTCGAGGCTCGGCGAGGCGCAGCTCTTCCGCAACGCGGCGGTGGTCGGGCTGGGCGACGTCGTCGGGGATATCGCCGACGCCTGCGTCTATCTCGCCCGGCAGCGGTTCGGGGCGATCATCGTGCTCGAACGCCGGATCGGGCTCCGGGGGCTGATCCAGGGCGGGACGACACTCGACGCGGAAGTCTCGACGAGGCTGCTCCAGACGATCTTCTTCCCCGGATCGGCCCTGCACGACCTGGCGGTGATCATCCGCGGACGCCGCGTCGTCGCCGCGGGGGTGCAGCTGCCGCTGGCCGACCCCGCGGAGATGCCCGACCCCACGCTCGGGAGCAGGCACCGGGCGGCGGTGGGGCTGACGAAGGAATCGGACGCGCTCGTGCTCGTCGTGTCGGAAGAAACCGGGCTGATCCGCATCGCGGAACGGGGCCGGCTTTCGCGGGCCTACGGCGAGGAGGAACTGGCCGACGAGATCCGCCGGCGGCTCGGGGTGCAGGCCCCGACCGAGGCCGAGGAGGAGGGGGTATGAAGGGCGAGCGGCTCCGCACGTTCATCATCGTGACGATCGTGTCGGCCCTCGTCTGGCTCTTCGCCGAGTCACGGACGCTCCGCGTCGAGACCATCACGGTGCCCGTGCAGATCAGCCTCGGCGGACGCACGCTCGTGTTCCGCATCACCGACGACTCGGACTGGAACTCGATCGCAGAGATCGAACTGGCCGGGCCCGTCGGCAAGATCGGTGATATCCGGGCCGCGGCTCTGGACGGGATCACGCTGGAACTGGGGGACGAACTGCCCAACGACCCCGGCGTTCGCACCGTGGATCTACGCGATGCGATCCGCCGCGACGCGTTGTTCAGGGACACCGGGGTCACGATCAGACGGGTGGTCCCCGAGACGATCGGGCTGCAGGTGGATCGGCTCGAAACCCTCCGCCTTCCCGTCGAGGTCGATCTCGCGGGGGTCGAGACGGCCGGCCCGGTGCGGGTGACGCCGCCCGAGGTCGAGTTACAGCTGCCGGCGTCGTTCGTCGAGGGCCATGACTATCACGCGGTCGCAAAGGTGGACACGTCCCGTCTCTCGACACTGACGCCCGGGCGGCGGGCGGAACTGAGCCAGATCCCGATCGAACTGGCAGGGTTGCCCGAAGATATCTGGGGGATCCGGCTGGTGAACCCACGGGTGACCGTCTCGCTGACGCTCCGCGCCCGGACGGAGAGCATGAAGCTCCCCGAACTGCCGGTCTTCATCGAGATGTCGCCCTCGGATCTGGCATTGTGGACCGTCGAGATTCCTCCGGAAGACAGGGTTTTGTCAGGAGTAACACTCACGGGGCCGGGCGCTTTGATCGACCGGGTCCGCCGCGGCGAGATCCGCCCGAGGGCGGTGGTGCCGGTGACGTCCGAGGATCTGGCGAACGGAGTCGAGCGTTTCAAGGTGCAGATCGAGGGGCTTCCGCCGGGGGTGGCGGTGTCGATCGACAAGCCGGAGATCCGGGTCCACGCGACGACGCGTCAGGCCGAGACCCCCGGCTGACTCTCGGCGGACCCCCGGGGGCGTCGATCGGCCCCCCGTTCGATGCCCGCCATATCCCCCCGGATCACGCCCGAAAGATGGCTGTTCATGGGCCGGGCGGCATGACAGAGGCGGGTTTGGGGACTACCGTATCCGCCCCGACCGCGCGTCCGTGTGCTGTGCGTCGGGGGAGCGTCCGGGGACGGGCGCACGAGCATCAGGAGCAGCCGCGGCCCGCGGCCCGAGGACACCGGCACGCGTCACACGCGCAACGAGGACCGACCCGTGAAGATCAAGACCGATGAGATCGCCAGCGTCATCAAGCAGGAGATCGAGCAGTACACCGCCGAGCTCGAGGTCTCCGAGGTCGGGCGGGTCGTCGAGGTGGGCGACGGGATCGCCCGGATCTACGGGCTGAGCAACGCGATGGCCGGCGAGCTCGTCGAGTTCGAGACGTCCGAAGGGGCGGTGATGGGCCAGGTGATGAACCTGGAGCAGGACACTGTGGGCTGCGTCATCTACGGCGAGTATCTCGCGGTGAAGGAGGGCGACCTCGTCAAGAGCACGGGGCGTCTGCTCGAGGTCCCGGTCGGCGAGACGATGCTGGGCCGGGTGGTGGACCCGCTGGGCAAGCCGCTTGACGACGGCCCGGCGCTGACGCCGGAGGACCACCGCAAGGTGGACATCATCGCGCCGGGCATCGCCGACCGCCAGCCGGTGAGCGAGCCGATGCAGACGGGCATCAAGGCGATCGACTCGATGATCCCGATCGGGCGCGGGCAGCGTGAACTGATCATCGGCGACCGCAAGACGGGCAAGACGGCCGTCGCGATCGACACGATCATCAACCAGAAGCAGTATTGGGGCACGGACAAGGCGGTGGTGTGCATCTACGTCGCGGTGGGTCAGAAGGAATCGACCGTGGCCGGTGTCGTGCAGACCCTCAAGGACCACGGCGCGATGGACTACACGATCGTGGTCAACGCGGCGTCTTCGGACCCGGCCCCGATGCAGTACGTCGCGCCGTACTCGGGCTGCGCGATGGGCGAGCACTTCATGTGGTCGGGCAAGGAAGAAGGCAAGACGCTCAGCAACGGGGCGCCCTATCCCAAGCACGTCCTGTGCGTCTACGACGACCTGAGCAAGCAGGCCGTCGCGTACCGGCAGCTCTCGCTCCTGCTCCGCCGTCCGCCGGGGCGTGAGGCCTTCCCGGGCGACGTGTTCTATCTCCACAGCCGCCTGCTCGAACGCGCCACCAAGCTCAGCGACGACAACGGCGCGGGTTCGCTGACGGCCCTGCCCGTCATCGAGACGCAGGAAGGCGACGTGTCGGCCTACATCCCGACCAACGTCATCTCGATCACCGACGGGCAGATCTACCTCGAACCCGACCTGTTCTACAAGGGCATCCGGCCCGCCATCAACGTGGGCATCTCGGTCTCCCGAGTCGGCGGCGCCGCCCAGGTCAAGGCGATGAAGAAGATCGCCGGCTCGCTCCGCCTCGACCTCGCGGCCTTCCGCGAACTCGAGGCCTTCGCCCAGCTGGGCACCGAGCTCGACCCGGCGACGCAGAAACAGCTCGACCGCGGCGTGCGCATGGTCGAACTGCTCAAGCAGAAGCAGTACGTGCCCTACGAGGTCGTGGACCAGATCCTGTCGATCTTCGCGGGCTCGAAGGGGTTCCTCGACGACATCGACCCGAAGAAGGTGCTCGACTTCGAGAAGGCGATGCTCGACCACTTCCGCTCCGCGGGCAAGGCCGTCCGCGATGAACTGGCCGACTCGCTCGCGATGACCGACGACCTCGCCAAGAAGATCGAGGACTCGATCCAGCACTTCAAGGCCGGCTGGCAGGGCTGATCCGGGTTTCTTGATTGCACTTCATCCGGGCCGCGTTAGACTATGACCATGTCCTCGGCCCCTCGTGAACCCGTGCTGGCGGGCCTCCGGCTCACCGCGGATGATTATCTCGCCCTCGGCGAGACGGAGCATCGCTATGAACTGGTGGATGGTGTCGTGATGATGTCGCCCAGCCCCAAGCCGGTCCACTGGCGGATTATCCGGGAGTTCATTCGCCAGTTGGAGACGTCCGAGAGTGACGTCGATCTGTACGCCGAGATCGACGTGTTCTTCGATCTGCACCATGTCTATCGGCCCGATCTGTCGGTGTACGCCCCCGGTCGGCTGAGCGAGATGCCCGATCGGCTGGATGTCCCGCCGGACCTGGTTGTCGAGGTCGTCTCCCCGACGAGCCGGACGATGGACCTCGTGACCAAACGCGACGACTACGAGCGGTTCGGCGTGGGTGAATACTGGGCGGTGGACATCACGGCCGACCGCGTGCGGTGCTGGCGGCGGGACGACGCGGGCCGGTTTGCGGAGTCCGCGGCGGATTCGGGCGAGGTCGAGTGCGGCTCGATCCCGGGTCTGCGGGTGGACGTGGGCCGGATCAGGGCGATCTGGAAGAAGTAATCGGTGCAGCCGGCCGCGCCCGCGTGGTGTACCCAACGAACGATTTGCTGCTTTGCTGCTTTGTTTGACGAACGAGCCGCGACGGTGAGGGAGCGGTTTTTCGTCACATCACCAAGCCCGCCCCCTCTCCCCGATCTCCGGTGCTTTGTCACCTTCAAATGATCCGACCGGTCTATCTTGTACAGTTCCCCCTCGAAACAAGGGGGGGTTTGGAGTACGCTCTGAAGTGCGATTCCGGATGATCGCCGAGGGAGACGATCGATCACACCGATAAGGCCCGCGGTGACCCGCCGCTGGTTGGCGGCTTGGCGTGGTCGTTGTAGGTGATGGTTGTTTTATGGATTCTGTTCCTGTGCGATGTTGTGTCTGTTTCTGTTCAAGAGCCCGTGGAGTGATCCACCGAAGACACCGCGGGCTTGCGCCCGCGGCTCGTAACCGGAAACAGCCGAAGACTCCACGGGCTCGCGCCCGTGGCTCGTAGGACTCGCAGGAAAAGAGGGCATGTGGCATTCGTGAGCCCAGAGGTGATGGGACGGACTGGACCCCGTATGCGTGGAGAGACGTGATGTTTCAGCAGATGTGTCGTCGGGCCGCGGTGGCGGTGTTTTTCTGTGTGCCGATCGCCTCGGGGGCGGCGTCGTTCGTGTCGCACGATCCCGGGGCCGCCGTGTTCGGCGAGCCCGCGGGTGTGACGATGCGGTCGCCGGTGTCCCCGCGTGAGTCGGAGGCGACGAGCATCTGGATCAAGACGGGCCCGTCTTTCAGTTATGACGCGGTCGCGGTGTATTACACGATCGACGGCACGCCGCCCTCGGGGTTCCAGGGGGTCGCCCAGAACCCCTCGACGATGGTGCTGACCAGCGCCGCCGGGCAGATCCAGTTCGTCCGCAACGAGCCGGGCCAGAACGGCAACGACGACTGGTGGCGAGCGGACCTGCCCGTGGATGTGCGCACATTCGACGCCCACGTCCGGTATCTCGTCTCCGCCTATGGGCCGGGCGGCGCGGAGGTCTTCGCGGTCGACGCGAGCGACGGCGACAACACGTTCGGCTACGACACGCTGCTCGCCTGGCCCGGCGCGGGCTCTGGCAACGCGAACCCGGGCGAGGGCTATCCGCCCCTGCACTTCTGGAAGGAAGAAGCGGTCGCGGGCAACGGCTACATCAACACCATGCTCGACCAGAACGGGTCGCTCTACGACATCTACTACCCGTCCGCGGGCGCGGTCAACGGCGTCTCGACCAAGAACGAGGGCTATTTCGACGGCTTCCGGGACCAGTTCCCCGCCGGGCTCCAGCCCGGGCAGCGGGGGCAGATGCACCTCAACGAGGCCTTCATCGGTATCCGCCCGACCAACCCGGCCACGGGCGAGGGCACCACCTACTGGCTCACCAACCCCACCGGGGGCGACTACACCGGGCACAGCCAGTATTGGGACGGCGACACGAACGTGATCGTGACCGAATCCACGCTCGTCGCGGGCGGGAACAACCTGCACGTCACACAGACCGACTTCGCTCCGCGCGGCATCGCCTTCCCGACCACCACCAACGGCGACGAGAACCGCGGCCTGCACATCAAGCGGGTGACGATCGAGAATCAGGGCGCGAGCCCGGTCGAGGTCAACGTCTATTTCTTCGCGGACTGGGCCCTCAACGGCGGCGATCAGTTCGACGGTGCGTTCGCGGATCGCACGCGCGGCGCGATGGTGTGTTACGACAACACCCACCGCTTCGTCAATGCGGCCGGGGAATACAACCCCACGACGTTCGGGGATTACGAGAAGAACGTCTCGGTCTATCTCGCCGCGGCGATCAAGGTCAACGGCGGGCCGGCCCGGGGGTTCTGGTCCGACACGTCGGGCGATCAGGACCGGGGCTGGATCGGCGACAAGGTCACCATCCCCGCGGGCGGGCAGAAGAGTTTCGGCCTGTATATCGTCGGCGGGTTCGACGATTTCGCGGGCGCGACCGGGACATACGCAGCCCAGATCGCCCCGGTGCTCGATCAGCTGTTCTCGGGCGTCTCGCTCGGCGGGCTGATCAACCAGACGAAATCGAGCTGGCAGAGCTGGCTGGCCGAGGGCGTGTCGTTCTCATGCCCCGACCCGGCGTACAACGAACTGTTCAAACGCGGGCTGCTCGGCACCGCCCTGCACCTCGACGGCAAGAACGGCGGCGTCGTCGCGGGCATGCACAACGGGGCATACCCGTATGTCTGGCCGCGCGACGCGGCGTGGGCCGCGATCACGCTCGCGCGCACCGGGCACATCAACGACGCAAAGAACATCTTCGGGTTCCTCCGCGACATCGCCTACCGCGACGTCGAGGGATGGGGCCGCAAGGGGTTCTGGAAGCAGAAATACTCGACCGACGGCTACACCATATGGGGCACGCCGCAGGTGGACGAGACGAGCTGCTACCCGTGGGGCGTGCGGTATATCTACGACGTCACGGGCGATATCACGTTCCTTGAGGATCACTACGACGAGGTGTACGAGGCGGCGATCGCGTCGAGCCAGGACAGCACGGTCGACAACCGGCTGCGGTACGAGGAGTCGGTCGATCTGATGTATTCGATGAGTCTGTGGGAGGACGCGTTCGACGTGTTCAACTATTCGAACGCGTCGGTCATCCGCGGGCTGGAAGACGCCGCGTTCATCGCCGACGTGCTCGACCAGAACGCCTGCCCCGGCGGCCCCGGCACCTGCAACTACCACAACGACAAGGCCCTCTTCGAAAGCCGCGCGACGGCGATCCGCGCCGGGCTGGACGCCCGCCTCGCGTGGAATGGCGAGAACACGGACATCAGCCAGCTCGGCATCACCTACCCGTTCGAGATCTACGCCCCCGGCTCCGCCAGGCCGCAACTGATCCTCGACCGGATCAACGGGTTCGCGGCCGACACGTTCGGCAATGTCCATCCGCTGCTGCGCGATGGGTCGATCCCGGAATGGCAGGGTCTGGTCGATCGCTACTGGGGCGACGGCTACTGGAACGGCGGGCCGTGGTATCTGAGCACCCTCTGGTTCGGGGCCTACCACGCCGAGCGCAACGACGTCACGCCCGGCACGGCCGACATCGACATCCACAAACAGAAGATCGACCTGCTGATCGACCACCTCGGGCCGATGGGTTTCGGGGCCGAGCAGATCGCGCACAATGGGTCGCTGCTGTACGCGGGGCAGACGGATTACTCGCTCCAGACGGCGTACCCGAACGCGTGGGAGAGCATGTCGTTTCTCACCGACGCGATCATGCTGTTCCTGGGCTACGAACCCGACGCCGGCTCGATCCTCCGCCTCCGCCCCAAACTGCCGAGCGACTGGGACACCATGACGTTCGGCAACATCCCGGTCGGGGCCGATCGGGTCGACGCGCTGATCGAACGCGACGGCAACACGCGCCGGCACACGTTCACGAACCGCACCGGCGGGGCGATCCCGTTCGAGACGGTGGTGCGCTTCACCCCGGGCGAGAACGTCGCGTCGGTCACGATCAACGGCGCCCCCGCGCCCGCGACGATCGACACCGCGCTCGGCGCGGCGACGGTCACCGGCACGCTCGCGGCGGGCACGGGGGCCGACACCGTCGTCGAACTCACGATGGGCAACCCATGCCCGGCCGACATCGCCCCCCCGTTCGGCGTGCTCGATCTGGCGGACATCAACGCTTTCGTTGTCGGGTTCACGTCGCAGGACCCCATCGCGGACATCGACGGCAACGGCATCTTCGACCTGGGCGATATCAACACCTTCGTGTCGTCGTTCCTCGCGGGATGCCCCTGATCGCGGCCGATCTCGGCAATTTCAGGCTCGAATCGGCCGGCGATCTCTGGTAGGCTCGCAGTCGGACAATTGCGGACACACACGGAGAGGGATTGTCATGCGCACATCGGCTGGTCTTGTCGTCGTCCTGCTGGCGGGGTCATCGGTTTCCGGGCAGTTCGCGTTCGAGATTTCCGAGGACGGCCGTGTGGCGGCCGACGTGTCTCGGGTTGAACAAGCCCGTGGCTCGGCATCCCGCGGCTCGACGCTCCCGTTCGGGCTCACCCCCGATTATGAAGTCAATCTCCGCCGCCAGATCGGCGGGCTCGCCATCGCCGACATGAACGGCGATGGTCTGAACGACCTCGTCGCCGTCTGTTACATCTCCAGTTCCTTCCCCCCGTACGAAGACTGGCACGACATGATCTTCTACAACTCGCCCAACGGCCTCAGCACAACCCCCGGCTGGCTCAGCGACAACGAAACACACACCGGCGACGTCCAGATCGGCGACATCAACGGCGACGGCCTGCCCGATCTCGTCGCCGTCCACGGCGGATCGGTCCGCGCCGACGCCGTGCAGGTCTATTTCGGCACCGGGAACGGGCCCTCGACCTCGCCGGGCTATTCGTCGAACATCCCGGGCCGGGCGTGGGGCACGTCGGGCGCGATCGTCGACATCGACCTCGACGGCGATCTCGACCTCGTCACGACCAATCAGGCGATCGCCCCCGACCCGTACCGCCCGATCATGCTCTTCCGCAACAACGGCACCGGCCTCGGTGCCGCCCCCGACTGGGAATCCGGCGCCGATGAAATCTCCAACGGCGTGGTGACCGCGGACATCCTGGGCTCCGACGGCCTCCCCGAGGTCATCACCGCCAAGTGGGTGAATTTCAACAGCGGCGTCTACGAGAACATCGGCGGAACGCCCGACGCGTTCCCGATCATGGCCGTCGCCAACGACTCGGCCGACAAGGGCGCCGCCGTGGGCGACATCAACGGCGACGGCATCCCCGAGGTCGCGTTCGGGGGCGACCCGATGGTCGTCTATTCGATGGTGCAGGGCGCGCTCGTGCCGTTGTGGACGGCCGACCCGCCCTTCGGCGGCTCGCAGGAGATCCGCATGCACGACGCCGACGGCGACGGCGATCTCGACATGGCCGAGGTCGTCTTCTCCGACGGCAAGGCGCACATCTATCAAAACAACAACGGCGTCCTCGACACCCAGCCCACGTGGACATTCGATGCCCCCGAAGTCGGCACCTCGATCCGGTTCGGCGACCTCAACGGCGACGGACGCGACGACCTCGCCGTGGGCTATTCGGGCGACACCTGCATCCGCGTCTTCTACGCCGAGGCACCGCCCTGCCCGGCGGACCTGACCGGCGACGGCATCCTCGACCTCGCCGACGTGCAGGCTTTCGTCGCCGCGTTCACGTCCGGGAACCTTGCCGCGGATCTCGCCGAGCCGTTCGGCGTGCTGGATCTGGCGGATGTGCAGGCGTTCGCGGCCTCGTTCGTGGCGGGTTGCCCTTGATTTCGCCCGCCCCGAGGTACAATGAAAAGAGCGAACCCGGGGGAGGCGGAGCGTTGAAATGCGCAGAACCGAGTTGTTGGTCGGCGGCCTCGTGGCCGGTGCGTTGACGGTTGCTCTGTTGTCGGGCGCGGGCCCGCTGTTCCAGTTCCCGGCGAACAACCAGGGGTTCCCCACCGAGATCCCCCTCCCGCCCGTGATCGTCCCCGACGAGAACCCGATGACCGAGGCGAAACGCGCCCTCGGCAAGATCCTGTTCTGGGACGAGCAACTCTCCAGCGACAACACACGCGCCTGCGGGTCCTGTCATGTCAACTCGTCCGCCGGGGCAGACCCCGTCCCCGCGCCCAACCCCGGGCCGGACGGCGTGTACGGAACCGCCGACGACAAGTTCACCTCGTTCGGCATGATCCAGACCGACGCCGACGGACGATACAACCCCCACCCGGTCTACGGTCTCGACCGCCAGGCCGGCCCTCGCACCGCCAGCCCCTCCGTCTTCGCGGCGTTCTTCACGGAGCTGTTTTGGGACGGCCGGGCGGAGTCCGAGTTTCACGACCCCGAGACGGGCGAGGTCGTCATCCCGCAGAACGGGGCGCTCGAAAGTCAGGCTGTCCAGCCGATCTTCAACCCGGGCGAGATGGCCTACGACGGCCGATCATGGGCCGACGTCGAGGCGAAGCTGGCGCGCGTCGTGCCGCTGGCGCTGGCCCGCGACATCCCCCCGGACATCGCGGGCGTGCTGGCAGACGGGCCGGGCTATCCCGAGTTGTTCGAAGCCGCGTTCGGCGACCCCGAGATCACGGGCGCCCGCGTCGGCATGGCGATCGCGACATATGAGCGGACATTGATCCCGGACCAGACGCCGTTCGATCGGTACGTCGCGGGCGAGAAAGATGCGATGACGCCCAGCCAGATCGAGGGCTGGCGTCGTTACAACGTCAACCTGTGTTTCGTCTGCCACACGCCCCCGCTGTTCGCGGACCGTAACTTCCGCAACATCGGGCTCCGCCCCAACGCCGAGGACCCGGGCCGGGGCGGCGTCACGGGCAACCCCGACGAGATGGGCATGTTCAAGACCCCGACGCTCCGCAACGTGGGCCTCAAGGCCACGTTCATGCACACGGGCGAATTCACCACCATGGACGAGGTCTTCGATTTCTACGCCTCCGACGGCGCCCCCGGCGTGCCCAACCGCGATGTGTTCCTGCCTTTCGATGTCTCGCCGAGCGACCGGGCCGTGATGAGCGATTTCATCCTCAACGCCCTGACCGACCCCCGAGTCGCCGACGAGACGTTCCCCTTCGACCGCCCCACGCTCTACCACGAGTGGGGCGACAACCCGCAAATCCTCGAAGGCGGCGCGCCGGGCACAGGAGGCCAAACCCCGCGCATCATCGCCATCTGCCCGCCCAACGTCGGCAACGCCGATTTCAAGATCGGCCTGGCCGACGCGCTCGGCGGCACCACCGCGTTCGTCGCGATCTCGGATCAACCCCCGGTCGACGGCGTGGTGCCGCCCGATCAACTCGAAGGCCCCTTCGACCTGCCCGGGGCCGCCGCGGGCGAGGGCTACGCGACGTACATCCGCCCCATCCCCGCCCGGCCCGCGCTCGAAGGCCGGGTGCTGTATTTGCAGTGGCGCGTCGACGACCCCGCCGCGGCCGGCGGCGTGGCCCTCTCGCCCCCGGTTCGCGTCGAGTTCTTCTGCAACGGCCGATGCCCGAGCGCATGCCCCGCGGACCTCGCCGACCCGTTCGGCGTCCTCGACCTGGCCGACGTGCAGGCGTTCACCGCGTCGTTCATGGCGGGCGACATCCTCGCCGACCTGACCGCCGACGGTGTCCTCGACCTCGCCGACATGCAGGCGTTCGTCAATTCATTCACGTCCGGCTGTCCATGACCCGGATCGATCCTCTCCATCTCCTCCATCACTCGGTGGGGTGGGCTTCCAACCCGCTTCTCTCTTCTCTCCTCATCCCCAAAGAGAGGCCCGAGCGGAAGCGAGGGATCCCGTCTCACCCAAAATCAAACCGATCCAACATGCTGGGGCGTCTTTTCCGACCGACCAGACGCCGACGCTGAGTCCGCGAAGCGTCGGATTCTCCGCCCACCTTTAGCGCACCGATTTCTCCCTCCCTCTCCCCGCCCTGCGGGGAGAGGGCCGGGGTGAGGGGCTCTTTCTTCCTCTCCTTTCTCTCGGTCTCTCCTCCCTCTCGGTGGGACGGGCTTCCAGCCTGTCTCTCTCTTCTCTCCTCATCCTTAAAAAGAGGCCCGAGCAGAAGCGAGGGCTCCCTTCTCCTGTGGGCCGGGCACCCCGCCTGTCTCTCCTTTCATCCATCATCCCCCACAAGAAATCCCGAGCAAAGGCTCCCACATTCTTTCACCCGCTTCAGATTCCCCAGCCCATGCAAGATTCAAGCAGAATCCGCGCGAAAAGCCTTGCCCGCGATCCGCTCTCCTTTATGATGAGAACTGCCGGAGGAGGCACGAGTGGGCTTCTTCGCGTGATGCGCGTATGGTCGCCACCCATGCGCCCGCCCGAGAGAAAGGTCATTCCGATGCTGACACGTTCCGCATTTGCTGTCGCGTTTGTTGCCGCCGTCGCCTCCGCCCAGTGGACCGACGACCCGATGGCCAACACGCCCGTCGTCGTCCAGCCCGGCGATCAGGACGTCGCCCGTTTCGCCGTCGCCCCCGACGGCTCCTCCTGGGTCGGCTGGTTCGACTTCTCCGGCGGCAACATCGATGTCCGTGTTCAGCGTCTCGACCCGGCCGGCAACCCCACCTTCCCCCCCGAGGGCCTGCTCGTCAGCGACAACGCGCAGAACACGTTCGTTGTCGGCTGGGATATCAACACCGACACGGAATCCAACTGCCTGCTCGCTTTCGTCGACATCCGCAACGGAGGTGACAACGACGTCTACGCCTACCGCATCGCGCCCGATGGCACGTTCCTCTGGGGCCCCGACGGCGTGACAGTCTCCGACAACGACGATTTCGAGGCCGACCCCGTCATCGCGCAACTCGCCTCCGGCGACACCGCCGTCGTCTGGCCCCGATTCGACTCGGCCCCCGGCCTCTACCTCCAGACCATCACCCCCGACGGCAATGAACTGCTCGCCCACGGCGGCGTCCGCATCGCCGGCGACGGGATCGAGGCCCCCGCGTTCGAACGCATCGCCGCGACGCCCGACGGCGACTTCATCGCCACGTTCGTCCGCGACACCTCCTCGTTCTTCAGTCCCCGGCACGTCCTCGCCCAGAAGTTCGGCCTCGACGGCACCCCGCGCTGGGGTTCTTCGCCCGTCGTCGTCAGCGACGCCACCAGCGTCCCCATCGCGCACCTGCCGAGCCTCGTGCTCGACGCCGACGCCAACGCCGTCATCGCATGGCACGACACCCGCGACGGCGATTTCGATTGCTACGTCCAGCGCCTCGACGCGTCGGGCAACCCCGTCTTCGCCGCCAACGGCGTGGCCGTCTCCACCGAACCCGGCCGCCAGCAGATCGGCCCGGCCGTCGCGGTCGAACCGGGCGGTGATGTCATGGTCGCCTTCCGCAACCTCGACGGCAACCAGAATTTCCAGGGGCTCAACGTCCAGCGCATCGACGGCGACGGCCTGCGTGCCCTCGGCGAAGCGGGCATCGAACTCCTCCCGTTCAACAACCAGGTCAACGGCACGCCGCTGGCCGTCCCCGACCCCGCCGGCATCGCCATCTTCTCGGATCTCGAACCCGATTCATCGATGGGCAACTTCGACGACATCCTGCAGCTCATCCGCGTCGACGCATCGGGTTCGCTCATCGACCCCGCCCCCATCGACATCGCCATATCCCAGAGCCAGAAATTCCGCCTCGCCCTCCGCAACAACCCCTTGGGCGGATACCTCATCGCCTGGGACGACGACCGCAACGGCAACGAGGACATCTTCGCCCAGAACGTCAACGCCGACGGCTCGCTGGGCGGCCCGTCCTGCACGGCGGATCTCAACGGCGACGGCATCCTCGACCTGGCCGACTTGCAGGCGTTCATCGCCGCGTTCCTCGCCGGAGACCCGATCGCCGACCTCACCGGCGACGGTGTCCTCGACCTCACCGACGTGCTGGCGTTCGTCGAGTCGTTCCTCGCGGGCTGCCCCTGATCGGCCCGCAAAGGGGCGCCGCCCGCCGGCCTGGTGCATCACAACACCTATCATCAGGCCGAACCAGCAGGAGACGCCATGACTTCCATCACCGGACCCGGCATCGACCCGAACACAGGCAAGATCGACCCCCACGCCGTCACTATCTCCGGCATCGTGCTCGACCCCGTCTACGGCCCGCCCGAGACGGGCCACACCCTGCCCGAGTCCCTCCAACACATCGAACGCGACATCGCCGCCCCCGGCGAGTTCCCCTACACCCGCGGCCTTTTCCCCCAAGGCTACCGCACCCGCCTCTGGACCATGCGGCAGTTCGCGGGCTTCGGGTCCGCCGACGACACCAATAAACGCTTCAAATACCTCCTCGAAGCCGGCAAGACCACCAAGACAAAGGCCAACACGGGGCTGAGCACCGCCTTCGATCTCCCCACCCTCATGGGCAGAGACTCCGACGACCCCCTCAGCATGGGCGAGGTCGGCAAGTGCGGCGTCGCCATCGACACCATCGAAGACATGCACCGCCTCTACGCCGACATCCCCATCGATCAGGTCACCGTCTCGCAGACCATCAACGGGCCGGCAGCCGTCATCTGGGCCATGTACCTTGCCATGGCCAAACAACGAGGCTTCGATTTCAACGACCTCGGCGGCACCCTCCAGAACGACATCCTCAAAGAGTTTCACTCCCAGAACGAGTTCATCTATCCCCCCGAGGCCTCCGTCAAACTCGTCGTCGACACAATCGAATTCCAATCCCAGCACTGCCGCAAGTGGAACTCCGTCTCCATCTCCGGCTACCACATCCGCGAGGCCGGCTCCACCGCGACCCAGGAGCTCGCTTTCACACTCCGCGACGGCATGGAATACGTCGAGGCCTGCCTCCACCGCGGCCTCGACATCGACCAGTTCGCCCCGCGCCTCAGCTTCTTCTTCAACGCCCACAACGAGTTCTTCGAAGAGATCGCCAAACTAAGAGCCGCCCGGCGCATCTGGGCACGCATGATGCGCGACCGCTACGGCGCCAAAAACGAACGCTCCTGGTTCATGAAAACACACGTCCAGACCGCCGGCTGCTCGCTCACCGAGCAACAACCCCTCAACAACATCGTCCGCGTCGCCTACCAGGCCATGGCCGGCGTCCTCGGCGGATGCCAGTCCCTCCACACCGACTCCATGGACGAAACCCTCGGCCTCCCCACCGAGCAAGCCGTCACCGTCGCGCTCCGCACCCAGCAGATCCTCGCCCACGAGACCGGCGTCACCCGCACCGTCGACCCCCTCGGCGGCTCGTGGTTCATCGAGACCCTCACCGACAAGGTCGAGGCCGAGGCCCTGCGATATATCGAAGAAATCGACAACATGGCCGGCGGCCCTTGGACCCCCGACCGCATCGAAGCCCTCTCCACCACTCCAAACCTCGTGGGACGGGCTTCCGGCCCGTCATCTCCCCCTTCTTCCTTCTACCGCGGGGGTGTCATCGAGGGCATCCACAAGGGCTACTTCCGCCGCCAGATCGCCGAGGCTTCCTACCGATTCAGCGAGGAATGCGAAGCGGGCGACCGCATCATCGTCGGCGTCAACGAGTATGTCGACGAGAACGAGGAACGCCCGATCGACATCCTCACGATCCCGGACACCGTCGAGACGGAGCAGGTGCGGCGGCTGGAGGATTTCAAGAAACGCCGCGACCCCGCCGCCGTCGCCGCCGCCCTCGACGTCATCCGCGAGACATGCCGAAAGAACGAGAATGTCATGCCCGCGCTCATCGACGGCGCCTTGGCCAACTGCACCCTCGGCGAGATGGTCCAGGCGATGGCCGACATCTACGGCCGGTATAATGGGGGGCCGGAGTGGTAGGATTTGAATCAGGAGCCCAAATTGCCACAGCATCAGATAGATCAGAAAAAGCTTGATGCTCTCCGACAACTCATCACGGAGAGCATTCGAATCCAGCGGGACACTCCGCGCAAGATCCCCTATATTGACACGCGAAGTTCTCTCCCAGCTGCGTCCGCCAGGCAGAATCACGTCATATACGGCCGCCGTGGGTGTGGGAAGTCCCTTCTTCTGCATCGATCTGCGGACCAGCTCGGGGATAAGGCTTGTTGTATCTACCTCAACTGCGAAGATTTTAAGCGACATTCTTTTCCCAACGTTCTTATTGAAATTCTTGAGCCTGTCTTTAAGACATTAGGCACTCATCGCGTGGCGTTCTGTGGGAAAAAGAAAAAGATCAAATATTTGTTGAAGTCGATTCGCAAGCAACTGAGTAACTTAAAGGAACAGGCGGATGCACAGGATGAGCTGGTTAGGCAGAGTAAAAGAAGCGAGACGGAACGAGGCAAAAATGCCAGAGTTCAAGCCT
The DNA here is from genome assembly GCA_027083355.1 of Phycisphaerales bacterium. Taxonomy (GTDB): domain Bacteria; phylum Planctomycetota; class Phycisphaerae; order Phycisphaerales; family UBA1924; genus UBA1926. The sequence continues at coordinate 861 of JALWOY010000125.1, read as the reverse complement.
CGGCTGCCGGCGGAGGGCTTTCAGCGGTCGCCGGTTCTTCTGTGGGTGGACGTGATTTTTCAGCAGTTTCGGAGGAGATTGAGTTTCGACGTGCCTCTTCGAAGCTCGACGAACTGAACAAAGTATTGCCTGAAATCAAGGATAAACTACGAGAATTTTTCTCATTATCCAGCAAGGTTGAATATGTTATTTTGCAGATTGACGATTACTATCATCTGCGACTGGCCGATCAGCCATTTGTAATTGACTACGTTCATCGTTTATGCAAAGATCTTCCAATATACTTTAAGGTCGCAACGCTCAGACATGTCTCTGCGTTGTACGTTGAAAGAGATGGGCAGCCGATCGGGGTGCAGCAGCGCCATGATTATTTGCCGGTGGACATCGATTATACGTTCGAAGATTTTTCTCGCACCGAGCGTGAAATCAAGACTATTTTTCACGAGTATGGCAAACTAGCCGAGATCCAGCCGCGAGAACTGGATCGCATTTTCAAGGGCGAGGGCTTCAGGCGCCTGGTTGTAGTTGCTGGTGGCGTTCCGCGAGATTGCCTGTCATTGTTTTTACAAGCTCTGGATCGGGCGGGGGATAATGATGGTCGAATCGGAAAGGATACAATGCGACTTCTTAGCCGGGAAGTCTTTGAGGCTCGCATACAGGAGCTAAAAGACGATTCCAAAGAAAGTGAACAGGATGAATTGCTCAGGGGAGTCTATACGATTCGCGATTTCTGTTTAAAAAATAAAATCAATGCATTTGAAACCTCTGAACTACCCCCTCATCGCGGATTTTCATCCTGAGCGAGCGGATTTTCTTTGCATTGTCGAGGATTGCGGGCTGGGCGATGCTGCCCGCTGCCGA
>JALWOY010000124.1 GCA_027083355.1 Phycisphaerales bacterium | reverse complement strand
TGAAACATCAGAGACTGCTCCCGCCAAGGCATGACTGGCCTCCTTCCAATGAAGCCAAACATGCTACTTACCAACCGTCACCCATCTGTACGAACGGGTGTTACCTATGTCCCAAGTCTGAACACCCACGAGGGGGAGGAGAGGGAGGAAAAGACACCCGGCTCTCGCTCCACAAAAGCACGAAAAGCGGTTGGAATCCGTAGAAAAGCACATAAAGAGTGCTTCGATTACCGCGTCACTCCGCGAACATCGCCTCGACGAAGCGTTCGGGGTCGAACGGCTCGATGTCGTCGGGCGTCTCGCCCACGCCGATGAACTTGACGGGGATGTTCGTCGTTTCGCGGATCGCCACGACGATGCCGCCCTTGGCCGTCCCGTCGAGTTTGGCCAGAAAGATCCCCGTCACACCCGCGGCCTCCGTGAACGACTCGGCCTGCCGCAGCGCGTTCTGGCCCGCGGTCGCGTCGAGCACCAGCAGCGTCTCGTGCGGGGCGTCCTCAATCTGTTTGGCCGCGACGTTGCGGATCTTGGTCAGCTGCCGCATCAGCGGGTCCTGCGTGTGCAGCCGGCCCGCGGTGTCGAGGATCAGCACGTCCACCCCGCGCGCGAGCGCCGCGGCGCAGGCGTCGAACGCGACCGCCGCCGGGTCGCCCCCCTGCTGGCCCTTGACCACGTCCACCCCGAGCCGCTCGGCCCAGATCTCGAGCTGCCGGACGGCCCCGGCCCGGAAGGTGTCGCACGCGCCCAACAGGACGGTCTTGCCCTCGCCGCGGAGCTGCGAGCACAGCTTGGCGATGCTCGTCGTCTTGCCCGCGCCGTTGACGCCCGTGACGAGGATCACCGTCGGGCCGGTCTCGGCGAAGCGGAGGGCGCGGTCCGCCTCGGGCCATTTCGATTTGAGTTCCGTCTTGAGGAATTCGAGGACATCCTCGCCCTTTTCGAGCCGGCCCGATCTGTAGTCGGCGCGGATCTGTTCGATGATCGCGGCGGTGGTGCGCACGCCGACGTCGGACTGGATGAGCCTCGCCTCCAGCTCGTTGATGAGGTCTTCGTCGAGGCGACGCCCCAGCAGCATCGACCGGAGCCCGCCGACGAACGACTCGCGCGTCCGGTCGAGCCCCTTCTTCAGTTTCGTGACGACGGACTTGAACAGACCCATCGCATCAACTCCCGGGTTCCGTGTCGGATGTGTCAAGGCCGGCCGCCCCGCCGAGCCGGAGCGGGGTGGCGTCGTCCGACGGCGACGTGTCCGGATCGATCCCGGCCGACCCCGTGCCCAGCACGCGCTTGAGCACCTTGCCCAGCAGCCCGTTGATGAACGCCGGTGAGCGGTCGGTGCTGAACGCCTTGGCCAGCTCGACGGCCTCGTTGACGGCGACCTTCGGCGGCGTGTGGCCGCTGGTCATCTCGTAGTGCGCCAGGCGGAGGATGGCCCGGTCGATCGCGGCCTGCCGGTGCGGGGGCCAATCCGGGGCGAGGGCGGCGAACTCGGTATCCGCCGATTCTCGCGCCGCGAACGCCGCCGACGCCAGATCGAACGCCGCCGACTTGTCCTTCTCGCGGAACGGCTCGGAAGGCTTCAGGAACAGCGTCCCCTCGTCCTCGCGCTTCTCGGCGTCGAGGCTGTGCGAGATCGTCTCTTCGATCGACTCGCGGATCTGCTCGGCGTCGTCGATGCCCCGGGCGTCCATCTGATAAAGCACCACCAGCGCAAGGCGGCGGATATCCCTCGGCGTGGCCATCTCAACGCCCCCCCGCCTTGTCGGGCGACGCCGGGCCTTCCAGCGTAAACGCCGCCGGCTCCCCGCGGGCGGACGTCATCAGCACATGGTCGATCCCGTCGATCGTGTCGAGCAGGGCGGTCATCGCCTCGGCCCCCTTGTTGCCCTTGTCCCCCCCGGCGCGGGCCTCGGCCTGCTCGGGGGTGTTCGCCGTGATCACGCCGAACGCGACGGGCACACCCGTCTGCCCCGGCATGTTCGCCAGCGCGTCGGCGACGGCGTGCGAGATGTACCGGTCGTGGTCCGTCTCGCCCCGGATGACGCACCCCAGGGCCACGATCCCGTCATAAAACTCCGTATGGCTGACCACGGCAGAGAGCGAGGCCAGCTCGAACGTTCCCGGGGCCTCGACCACGCCCAGCGGGGCGTCGGGGCCGAACCGGTCGTGGAAAACCCGCCGGGCCCCGTCGAGGAGGCGGCTGGTGACGGAGCCGTTGTAGCGGCTGACGATGACGCACACCATCGGCGGGTCGTCGTGCGGGGTGTTGTCCGGTTGTGCTTGCATCGGGCAGGGATGGTAGGGTTCGGTGTACCCGCCGGGCGGCGAGCGGGGCGAGATCAGGAGCGGCGATGATCGCAGGCCTTGCCAGGATGGCCCCCGTGCTGCGGCTGACGCGGGTGAGCACCGCCTTCGCCGCCGTCGCGGACGTGTGGTTCGTCATCCTGTGGACGCGGGCGAACGAGCCGGAGCACGCGGGCGCTCCCGGGCTGGTCGACGCGCCGCTCTGGATGCTCCTGCTGGCCGGGGCGTTCTCCGCGACTGGGCTGTACGCCTTCGGGGCCGCCATCAACGACGTGACCGATTCCTCCCGCGACCGCGCCCTGCACCGAGACCGCCCCATCGCCGAGGGCCGGATCTCGCCCGTCGCCGGGGCGACCATCGGGTCGTTCTCGCTCATCGTGGCCGTGCTGGGCGCGGCCGTCTTCGGGCGGACGGCTGTTGTGCTGACGTGTGTGGTCGCCCTGGCCGTGCTCGCGTTCAACGCCCTGGGCAAGTTCGTCCCCGCGATCGGGCTGGTGCTGCTGTCGCTGATCTACGCGGGGCACATGCTGGTGCCCAACCTTTCGCTGCGGTTTCTCTGGCCCGTCTGGGTGGTGATGACGCACGCCATGGCGGTGTCCGGGGTGGTCTATGTCGTGGGCCGGAAGGCCCCGCCGCTCACGCCGAGGGCCCTGCTGACGGCCCTCGCCGGGTGGGTGTTCTGGTCCGCCGCGCTGCTCTGGCTCGGCACCCACCGCGCCGAACCCGCCGAGCCGGGGATGCACGCCGGCCTCTGGCCCGAGTGGGTCGGGCCGGGCGGCGCGGCTTTCGTCGCGCTGCTCGCGGGCATGTTCGTCGCCCTGGCCATCAGAAGAATCCGCAACCTCGGGTACGGCCCGCGGACGGCCGAGAAGATCAACCGCTACGGCGCGCTCTGGCTGCCGCTCTACGCCTGCGGGTGGCTTCTGGGCGAGGGCCTGTTCCGCGAGGGGCTGATCATGGCGGCCCTGGCGCTGAGCGGGCTGCTGGGGATGTCGATGCTCCGGGAGATCTACGCCGCCGTCGAGCACCCGATCGGGTATCGGCGATAGGCAAACGCCCCGGGTGCGGCACCGTGGTTTACACGATTCGAAAGAACACGGAGTCGCACCGGGATCGGATGCGGATTCCAAGAAAAACCCGCGTGTGTTGACCAGACCCGGGTGCGATGGGCGAATGTTTTCTGGATCGGCGTGCTTTTCGCGCCCGGGTTTCGTGGTATGGGGAAGGGTGGCTTGTCCCACCTCTCCCCGGTCGCCGGGGAGAGGTCGACGACGCGAAGCGTCGGCGGGTGAGGGGCTTCAACTTCTTCCCCTTCTTCATGTCTCGCCGATCGGTTCACGCGACAAAGCAAGGAGACAGAGAAGAAATAGAGCGGTTTGCGAAATCCTGTTCTGTGTGGCACGGCCATCTTGGCCGTGTCAAATGGCTGTGTGTCGCAAGTGTGTCCCAAGACACGGCTCACAGAGCCGTGGCACCGCCGGAACATGATGATGAACGACGCTCGAAGAGCTGAGAGAGCCCCTCACCCCGGCCCTCTCCCCGCCAGCGGGGAGAGGGAGGCGGGAACACCCGGATCTTGTTCCAGAAACCACGAGAATTCTTTGGATTCATATCAAAGCGGTGCGGGTGGGATTCGAACCCACGAAACCCTGACGGGTTTACCGGTTTTCAAGACCGGCGCCTTCAACCGCTCGGCCACCGCACCCGAGACACCGCCCGTCCGGGCGGATCGTCGATTGAACCATAGACGCCGGCCGCGACGGACGTAAAAAAAACCCGGCGGGCATCGCCGGGGTGTGAATCCTGAAATGGTTCGGGGTGTCAGGCCTTGCGGCGCCGGCCCGAGGCGACGCCCATCAGGCCGAGGCTCGCCAGCACACCAGGGGCGGGCACGCTGGCAAAAGCGACCGACGCGTCGTCCATCATCACGAAGCCGCCGACGCCCTCGCCGTAGAAATTGCCCGTGATCTCGATCCGACGGACGGCCTCGTCGGTCCCCCAGGCATTGTACGTCCACTGCGAATCATCGGTGATCTGGATCGCGGCGCTGTCGAGCAGCACGCCGTCGGCGTCGAAGAAGCGGATCTTCCCGCCCGCGACGTTGCTGTTGGTGGCGAACATGGCCCCGAAGGCGGTGACGTCCTGATCGAACTCGAACGCCAGCCCGTTGAACGACGAGCCGAGCATGTAACTGCCTTCCGCGGCGCGCACGGTGCTGCGGAACCCCCACACCGTGGTCGCGTGGATCCACCCCGATCCCGTGTTGCTCATCACCTGCGCCTGGCCGTCGAAGACCCGCACCGCATCGCGGACGAAACCGCGGGGGAAGCTCTCGAACGATTCCTGCGCGTCGGATTCGAACGAGCCGATGGGGGTGACATCCGCCATCACGGGCGAAACCATCATCACGGCGAAGGCCCCGGCGGCGATCATCTTGCAGTTCATCTCGGTATCTCCTTGTTGTTCGTGCCCCGCGAACGGGCGGTGCCTCATCGCATCAATCACCGTGCGATTCAGAGAGCAAACAAACCAACGCGTCCGAGGGTTTTTGTGGTGATCGCCTCCCACCGATCGGCCACGCCGCCCGCACTCCCGGAACAACCCGCACAGGCATCCCCCGTTCCTCTTCCTCGGGCCCCCGCCGGGCCGGACACCGTGACCCCCGGCGGCCCGTTGGCGACCCGCCGCGACCAGTACAATCCCCGCTCGATGGAAGGAGACGCCGATGCCGCAGATCTTCTCGGACATGCTCGACGCGTTGAACCACCCCGCTTCGCGCCACGCGATCCTGGTGCATTTCCCCGTGGCGCTGGCGATGCTCGCGCCGCTGCTGCTGATCGCAACAATGGTCGTCGGGGGGAAGAACCGGGCGCTTCGTATCGCCGTGATCGGGGCCTATATCCTGCTCGCCGCGTCTGCGTGGGCCGCGGTGCTCAGTGGAGAATCTGCCAACGACCACGTCGGCGCCCCGCCCGCCGTGGTTGCCTCGATGGTCCATGAGCACGAGGAGATGGCCGAGAAAATCTGGATCTTCGCGCTCGCCACCGCTGTGCTCGTCGCCGGCGGGATGCACAAAAAACAGGGCGTCGCCGCGGTGTCGCTCTGGCTCGCCCTGGCCGGGGGCGTGTTCACCGCGGGATGGGTCGGCGCGACCGCGCACAAGGGCGGCACCATGGTCTATCGGTTCGGCACCGGCACACCCTCACCCCTCACGCAGGAAGATCTCGACCCCGAATCAACCGCCGCGTCTGCGGACCCGCGCGTCGATTACTTCCTCGAACACGTCCGCCCCGTGCTCGTTGATCGCTGCATGGGCTGCCACCGCGTCGGACGCGAGGAGGACGGGCTGAACATGACCACGATGAAGGACATCCTCGACGGGTCCGACGACGGCCCCGTCCTCACGCCGGGGAACCCGGAATCGAGCGCGATCTACACCGCCGTCGCGGGGCTCCACCCGCTCGTGCGGATGCCCAAAACCGGCAAACCCCTCACGCCGGAACAGATCGAAGCGATCAAACAGTGGATCAAGGACGGCGCCGTCTGGGCCGAGTGAATCTGATTCGGAAGATTCTCTTGCTTCAAAGAGCACGAGAATCTTCTGGAATCCGTATCACAGGATCAACTTCCAGCTCCGCCGGGTCGGGGCACCGGGCTTCGGATCCATCAATCCACAGATACCGACACTGTCTACCCCTGCCGACGTGCGATCGGGGCGAGGTGCTCGGCCAGCAGCAGCGCGATCGATTCGACGATCTCCCCCCGGTGCACGCCCGCCAGCGCGAGCGCCAGCTGCGTCTCCATCAGGCCATAGGGGATCCCCGTGTCGAACCGCCGGCCCTCGATGGCGCAGGCGCCGTATCGGCCCGGAGCGAGGATCTCCGTCCGCATGAACTCCTGCGCGTTGGTCAGCTGGATCTCGCCGCCGACGCGGATGTCGTGCTTGATGTGGTGCTCCAGCGCCTCGAAGATCGCCGGCGGGAAAACGTGCATCCCGAAATGGCACAGATACTGCCCCGAAGGCAGCCCCGGCGTCCGCAATGACGCCCGGGCGAACTCGGGCGCCGGCTTCTCCTCGATCGCCCCGACCGACCACACGCCGTCGCGCCCCTCGATCGGCTCGCCCCGCATCGTGCCGAACAGGTGCAGCAGGCGCTCGGGCGTCGCCTGCACGGCGGTGACGGCGTCGAACCCGCCAGCCGCGAACACGTCGATCAGTTGCTGGGCGCAGCACCGCTCGCACGCCGCGACGTAGACGTGATCGCCCAGCAGGTGCAGGAAGGGTTCGTCGCCCACGAAATCCTTCGCCTGATAGACCGCGTGCCCGTAGCCCTCGGGCGAGTCCTGCGAGACGAAGTGCAGACGCCGGCCGAAATCCGCCAGCTGCTCGGCCGCCTCGATCGCCCATTCTTTGCCGGCGAAGGCGGCGAACGTCTCCTCGGTCATCCCGCGGAAATAGTCCGTGTACAGCCCCTCGTCGCCCGGCTGCGTCACGAGGCAGATCTCCTCGACCCCGGCCCGGATGGCTTCCTCGCCGATGATCTGGATCACCGTCTTGGTCAGCCCGTCGGTGTCCACCAGCGGGAACATCTCCTTCTGCACGGCGCTGCTGGCCGGGTACTGCCGCGTGCCCCGGCCGGCGGCGGTGATCACGGCTTTGCGGACTGTCCGGGTCATGCGGGTCTCCCCCCTCATTCAGAGCGAAGGCACGTCCAGCCCCTTCTCGCGGAGCCACCCCCGGATGATCGGCTCGATCGACCGCCGCAATGACTCGTTCGCGTACCCGCACCAGTGCACAGGGTGGTCCACCGCGAACGGGGCGTCGAGAGGCCGCCCGAACCCGTCCGTGACGACCACCCCGGCCCGCTGCGCCACGAGCAGCCCCGCCATGTCGTACGGGTGGCATGTCAGCCCCGCGACCGGCTCGTCGTCCTGTTCGAGCCGGTTCAGCTCGAACAGCAGCGGCCGAAGATCGCAGCAGAACCGGTCTCGCCCGCAGATCAACTCGACGAGTTGCCCGCCCGTCGTGAGGTATTGATCGTCGAACACCAGGGCCTCGCCGGGCCTCGGCGGGTCGAGCGTCTCGTGGACGATCCACTCCATCAGCTCGGCCGCGAGGATCTTCGTCCCCGGGAAGAAGTTCGTCACCTGCCCCCACCCGTGGGCGAGGGTGTCCGCCGTGCTGGGCCGGGGCTCGATCTGCCGGTCGCCCGAGCCGTCGAGCGCGACGCGACGCCAGACCGCGGGCCCCTCGGCCGTCGCGGTCAGTTCATCGGCGAATCCCGCCTTGGACGCGGGCAGCTCGACCATCACCGAGGCGACGACCCCGGCGAGGGTGGCGGGTGCATCGTCCGCGGGGGCGACCGCGGCGAGGAACCACGCCGACCGCTTGTCGTACATGATGTTCCGCGTGCCGTCGATCGGGTCGATGAGCACGCGCCACGCCGGCGTGCCTTCGCCGAACCGCGCCGTGCCGTCCGGGCCCAACCCCTCGGCGACGACCTCGACCGCGCCGGCCTCGTGCGCCCACCGCCGCGCGTGCTCGACGACGATCGGCTCGACGCGCCGGTCGATCTCGTAGATCGTGTCGCCGCCCTCGAACGCGACGGGGTCGGCCAGAGCCCGGTCGCCGCGCTGGCGGACGATCTCGGCCCGGACCTCCCGGCCGAGTTCGATGAATCGTGCGGTCCAGTCATTGCTCATACCGGTACAGCCACCTTTCTTTGGTCGGCAGCCCCGACCCGGATTCATCCCCCGGCGAGACGGCAGCGCCAGGTCTCGAGCGCGGCTTTGTCGGTCAGGTCGTATTGCAGCGGGGTCAGCGTGATCCGCCGTTCGAGCAGGTGCTCGACGTCCGACCCCCGATCCGCCTTGCGGAACGACATCCCGTCGCCGGTCGACCAGTAGTACGACTCGCCGGCCGGGCTGGTGCGCTGCTCGTAGTTGTTGATGTGCCCGTGGGTGTTCATCGGGCAGACGACGATCTCGAGCGGGTCGGCGTGGGACGGGTCTTCCGCTTCACACCGCGGGATGTTCATGTTCAGGCACTCGTGTTCGCCGAGCGTCCCCGCGTCGAGCAGTCGGGCGATGGCGCCCGCCGCGTGATGCGCCCCCACGCGGAAATCGGGCGTCCCCTTGTGCAGGTGCTGCGACACCGCGATCGACGGCACACCGATGAACGCCGACTCGATCGCGGCGGCGACGGTGCCGGAATAGATGATGTTGATCCCGGCGTTCGAGCCCATGTTCATCCCGCTGACGACGAGATCGGGCCGGGTGCCGGGGCCGAACCGGCGGGGCCAGAGCTCGGTCAGGGCGAGCTTGGTGCAGTCGGCGGGCCGGCCGTCGACGGCGATCCCCTCGACGGTCTCGCTCGCGCGCACGGTCCGGGTCATCAGCGGCTCGTGGAACGTGACGCCGTGGCTCGTGGCGCTCTGGACGGTGAGCGGGGCAACGACGAAGACCGTTTCGAGCCTGTCCGCGAGTGTTTCGTGCAGCGCGTCGTGCAGCGCGATCAGCCCGGGCGCCCGGATGCCGTCGTCGTTCGTCAGGAGGATCCGCATGGAGCGAGGGTATGCCCCGCGTTCACGCCGCCCCCCGCAGGGCCTCGATCCCGCCGTGGATATAACGGTCCACGAGCCGGACGATCTCGGCGAGTTCGGGCTTGGGGATCTGGATATCCGCCCCGACCTGCTTGCCCTTCTTGAGGTTTTCCTCGGTGATCAGCGAGCTGAAGAGCACGACCGGGACGCCGTCCAGCGCGGGGTCTTCCTTGATCAACTTCGTGAGGCGCAGCCCGTCGGTGCCCGGCATCTCGATATCGCTGACGACGATGTCGGGCTTCTCTCCCTGCTTGACCATCTCCTTGATCGCGTTCCACGCCGACGTGCCGTCCGAATAGATCTCGATCCCGCCGTATCCGCTGGACTTGAACACGTTGCCGAGCATCTCGCGCATGAACGAGGAATCCTCGGCCATCACGACGCGTACCGAAGCCCGGTCCACGCCGAGCGTGTTCTCCACCTCGCCGACGTGCAGCCGGTCTTCCATGCGGATCGCATCGGTGATCGACTCGAAATCGATCATGAGGATGAGGCGGTCGTCCAGGTCGACGATGCCGGTGCAGGTGCTGTAGCTGATCTCGGCGGCCCCGTCGTCGAACTCGGGCGCGGGGCGGACCAGCGACCAGCTCACGCGGTGGATCCGCTGCACGTCGTCGACGACGAAGCCGACGGTCATGCCGTTGAACTCGGTGATGATGATCCGCGCGTCCTCGATCGATTCCGCGACGGACTTGATGCCGAGGTGCCCGGCGAGATCGACAAGCGGAACGAGCACGCCCCGCTTGTTGATCATCCCCATGATCGACGGGTGCGAGTTCGGCGTCTCGGATGGCTTCTCGCCCCGGATCACCTCGCGCACCTTCGCCACGTTCACCCCGAACCAGCCCTTGCCCATCCGGAACACGAGCACTTCGAGCTCGTTCGTCCCCGCGTCGAGAAGGATGTCGCCCGGCGTGCCCCCGGAAACCATCGAGGCCGCGGATGATTGATGTGTCGCCATGATCGCTCCCGTACCGCCCGGCGCCAGCCGCGGGCATCGACAGGATCGGCCCGGCCCGGCGACGACTTGAGCGGGCTGTGGCGATCAGGCCGAGAAAACCGGCTATCCCCCGAAGGGGGGTCGCGTCACCCCCCCACCGCGTCCGACAGGATGATCAGATCCACGATGTCCGCCGTCTCGCTCTCGTCCACGTCCGTCGGCGTCTCGGCCCAGGCCGTGATGTCATCGCCGTCGACCACCCCATCGCCCGTCAGATCCAGCGGCTGCACCGGCAGCACCATGAAGATGTAGTTGTCGTCCGCGCAGCCTGCCGTGCCTGGCGTATGAAACAGAACCGCTGGTGAGCCGTTGACTCCGACGCATGCGATCCGGTCACCCGATTCTGTTGTCGAACGCACTCGGTAGCGATACCCGTACTCAAACGGCCCGTTCACTGTCACAATCCGGCCGTTCACGCTGTAAAGATACTGATCTGACACATCCACCCAGTCGTTCAACGGTTCACATCCGGGGACACACGGCGATTCACATCCCCAGGGCAATGTCACCAACGCCCCCGCCCTCTCCACGGCCACCGGGAAGCGCACAGGATCATCATCGATCAACTGCACAGGACCGTAAAACACAAGCTCGGCATACGCCGGTGGATTAGTCAGTTTCGCCCCCTTCGGCGGGTTCGACTCGGTCTTGTGGAAATCGTACCGCGCCAGCCCGACGGCCCCGCCGCCCAGTTCAGTGCTCAGAACGCTGTAGTAAGGAGCCCGCCGCGCCGGATCGGGCTGTGTTGGGCCGAGTGTGATATTGCCGACGGTGACATCGCCCAGCCACCCGCTCAGCGGGTCGTCGTTTGCGTTGATGATCACCTGTCCCTTGAGACCCGTCGGCTCATCAACCACGATCGAGCCGATCAGATCGTCCCCGATCGAGATGTCTGCGGCGAGATCGCCCCCGACGGAAAGATCTCCCAGCAGACTGGCCCCGACCAGGATCCCGATGTTCGGGTCGGTGATCCCCAACGGGATGTCGATCGAGCCGTCCAGATCGCCGTCAACATGGATCTCGTTTGCCACGGCGGGGTCATCGAAGATCGTGTCGCCAACGGTCATCTGGCTCGACATGTCGCCGTGCACGCGGATGCGCCGCTGCACCGTGTCTTCGATGGTGATGTCACCCGAAAGATCGCCGGTCACTTCGACGCCCTCATCCGTGGTATCCAGCCCCCCGATGTTGCTTGTCCAGATCACATTGTTCTGGAGACCCTGCTGATTCGGGAACGCGGTGCCGTTCATGCTGCCGAAAACCCGGATGGACTGGATGAACCCCATGTCGGCGCTCGCGGATGTCATCGTGCTGATCTGCCCGTTGAAGTCCCCACCGACAACCAACTGCTGAAGCCGGGCGACGCGCACGGCGATCGGCTGCCCCGGCAGCCCCAGATTCCCGTCCACCTGCATGAACTCGATCGGGCCGTGTACGGTGATCGGGTTGCGCTCCGATGGCATCGGCTGGTTGCGTCCGATGACGTCGCCCGTCACGAACATACTCTTCAGCAGTCCGTCGACGGTGAGTTGTCCGTCGGCGTCGCGGCTCTGGTTCAACTCGATCGCGCCGGTGATCTGGCCGACCCGGGCGAACGTGATCTCGTGGGCCCGGATGACGGGCCTCGACGTGTGGATCGCGTCGAGCTCGTCCGCACGGAGACTCTTTATTACGAGCCTCGCCCGCTGGTCGGCCTCGGGGATCGTGTCATAGGTGTAGTCGATGGAGCGGACACGCGAGATCGGGTCGGTCGGCCCGCCGGTGCCCTGCAGGCGAAGCGCGGTCGGCTCGGGCGCATCGGGCAGGTGGACCAGCAGCGTCTTGATGAACTCGCCCGCCGGCATCTCGACGGTGATATCCACCGGGCCGGCGGTGTACGGATTGACGATGTCGATGTTCCAGTTGCCCGCCCCCGGTGTGTCTTCCGTCGAGGTGACGGTGATGACCCCGGGCGGGTCGCTCGTGATCTGCGGGTCGGAAAAAGCGGGGGACGACGCGAAAAAAATCAAAAAAAGAGCGCCGAGCCTGTGTGCGGAGGGTCTCATCGGGATCTCCTTGCCGGTGGGATCGGGCCGCGCCGCTCTTTGCGGACCTGATCCCGGGTTGTCCTGATCCCGGGTTGTCCTGATCCCGGGTTGTCCTGATCCCGGGTTGTCCTGATCCAGTATATCAGACAAAGTGCTCATTTGTTGCGTCTCTCATCAAATATTGTCAATTATTCTCCGCACCCCTGATCGAACGCCCCGGCGAACGCCGCCACGTCGGCCAGGTCGAACACCCCCGCCGGGGCCGCGAGGTCCGCCGCCGGGTCGCCGTCGATGAACGCCTGGATGAAGGCGACCACGTCGGCCAGATCCAGCTGCCCGAACGGCACGGCGAAATCGGCCGCGCACGGCACGACAGAGGCGAGACGGAAACCCTTGTCGGTATTGAGCGGGAGCGATCTCGGCATATCTCCGATCCAATCTGTCAGCTCGAGACGATTCCAGAAAGCAATGGAACCGCGTGCGATCATGCTTCGATTACTGTGGAACCACTGGCTCCACTCGTAATCCATCCACTCGTCCTCGCCGCCCGATCCGTCGAGCAGGCCCCACGGGCTGTGCGAGTCCGGGTATCCCCCGACGTCGTAGAAATCGAACTGCTCCGGGTAGCCGATCCACTGCCCCGCGTTGGTCTCCACGCCGGGGATGGGCGGCACATCTTTCGAATGCGGGTACTTCCAGTATCCGCCCTGATTCGGCCCGTATTTGTTGGGATCCCAGAACATCGCCTTGACCCACTCGTCGAAACTCGTGATCCAGAATTTCGCGTCCGGCCGGCGCGCGAAGCCCTCGATCGATTCGTCGCCGGCGACGATCGCGTCGATGACCGAGGCGTCGTAGGCCCCGTCCTCGAAGGCCCACGCCTCGTTGACCTTGCCGTTGTGCAGCCAGTTGCAGTAGCGCGCGATGAACCGGAGCCCGCCCGACGTCGGGAAGTTCTCGGCCCCCTGCGACATGCGGAACGTCCACGTGCCGTCGGGGTTGGGCTCGTCGGGGTGGATCCAGACGCCCGTGAGCGTGTAGTAGAGCGGGTTGCCCGTGTAGAAGGGCGCGTAGGCCTGGACGAACTCGAACCACTGCGAGACGGTGACCTCGGTCCGCGTCACACGGAAGACCCGGTCGACCCGGCCCACCGGGCGGAAGTAGCCCCCGCCGATATCCCAAGGGCCGTCGTACGCCGGGTTGCCCGGGTCGCCCACCGTCACCCAGTCGAACTCATAATCCGGCGCGTCGATGGCCCACGCGCTCGAAATGAGGAAACAGGCCGAAATGACCGAGAAAAGAACACCGAAACTTCTCTTTGAATATTGCGTTTGCCGGCTCATCTGATGGCTCTCCTTCGGGGCGGTGCGCGGGCGGCCCGGGCCGCGCGAATATTCTAACAAACCCCTTCATAGTCTTCAATCGTCCGTCGGGGGCCGAGCCGGGCGAGGGGTGCAGGCCGGGCGCATATGCTCCGTCTCGAACTCCCCGGAGGACCCGTTCATGCACGTCCGCGAGACCATTCTCGACGCCATCGGCGACACCCCCCTGGTCAGGTTGCACAAGATGGTCGAGCCGGGGTGGGCCGAGGTGCTCGTCAAGTGCGAGTTCATGAACCCCGCCGGGTCCATCAAGGACCGGATGGCCCGCCACATCATCGAGCGGGCCGAGGCCGAGGGGTTGCTCAAGCCCGGCGGCACCATCGTCGAGAACACCAGCGGCAACACGGGGCTCGGGGCGGCCATGGTCGCCGCGGCAAAGGGCTACCGCTGCGTCTTCACCATGCCCGACAAGATGAGCCGGGAGAAGATCGACGCCCTGCGGGCCTTCGGGGCCGAGGTCGTCGTCACCCCCACCGACGTGCCGGGCGATTCGCCCGAGCACTACGTCAACGTCGCCAAGAAGATCGCCGACGACACCCCCGGCTCGTTCTACATGGATCAGTACCACTCGGCGTGGAACATCGAGGCCCACGAGGTCTCGACCGGGGCCGAGATCTGGCGCCAGACCGACGGCGGGCGGATCGACGCCGTCGTCGCCGGCACGGGCACCGGCGGCACCATCTCCGGCATCGGTCGCTATTTCAAGAAGCAGGGCTCGCCCTGCCGAATCGTCGGCGTCGACCCCCTCGGCAGCGTCCACTACAGCGTCTTCCACACCGGCAAACCCAGCGAGCCGTTCGTCTACCAGGTCGAGGGTCTCGGCGAGGACATCGTCTGCCAGGCGTTCGACCCCACCGTCGTCGACGAGATGCACCAGGTCAACGACGAGCAGTGCTTCACCACCGCCCGCCGGCTCGTCCGCGAGGAGGGCCTGTTCTGCGGCGGCTCGTCCGGCGGCATGGTCCACGTCGCGCTGCAGCTCGCCCGACAGATGGGCGAGGGCAAGAAGATCGTCGCCATCCTGCCCGACAGCGGCACGCGCTACGTCACCAAATACCTCAGCGACGCCTGGATGAAAGAGAACGGCTACCCCGTCGAACCCTGAACCCCCCTCGAACCCTGAACCCCGTTGAAAGCACACCCGATGGACACGCAACGAGACCTGAAGTTCG
Source organism: Phycisphaerales bacterium (assembly GCA_027083355.1). Classification (GTDB taxonomy): domain Bacteria; phylum Planctomycetota; class Phycisphaerae; order Phycisphaerales; family UBA1924; genus UBA1926. The sequence goes on along the minus strand of JALWOY010000124.1, from coordinate 4,389 downwards.
CCTCGAAGGCCATCCACGCCGGCCAAAGGCCCGACCCCGCCACCGGCGCGATCATCACCCCGATCTACCAGACCTCGACCTTCGTCCAGTCCAGCCCCGGCGTGTTCAAGGGCGAATACGACTACTCCCGCGCCGCCAACCCCACGCGCACCGCCCTCCAGGACAACATCGCCGCGCTCGAAGGCGGCAGGCACGCCCTCGCCTACGCCTCCGGCGTCGCCGCCACCGGGGCCGTCGTCCACCTCCTGCGCGAGGGCGACCACGTCATCCTCTGCGACGACGTCTACGGCGGCACCAACCGCCTGTTCAACCGCGTCTTCAAGCAGCACGGCCTCGACATCTCCATGGTCGATCTCACGAACGAAAAAGCCTACCGCGACGCCTTCCGAGACAACACGCGGCTCGTCTGGGTCGAGACGCCCACCAACCCCACGCTCAAGATCATCGACATCGAGATGGTCAGCGCCATCGCCCGCGAGAAGGACGCCATCGCCGCCGTCGACAACACCTTCGCCACGCCCTACCTCCAGAACCCGCTGTCGATGGGCGCGCACATCGTCTGCCACTCCACCACGAAATACATCGGGGGCCACTCCGACGCCATCGGCGGCGTGCTGATCATGGACGACGACGACCTGCACGAGCGGCTCAAGTTCCTGCAGCTCTCCGAGGGCGCCGTCCCCGGCATCTTCGAGTGCTTCCTGCTGCTCCGCTCGACCAAGACCCTGCACGTGCGCATGGAACGCCACTGCGAAAACGCCGAGCGCGTCGCCCGCCACCTCGAAGCCCACGACGCGATCGAGAGGGTGATCTACCCCGGCCTCGAAAGCCACCCCCAGCACCCCCTGGCGATGAAACAGATGAAAGCCGGCGGCGGCATGGTCACGGCCTACCTCAAGGGCGGGCTCGAAGCCGCGCGGCGCATGCTCGAACGCCTCGAGATCTTCGCCCTGGCCGAGTCGCTCGGCGGGGTCGAGTCGCTCGTCGAGCACCCCGCGATCATGACCCACGCGTCGGTCCCCCCCGAGCAGCGGGCCGCCCTGGGCATCTCCGATTCGCTCGTCCGCCTGAGTGTCGGCATCGAGGACGCCGACGACCTCATCGCCGACCTCGACGCCGCGTTAGCATAATCGCATGGGCAAGCCTCAACCCCGGCTCACCGCCGCGATCGTGCTGGTGTTGATCGCCGCCGCGGGCGGCGCGGTGTGGTACACATACCGGTCGGCGTACACGACGACGATCACCGTCATGCATGAACCGTCGCCGTCCGAGCTCGTCCGCGGGGCATCGCTCGGCCGGGCGAGGGTGCACACCATGCTCGACCGCGACGCGGAGGATCTCGCCCTCGAACTGACCCGTCTCGGGTTCGCGCGCGACCCGGACAAACCGGACACCTTCTGGCGGCAATCCGAAACCGCCGGCGGGGGGTATCTTGTCGACGAACTCCTCGAAATGACGACGGATGGCGTGAAGGTCGTCGCGGTGCACTACATCCGCACCACCGACGCGCCGATCAAGACGCCGTATCTCGAGGTCGAGTTCCCGTAGCCCCGGCCCGCCGCGGGCCGGACCCCGACGGGGCACGAATCGGCGGGGGTCAGGCGCGCGTGTAGTTGATCTCCATGACCTTCGTTTCGACACCCGCGTGCTCGCCGGCGGTCGCGGCGAAATACATCTCCGTCGTGTGGTGATCGTCGTCATGCTGGATCAGCAGCGATCGCTTCTTCATGACCTGCCCCGAGGCCGGGTCGGTCATCTCGCCGGTCATCGTCCATGTCTTCGACGCCGGGTCGTACTGACCGTGGTCGATCATCATGCCTGTGCCCATCGAGTCGAGCCAGGTCCCCTCCCAGCGTTTGTCGACGGTGTTGTAACCCCAGTGCCCTTTGCCCGAAAAGGTGCCGTCGTCGTTGGTGTAGTCGTGCTCGATGAACCGGCCGCCGAGAATCAGCGTGTTCTTCATCACGCCGGTCGACACCATCGGGTCGGCGGACGGGTCCATCCACATCTTCGCCTCGGTCTTCCACGTGCCCTCGAACGCCTTGAGCAGCTCGTGCTCGGGTGCCAGCCGGGCCGCCGCCATGCAGGCGCTCATTTTGTTGTCCGTCTCCGTGGCCATGTCGGTTCTCCCGGTTTGTTCGAGAAATGGAACCGGCCCGCGCCGCGTTCGCGGTACGGGCCGAGGAATGCGGAGGAATTGTGTGTTTTTTACTTCCGGAACTCGACCACACCGGTCTTGAATTCCTGCCCCCCGGTCATCGGGCTGGATTCCCAGAACTCGAGATCGAACCCGCCGTCGACAAACTTGTAGACGTTCCTGACCGTCGACTCACCCATCATGTTCTTGCTCGTGCCCTTGATATCGATGTTGCCGTCGTCGTTGAGCGTCCCCGTCTGGATCATCTGCGCGGTGCCCATCGTGTCGCACCAGACCGACTGGAACTGCTTGCTGAACTTGTCGTAGCCCATCACCCCGAGCCCGGAAAACTTCATCTGCTGCCCCATGAACTTCATATCGATGTCCACCTCGGTCAGCAGCTGACGCCCGCCCAGCATCATCTTGTTGTGGGCCACACCCTCGCTCACCTCGGGGTCGCCCCCCGGCTGCATCCAGAACTTCGACGTGATCTTCCAGTCCCCCGCCATCTTCGCAAGCAGCGCGTGCATGTCGCCCGGGGCGGCGGCCTTCTTCATCATCTCCATCATCGCCGACATGTCCGGCATGCCCATCTCGTCGGGCTGCCCGGTGCTCTCGGACGACATCCAACCCCCCGCCAGCAGCGCGGCGGATGCCGCCACGATCGTGATTGTTCGCTTGATCATTCTTCAGTCTCCTGATGTTGCTCACTGTGTCGACCGGCGGGCGGTGCTCAAGCCAATCGCCCGACCAAAATCCGTTCGACCCCACGCGGAGCCGACCCGAGTATGGATGCGCAGTATGCCCGATAGCAGGCAGAAATGCACAAAAAATCGGTATATGTTCGTAAAAATTAGGCCAAATTCCTACCCCAACGGCACATGATCCACCACCTCGATCCCGAATGCCTCCAACCCGGGGATCGACCGCTTTGAGTTTGTCAGAAGCCGGAGCCGCGACAGGCCCAGCTGCCGCAGGATCTGCACCCCGATGCCGTACTCCCGAAGATCCGCGGGCATCGAACCGGCCACCGAATCCGGGTGGGTCAGGTCGGGGACATCCGAACCACTGTCATGCGAGGGCCGCCTGATCCGGCTCAACTGCTCCGACAGATTCACCCCGTGCCCCTCCGGACGCATGTAGACGATCGCCCCGCGGCCCGCCTCCTGCACGGCCCGCATCGACGCCCGCAGCTGCTCGCCCGTCGAGCCGCCCCCGCTGGCGGACCCCAGCTCGCCGAAGATGTCACCCAGGACGTGCCGCTTGTGCATCCGCACCAGCACGGGGTCGGCCGACGCGATCGGCTCGCCGTTGTCGTCGAGTTTGCCCACGCCGCCCACCGTCAGCGCCAGGTGCGGCCAAGGGTCGACCATGCTCTCGAACGTGATCAGGTTGAACACGCCCTCGGGCGTCTCGATCGGCGTGCCGGCAACGGGCGGCAGGCGGTGCACCAGGCTCTGCCGGCTCAGGCGGTGCTCGATGATCTGCGCCACCGAGCACATCTTCAGCCCGTGCTTCTCGGCGATCTTCGCCAGGTCGGGCACCCGGGCCATCTCGCCGTCGTCGCGCATGATCTCGATGATGACCGCCGCCGGGTACAGCCCCGCCAGCCGGCACAGATCGACCGAGCCTTCGGTCTGCCCCGTGCGCACGAGCACGCCCCCGTCCCGGCTGCGCAGGGGGTTGATGTGCCCGGGCCTCGCGAAGTCCTCGGGGCCGTATTGGTGGTCGATGAGCATTTGGATACACCGTGCCCGCTCGGCCGCGGAGACGCCGGTGGTGAAGCCGTGCTTGGGGTGCCCGTCGACGGTGACGGTGAACGCGGTGCCGCGTGGAGCGGTGTTGATATTCGACTGCGGGTGGAGGTCGAGCCGGTCGCAGTCGGCCTCGGTGAGACAGACGCACATGTAGCCGCGGGCGACCGAGAGCACGAAGGTGATGGCCTCGGGCGTGACGTGCTCGACGGGCAGGACGAGGTCGCCCTCGTTCTCGCGGTTCTCATCGTCGGTCAGGATGACCATCTTGCCGGCCCGCAGGTCGGCGAGGATGTCCTCGATGGGGCTGAAGGGGGGGTTTGGCATGGGGGATTGTTGGCGGGAGACGAGGCAGACGGATATCCATGACCCCAAAACAAGTGGGTGACATGTTGCCTCCGGCGGGCGAGGCTTATTTCCCCACAGAGGATAACCAGCCGGTACCGCAACAAAAAAGCGCGAAACTTCGTCAACATCGCTTGCGATGAGTGGGGGGGG
>JALWOY010000123.1 GCA_027083355.1 Phycisphaerales bacterium | reverse complement strand
CGCTTCTTGAATGACAAGCTGATTGTTTACCTGAATGGTGATATCAAATGAAGCGCCTCACTAGGCGTGTTTTAGTACTAAAAATAACCGTTATTGTAAATTATAACCGTAACCGTAAATGATAACCATTACGGTAAATCATAGCCGTATCGACAAGGAATATCCGTTACCGTATGATACGGTAACGGTTATAGGGATACGCTTTTACGCAAACGGTAACGGAAACAAACGTTCGAGATCGATACGGAAACGGAACGGAAACCGAAAAATGACAAAAATCCCGGCACTGGTAATGACCCTTTGAAAAAGCGAAATTCATTTGGTATGATGTTTGTAACGGGCTGCATTCAGCCGGGAATGCGTCAAATATTCGCCACGATTATCACAGGTAGTCTGCCATCTCTCTTTAAGCCTGAACATTACGTTTTCGTAAAATGGAGGCTTGAAGACATCTTTGAGAATGTGCCTGGCCTTGTCCTGCAGAGCTTGCACAGTGGGGAAGCGCTCACCGCGTAGTCTCTTCTTGAGTTCACCGAACACCCCATAGTCGCAGGGACTGATGTCTGGTGAATACGGCGGATGTTGGGGCGCCCCCATTTCAGCACCTGCCGTTTCAGCACCTGCCGTTTCAGCACCACCCGTTTCAGCACCACCCGTTTCAGCACATGAAAAATGACCTGTGCTGAAATGTCGTCGAAAAAGTCCATTTCAGCACCGCCCATTTCAGCACCACCCGTTTCAACACATGAAAATGACCTGTGCTGAAATGTCGTCGAAAAAGTCCATTTCAGCACCGCCCGTTTCAGCACATGTAAAATGACCTGCGCTGAAATGTCGTCGAAAAAGGGTACTGACGCAGTATGCGATCCGGTAGGATCTGTGCCAATTTTCTAAGGGTGCTCGACGATAGTGAAACCTGAAACGTCAGGACACTAGGTTCAGATTACGTACTGCACCAGTGATACTAGGCCAGATCGCATATTGCGTCAGTACCGAAAACGCATTATATAAATTAGCATAAATTAAGAGACTTAAATCTGTGATGACGCAGCACCAAGCATTTTTCCAGGTGGAAAAAGTCGTTTGTGATGCGGTTTTGACGTCTTTTTGCAGTATTGATCAGGCAAAAAAGCGTCAAAGTTGAATCTCAAATGGCTCTTTTCACCTAAAAAATGTTCGGTACTGCGTTGTCAAAAAATTTAAGCTCCTTAATTTAT
>JALWOY010000122.1 GCA_027083355.1 Phycisphaerales bacterium | reverse complement strand
ACACGGGGGACGGGTGATGCGGGCCGTGCGGATTGTGCGGGCGGGCAAGAGGGGAATAAACCGGGCGGACGGGCCGATGGAACGTTCACCGCGGCGGATTTGATCTTCAAATCGCCCGATTTGAAGACCGCTGAAGAAAATTTGACGTTCAAATCGCCCGATTTGAAGACCGCTGAAGAAAATTTGACGTTCAAATCGCTCGATTTGAAGGCCAAAAAAGAAAATTTGGCTTTCGAAGAAGCCCCGTCGGCTTTCGAAGAGGCCTCTTTGGCTTTCGAAGAAGCCTCGTCGGCTTTCAAAGAAGCCCCGTCGGCTTTCAAAGAAGCCTCGTTGACTTTCGAAGAAGCCTCGTTGACTTTCGAAGAAGCCTCGTTGACTTTCGACGAGGCCTCTTTGGCTTTCAAAGAGGCCGCTTTGAAGATCAAACGGAGCCGCGTCGAGGTTCAAAGAAGCCGCGTCGAAGGCCGAATTGGCCGGTTGATGTGCACAGTGACGCGTTGGGGCTGTGCCGCCGGGGCACCCGGCTTTGTCTCACCACGGAGGGCCGCGGAGGGCCGCGGAGGGGCAAATGGCCAGATGGCCAGATGAGCAAAGGACCAAATGGCCAGATGCTTGAACCATTTGGCGATCTGGAACTTTGGATCTTTGCCACTCTGCCACTCTGCCACTTTGCCACTCTGCCACTTCGCCACTCTGCCACTTCGCCCGATGCCACGATCCAGCAAGGCGTGTCTTTTCTTCGTAGACCACCGGGGCCACCCCCGGAAGCACGACCCAACGAGTTGGATCGTGGACCGGGCATGCCGATGGGTGGCACCGGTCCCCGGTGCGGCGCCGGCTGCTTGCCGGCCGGTGTCTTCCCCGAGCACCGGCAGCGTGCTGTCGGCGGAACACGAACCATCAAGGGGACAGCCGCCCGGCACCCGTTCAGACCTTCTTCTTCCGCCGCGGCTTCTTCTTCGGCGCCGTGATGGGTGCGGTCAGCCGCTCCCACATGGCGAAGAGGAACTCGAACCGCCGCCGGTCATCGGGGAAGGGCTGCGAGCGGTAGCACCGGTCCACCGCCCGGTCGAGCGTCTTGTGGGCCCTGGCCAGGTCGGCCGGCATGGTCAGCGGGTCGTAGAGATCGGCGAGGGTCGAGCCGGGGTGGTTCTCGCGGGCGTCGAGGACGGCCTGCGCCGCGGCCTCGACCCTGGCGGTCTTGCTCTCGCCGGGAGACTCGGGCCAGGGGAAGTTGTTGTAGACGAGCCGGGCCGAGTAGCGGTAGTCAGACTTCAACCGGCCGCAGACCTGCCGGACCCAGGCCATGTGCATGGCGGAGTGGAGGACGCCGAAGTGGTAGAGCGTGGCGTCGGGGACGATAAGAGCAAGGTTGCTTGCTATAACATTTGGTTCCAGAAAGCCGAGAGGTATATATGGTCGCCGCTCGGACGACACACCTGGTACAAAGAGGTACTTGGAGTCGCGGTGGCTTACAAAAGCAAACTGCGTCGGCTGGTCAGCAAGCTCTCGTGTTGCGCTTCGCTTGCTTGAAAGGCGAAATTGTTTGACGGAATCGATACGTGATATGACACCGGGCATTGATCGTAGAAAATCGGGTTCAGCATCTTTCAGCCAAAGGCACCATCGGATTCCACCATTGAGAAACTCTCGCGAGCCAAGGTATTCCCGTACAAACGGTTCGATCTCTGGGTGCCGGGTCAAGAGTACCGATCGCTCATCCGCATCAAGCAATAGGTGTCCGCCATCGATCGGTTGGTTTCCGAATGACATTTCCGGAACATCGCACAGCGGCCGGCTCCGGTTCGTCACCGCCCGGTCCGGCCCGTCAACGAGGTACGGGCTGATGTTGCCCACCTTGGTGGCGCCCAGCGGCTCGCCCTTCGGCCCGTAGTCATGGATCAGCCGATCCCCCGGCCCCTTGCCGTGGCCGAAGCCGATGATGACCACATGGACATGCGCCTTGCCCCGCGCCTCGCTCGCCCACGGGAAGGTGCGGTGGGCGAAGTCGATCTTTATGCCCCGGCGGAACAGCTCGTTCCAGAGCACGCCGACCTGCTCGCCCTGTGTGATCGAGTTCGTGGAGACGAGCGCGGCCCGGCCCGCGTGCCCCTTCAGGTACGCGGCCGCCTTGGCGTACCAGCAGGTGACATAGTCGAGCAGCCCGGCGCTCTTCACGCCGTCCCAGACCGCTCTCATGTCCGCCCGCTGCTCATCCGATTGATATTTGCCGCCGATGAACGGCGGGTTGCCCAGCACATACGAGCACTCATCCGCCGGCAGCACCTCGTTCCAGTCAAGCCGCAGCGCGTTGCCGCAGACGATCCTGGCCGACTTCTCCAGCGGGAGCCGGACCACCGGCTCGCCGAAGACCGCGCTGACCTCCTGATTCATCTGGTGGTCCATGAGCCACATGGCCACCTCGGCGATCCGCACCGGCCACTCGTCGATCTCGATGCCGCAGAACTGGTCGACATCGACGCGGAGCTCCTGCCGGATATCGAAGACCCGCTGCTCGGCCGTCTCGGCGCCCTCCACACGCGGGTGCAGAGCGCGGAGGATGTCGATCTCGAGCCGGCGCAGCTCGCGGTAGGCGATCACGAGGAAGTTGCCGCAGCCGCAGGCGGGGTCCAGGAACTTCATCGAGCCGATCTTCTCGTGGAGCTTGCGGAGCCTCGGCTTGTCCGCCCGGCACCTCTCGAACTCGGCGCGGAGGCCGTCGAGAAAGAGCGAGCCGATGAGCTTCAGGATGTCGCGCTCGGAGGTGTAGTGCGCCCCGATCTGGCGGCGCTCGCGCGGCTGCATGATCGACTGAAAGAGCGAGCCGAAGACGGCCGGGCTGATCGTGTCCCAGTGGAAGGCGCAGCACTCAAGCAGACGCCGACGCATGGTCGAATCGAAATCGGCGAAGGGCAGACGGCCCGCGTAGAGCTCGCCGTTGACGTAGGGGAGTTCGGCGAGGCGTTCGTCAAGATTCTTCTGGCGCCTGTCCCTCGGCGTGTTGAGCACCTCGAACCAGCGGGCCAGGGCCGGCCCGAGGTCCGAGCCATCCTCGGCCGTGGTCTCCCGGATATACATCTCGAAGCCGCGCGGCTCATCGAAGACATAGGTATCCTCGGCGAACATGCAGAAGAGCAGACGGACCATGAAGCGCTCGAGGTCGTGCGCCGGGTAGCCGCCGTCTTCGAGGGCGTCATGGAGGGCCGCGAGCATCTCGGCGGCCCTGATGTTGGCCGGGTTCTCCGGGTCGAGCACGCGGCGCTCGTAGCCGGCGATGAAGCCGAAGGCGTGGATGTGCTCGTGCAGCTCGGCGACGGGGATGATCCTGGTCGTGTCCTCGTCCAGATCATGGAGCGCGATCGTCGCGAAGTCCGAGACGCAGATGTACCGCGGGGCCTCGTCCTCGCGGCCGGTGTTGATGAGGCTCTGGACATAGCGAAAGGCCTGGGTCTCGGCCTTGTCCAGCGGCTTGCCGCGCGACTTGTGCTCGGCGATCAGGACACCGGGCCAGAGCAGGTCGATCCGATCGCTGCCGCCCGAGATCCCCTTGACCGGGGCCTCGAAGGCGGCGACGTGGCGGCGCTTCTTGCCGAAGACGTGGAAGAACTCGTTCCAGAAACTCTGGGCCTCGGCGTTCTCCCTCGTCTCATCCTTCCACTCGCGGCCGAACACAATCGCCCGGCTTCGGATCTCGTTCCAGTTCAGGGGCATGGCCAAAGCGTAGCAGATCGAAAGTTGGAGATCCGTAACAACACTCCGCGCCGTAGAAAGGAGCGGAAGCCGGGTGCTTCGGCCCTGAACAGTTGGTCCGATGGTGTCACGATCTGACAGCGTGCTATGCCGGTTGGTCTTTCACCACGAAGGGCCGGAGAGCCAGAGTGGCGAAGTGGCAAAGAGCCAGATGTCCAAAGATCCAGATTGCCAAAGGTCCAAATGGTCAAAGGTCCAAATGGTCAAAGGTCCAAATGGTCAAAGGTCCAAATGGTCAAAGGTCCAAATGGTCAAAGGTCCAAAAGCATCAGAACAGCAAATCAGCAGAGCAGCAGATCAGTAGAGCAGTAGAGCAGCAAATCAGCAGAGCAGAAGATCGGCCCCGAAGGCCTTCGCATCGCGGGCATCCATTTCATTTGCTGCTTTCTCGCTTTGCTGCTTTGCTGCTTTTTCCCGCTTTGCTGCTTTGGTCCTCTGGAACTTTGGATCTCTGGCCATCTGGCAATTCGACCCTCTGGCCATTTGGCCCTCTGGCCATTTGACCCCTCTGGCCATCTGCCCATTTGGCCCTCTGGCCCTTGGCTCATCTGGCCATCTGGCCATTTGCTCATCTGGCTATCTGCCCCCCGCCCTCCGTGGTGGAAACAGGGGGCGGGGTCGGCCGCGGCACGGCCGGGAATGATGCGATACTGTGTGTCCACCAGACACGGAGAATCACATGATCCACCGCCTGATCGCCGTTCTCGTCCTCTCGCTGTGCGCCCCACTCATCCGGGCCGACTCGGGGATCTTCCCGCAGTATCCGTCCCTGACGCCCGACGGCTCGTTCGTCATTTTCAGTTGGGCGGGCGACCTGTGGGCCGTGCCCGCGACGGGCGGGGCCGCGTCGCGGCTGACGAGCCACCCGGGCGACGACCTCGCCAGCGCGGTCAGCCCCGACGGGTCGCTGCTCGCGTTCGAGTCCACCCGCGAGGGGGCCAGGAACATCTACCTCGCCGATCTGGCCGAGCGCGGGGGCACGCTGGTGGCCTCGAACCCCCGGCGCCTGACCGTCGCCGACAGCGGCCACAACCTCTCCGGCTTCAACGCCGACGGGTCGGCCGTGCTGTTCAGCAGCTACATGGAACGCGACATCTACCGCGAGGAGCGCATGTACGCCGCCCCGACCGACGGCGGGCCCGTCCTCCGCCTCACCGACGCCTACGGCGAGCACCCCTCGATGACGCACGGGGGCGGGTCGGTCGTCTTCTGCCGCGGCTCGAACAACGGCGTCCGCCCGCTCTACCGCGGGCCCGCCACCGGCGAACTCTGGCGGCTCGACCTCGCCGACGGGGCCTTCACACGCCTGACCGACGACCGCAACGACGACATCCAGCCCAGCGCCCTGCCCGACGGGTCGGTCGTCTTCATCTCGTCGGCCGACAGGCAATACAACGTCTGGCGGATCGGGCCCAACGGCGGCAAGCCCGAGCAGCTCACCGCGTTCAAGCCGACGCCCGAGCAGTACACCATCGCCCACGGCGTCCGCGATCTGGCCGTCAGCGCCGACGGCTCGACCGCCGCGTTCTGCGTCTATGACACGCTCTACACGCTCGACCTGACGAAGCGGGGGGCCGAGCCGAAGGCCGTGAGCGTGACCGTCTCGGACGATTCCGACGCGCTCGACCGGATCGACCTGGACAAGGACGCGACCGAGGCGGTGCTCAGCCCGGACGGGCAGACCGTCGCGGTGGTCGCGCGGGGCGAGGTCTTCATCCGCGCCACCGCCAAGGACCGCCCGACGCGGCGGGTGACGCACTCGGAGGCCCGCGAGCAGCACATCGCGTGGTCGCCCGACGGCACGCGGCTGTATTTCGTGAGCGACATCGACGGCCCGCCGAGCATCTACGCCGCGACCGTGGCGCTGTCGCGTGCCGATCTCGAAGAAGGCGACGAGGCGGAACAGGCGGATCAGCAGGCCGACGAACAGGCGGAAGAAACGGCCGACGACGCCGACGAAAGCGAAAACGCCGACGGAGAAGGCGGAGACAACGAAGACGGCGGGGACGCCGACGGTGACGATTCGGACGAAGGCCCGACGCCGGGCGATCGGTGGGCCGGGGCGTTGCGGTTCGAGATCGAGCCGGTCCTCGTCACCGAGAACACCGACACGCACCCGACCCCCAGCCCGGACGGCGAGCGGATGCTGTTCGTCCGCGGCCGGGGCGACCTGATGCTGTACGACCTCGAAGACAACACGACGAGCACGCTCCAGGCCGGCTGGGACGAGCCGGAGGCGATCTGGGCGGCGGACAACCGGCACATCGTCTTCGCCCGGATGGACCTCCAGTTCAACAGCGACCTGTTCCTGCTCGACGTCGACGCGGTGCTGCAAGACCCCGGCTCGGACGAGGCCCGGCCGATCAACATCACCCGCCACCCGGACCTGGACGTCTCGCCCCGGCTCAGCCGCGACGGCAAGGTGCTCTATTTCCTGTCCGACCGCGACAGCGAGAACTGGTCGTACGACGTGTACGCGGTGTTCCTCGACGATTCGCTCGAAGACCTCGCGCCGTACGAGCTGGACGAGTATTTCGAGAACGCGGCCAAGGCCGCGGGCGAACTCAAACCCATCAAGCCGAACGACGACGATGACGATGCACAAGGCGATGACGACGACGACGACGAGCCCGACGAAGACGACAAGATCGAGCCGTTCGAGTTCGACACCGACGACGCGTTCCTGCGCATCCGTCGGCTGACCACCCACGCGGCCTCGGAAGAAAACCTCGCCATCACCCCCGGCGGCGACCGCGTGCTGTTCACCTCGACCATCGACGGCGACGCGGGCCTCTATTCCATCAACCACCGCGGCCGGGAGCGCAAAGCCGTCTCGACCGGCGGCGGCATCTCGAGCGTCTCGACCAGCCTCACCGGCGACAAGGCCGTCTTCGTCAAGGGCGGCGTCGCCCGCACCGCCCCGCCCGCGGGGGGCGAAACAACCACCCTCGGCATCGACGCCCCGGTCGCCATCGACCGCGCCGCCGAGCGCCGGCAGAAGTTCCGCGAGGCCGCGAGGGTCTTCGGGATGATGTTCTACCACCCCACGCTCAAGGGCGTGGACTGGGACCGCGTCACGCAGCGCTACGAAACGCTCGCCATGAGCACGCGCACCGCCCAGGCGTTCACCCGCGTGCTGGCGACCATGTTCGGCGAGGTCGACGGCTCGCACACCGGCTCGTGGGGCGGCAAACACTACAGCGCCCCCGCGCCCAACGTCGGGCTGCTCGCCATCGACGCCGAGCCCGTCGCCACCGGCTACGAGGTCGCCCGCGTCCTCCGCGACGGGCCCGCCGACAACGGCGACAAGGGCCTCCTGCCCGGCGACACCATCACCGCCATCAACGGCGTCCCGCTGGCCGACCCCGCCGGCGGTGTCCGCGATCTCCACGCCGCGATGATCGGCACCGCGGGCAAGGAAACGCTCATCACCGCCGAACGCCCCACCGACGACGGGCCGGCCGAGGTCAACCTCGTGCTCATCCCCCACGGCCAGCGTGCCGAGACGGACATGCGCTACCGCGACGAGGTCGAACACCGCGAGGCCCTCGTGCATGAATGGTCCGACGGCCGGCTGGGCTACCTGCACATCCGCGGCATGAGCGCCCCGCAGGTACGCGACTACGAACGCGATCTCTTCGCCGCCGCCCAGGGCCGAGACGGGCTGATCATCGACGTCCGCGACAACGGCGGCGGGTGGACCACCGACATCCTGCTCGCCTCGCTCACCGCCCCGGCCCACGCCTACACCATCCCCCGCGGGGCCGACCCGGACACCGTCGAGTTCGACGACTACCCCCGAGGCCGGCGGCTCATCCACGCCTACCAGCGGCCCGTCGACGTGCTGATGAACGAGCATTCCTACTCGAACGCCGAGATCTTCAGCCACGCGATCAAAACCATCGGCCGGGGTCGGCTCGTCGGCACGGAGACACACGGCGCGGTCATCTCGACGGGCGCCCACACGCTCATCGACGGCACCGTGATCCGCATCCCCTTCCGCGGGTGGTACCTGCCCGACGGCACCGACATGGAACACCACGGCGCCAAGCCCGACGTGGACGTGCCTCAACTGCCCACCGACGAGGCCGCGGGCCAAGACCGGCAGCTCAAGGCCGCGGTGGAGGATCTGCTCAAGAGATTGCCCTGAGCTGAACGAGACGTGATCCCGCCCGGAACCCGAGACTGTCGGCACGGCCGACGACGTGTTGACCAGACCCGGGTGCGGTGGGCGGATGTTTTTCTTGATCGACGTGCTTTTCGCGTCCGGGTTTCGTGGTGCGCGCGAGGGATGCTTGCCTCACCTCTCCCCGGTCGCCGGGGAGAGGTCGACGACGCGCCAGCGTCGGCGGGTGAGGGGCTTCGACTTCTTCCCCTCATTCATGCCTCGTCGATCAATGTACCCAACAGAACAAGGAGAAAGTGGGGTAAGAGAGCGGTTTGCGAAATCCTGTTCTGTGTGGCACGGCCATTTTGGCCGTGTGAACCGGCTGTATGCCGCAGGTGTGCCCAAGACACGGCTCACAGAGCCGTGGCACTTGCGGAACATGATGATGAACGTCCGCTCAGAACTGAGTGCACCCCTCACCCCGGCCCGCTCCCCGCCAGCGGGGAGAGGGAGGCGAGAACACCCGGATCTTGCACCAGAAAGCACGAGAATTTTCTGGGATCCGTATATATAAAACAAGGGCCCGCGAAGCAGGCCCTCGGAAGCGAGGCGGACGGGAATCGAACCCGCAACCTCCGGATCGACAGTCCGGTGCTCTAACCAATTGAGCTACCGCCCCGGGTTGTCCCTGCCCCGGCAAATCCGCCGGCACAAATGTGGCAGGACCACAAATGTACGCCCTCCGCGGCCGCTGTCAAGCCGATGCGGTGCTCTTTGTCTCCCCGGCAAAGCCCCCCACCATTTCAACCCTCCCACGCCGAATCATCGGCCCAATCAGAACGCATACGGCGATCGGGGAGTGTCCAGCGCCATCACCCCCCGGCATCCGGGGTCGATTCAGCCCGCGGCGAGGAACGATGGGTTCCGGATGGATTCTTTTCCACCGATACGGTTGATCAAGAGATGACCGCTCCCTTCCGGTCGCGGCCCCTTGAGAACGGGACGTGGTCGATGCATCTCATACGAATGCCAGGAAAAACTCGCGCGTGTTGACCAGACCCGGGTGCGATGGGCGGCAGTTTTTCTTGATCGACATGCTTCTCGCAACTGGGTTTCGTGGTGTGCGCGACGGTTGCCTGCCCCACCTCTCCCCGTACTCGGGGAGAGGGAGGCGAGCACACCCGAATCTTGCGCCAGAAAGCACGAGTATATTTTGGGATCTGCATCAACCCGCACCTGCGCCCGGGTCCGGTCGAAACTCACGGGTTTGAGGAAGATCGAATTAGTCCTCTTCGAGTTCGCGCATCCGGTGCTGCATCTGCGCCTTGAGCCGGGCGAGGATCGACGAGTGCATCTGGCTGACGCGGCTCTCGGAGAGGTCCAGCGTCGCGCCGATCTCCTTCATCGTCATCGCCTCGTAGTAGTACAGAATCACGATCAGCCGCTCGGCCCTCGTCAACCCCTTCGTGATCAACTCGCGCAGATCGCGACGCTGGAGCAACGCCACCGGGCTGGCCTGCGCGTCGTCCTTGATCACGTCGATCTCGCGCAGATCCCGGCTGCCGTCCGAAGGGAAGCACTTGCGGTTGATGCTGGTCACGCCGACCGCTTTGCTGTCGCGGCGGAATTTCTGGAACTCTTCCTCGTCGATGTTCAGCCGCTCGGCGATCTCGTCGTCGGTCGCCCGGCGGCCGGTCTCTTTCTCGATCTGCTGGCGGGCCTGCTCGACCTTGCTGGAGCGGTGCCGGACGAGACGCGGGACCCAGTCCATCGAACGCAGCTCGTCGAGGATCGCGCCGCTGATCCGCGGGGCGCAGAACGTCTCGAACTTCACCTCGCGGGAGAGATCGTACTTCTCGATCGCGTCCATCAGACCGAACAGCCCGACGGACATCAGGTCCTCGATATCCACCTCGTCGGGCAGCCGGGCGTAGATCCGCTCGGCGTTGTACCGCACGAGGTGCAGGTACTTCTCGATGAAAAAGTTGCGGATCTCCTCGGTCGGCGAAGCCTTGTATTCCTTCCAGACCTCCTCGATCGGCATGTCGTCGTAGGGCGTCGGTCGGTTCGAGGGTTCCGCGTGCCGGGCGCTCGATCGCGAGATGTACCGTGAGGATGTTCTGGTGGTCGTCATGGTCCGCTCCTTGACCATCTGTTTACACGGCGCCGAGCGAGAGGCGCATGCCCCGCCGATGCCGCGATGTGCCGGGCGATCCGTGCCCGGTGCGTGGCAGTATACACAACGATGAATGAATGCGAAAGTCACCCCACCGTGAACAGGGAGGGGTCGATTCCCCAGATTCGCAGCGGACGCCGAGATGATTCGCGTTGCTCACCATCACAGGATGTCCACGTCGAGAACCTCGTCGTCCCCGGGGCCGATGTCGTATGACGGGATCTCCGGGACGGGGTGCTGCTGTCTGTACGCCTCGGTAAACTCGTCGACCGCGTGGCCCGCGATCATCCCGAGCACCATCCCGACCGGGTAACACACCAGCATGCTGAAAATCGAATGCCAGAGGATGTCCGCACCCGCGGCCCCGTTCGCCAGCCCCGACACCGTCGAGACGGCAAAGGCGGTCAGCGCGAGCACCGCGGCGTAGATCTTGGTCGGCGATTCCAACCGGCATTCCCTCCACGATGAAGCGCGAACACTCCACCGTGTGATCGGATTCGGCCACACGCCACCCGGACTTGAGATCAGGACGCGAACGGCCCCGGATCAGGTGTGGCCTGAACAGTCTGTGCGGACGAGATCGGGTCATGGCCGGTATCCCCCACGATTCCCACGTCCACCATGGCTCCCATACCCCCCACCACCTCGTCTGGGGGTGATCGCGGCGACAAACTCTGCGCATCGCCGAAGATCACGAGCCGCGGGGCCGTGCGGCCTGCCCGCGAGCAGGGGCCTTCGCGTGCGCACGGACTCGGCGATGCGCCGGTCGCGGCGAATCAACCCCAACAGCGGCATCGACCCGCCCAGGAATCGCCGACAGACGCGGTCGATCCGGTCATGGGCGGCCCGCCCGGAGGCCCTCGAATCGACCATGTTGACAATCAGACCCATGCGGATGGGCCGGGCATCCCCCCGCTCACGGGTGACACACTTGATCAGGGCGTACGCGTCTGCGAGCGCCGACGGCTCTGGCGTCGTGACGACAATCCCCAGATCAGACGAGGCCATCGTCTCGATCACCGCGGCACCGATCCCCGCGCCGAGATCGACCAGCACCGCCTCGCCGGGCGAGCCGAACGTGCGGAGGGCGCGGATGAACCCGTCGCGCAGGCGTTGGTCCGGCTGCGCGGCATGGGCGACACCGGCGGTACCGGGAACAAGGTCGAAACCCCAAGGCGTCCCGATACGCAATGCCGACAGATCCGGCCCGCCGGGACGGAACAACTCGGTGTCGAGGCGGCGCGTGGGCGCCAGCCCGCACAGCACATCGGCGTTGGCCGTGCCGAGGTCGGCGTCGACGAGCACCATCGGCCTCGTGCGCGAAACCCCGACGGCGAGATTCACCGCGAGCGTGGACTTTCCCACACCCCCCTTGCCGGACGCGATCGCGACGAGCGGCGTCCTGTGCCTCGGCCCGATCACCGGCCGGTCCGATCTGGGCATCGGCGGGCCGGAACGGTCCATCAGTCGGCGCAGCGATGAGGCCTGATCCTCGACCCCGGCCTGCGCGGTGATCGACGGGACCGACACCGGATCGGACATCGGGGCCGCCGCGACGTACTGGTCGGCGACACGGGTCATAGCCGGCCCTCCAGGATGAGCCTTGCGAGTCGTTCGGGGCGGGCCGGCTCGATGTGGTCGGGCACCTCCTGCCCCGTCGTGATGTAGCTGAGCGGCAGACCCGAAACCTCAAGGGCGTGGCAGATCATCCCCATCCCCGCCGCCTCGTCGACCTTCGAGACGATCACGCAATCCGGCCCCGCTCCGGCGAACCGGCCCGCGATCGCCTCGAACACCCGTGGGCTCGACCCGGCCGACATCACGAGGTGTGTCCGCGAGGGGCTCGCGGCTTCGAGGAACCCCGCCAGTTGTTCGAGCCGGGCGGCGTCGCGTGGGCTCCGCCCGGGGGTGTCGATCAGCACGACGTCGCACGACCGGAGGCGTTCGAGGGCCGGGATCATGTCTTCGGCGCGCAGGACCACCTCCAGCGGGATGCCGATGATGCCCGCGTAGGTCCGCAGCTGCTCGACCGCCGCGATGCGGTAGGTGTCGGCGGTGATCAGCCCCACCGCGCGTCCGTAACGCAGTTTCTGGGCCGCGGCGAGTTTGGCGATGGTGGTCGTCTTGCCGACACCCGTCGGGCCGATGAGCGCCTCGACCACAGGGCCCGCGGCGGGAGTCTCCGGCTTGCCGACGACCCTGATCCTGCCCGCCAGATGCCGCAGCAACGTCTCGCGCACGATCGCCGGATCGGCCAATTCACCGGGCGAAAGCTCGTCGCGTACCGCGGCGACGACCGCGTCGAGGACCGTCATCGGGACGTCGTGGTCGAGGAGCGTGTTGTACAGATCAAAGAGCGGATCGGATCGGTCGGCCGAGCCGAGGTGCAGCGATTCCGCCCCCTCGACCTGCACCGCCGTCCGCCGCGTTGTCTGGAGCACCTGCGAGATCATCCCCTTGATCGAGGCCAGCTCGGATTCGAGGGCCGCGGTGGCTTCTTCCGAGACGGGCCGCAACGAGACACGGGTCGACGGGACGGGTCGGCGGCTTGGCGGGTCTTCCCGTGGCGGCGACGCGACCGCCGGGGTCGGCTTGCCCGATGCCCTCCCCGAATCGACACCCACCGGGGTGTTCGAACCGACCGCGACCGACCGCACGGGGGACGGGCGTCCTTCGGGCGCCCTCGCCGCCGATGATTTCGGCCTGATCTTCGGCGCGGCCGCGCCGTCGGCCGGCACGTCGCGGGCGGCGGTGATCTCGACGATCGAGTTGCCCCCGAACCCGAGCACGCCCCCGGCCTTGTAGCTGCGGGTGCGCAGGATCACCGCGTCGGCACCGAGGTCTTTCTTCACCTCGGCCAACGCCCCGGCCATTGTTGATGCTCGATAGGTTTTCAGATCCATCGCGGCCGTCCCTGGCAGATCTCTTTCACACGCGCCGCACAACCGCGGGGTGTGTTGTCGCCGGGCATCCTGCCCAACGGCGAGAGTCTACCAGATCAATCCGCCCCGCGCGCGGCTCGTTCACGCAACCGCGGCAGTTTTTTCTGTTTCTTCCGACCTCGGCGTCTCGCCCGGGTCCGTGATCAGCGCCATCGACTCGACATCGACATCGGCGACGACCTCGTTGTACCCGAGCACCGCGACCTGCGGCATGTGCGGCGAGACCATCTGCCACACTACACCTCGTACCTGCGGAGACGCGACCACGACCGGTTGATGCCCCGCGTTGATCACACGCTGCAACCCCTCGACCACCCGCTCGGCCAGCGCCGCCGAGACGCGCGCCGGCATGCTGACCGTCGTGCCCGCCGCGCCGCGCTCGATGTACGCCTCGACGCGGGCCTCGAACGACGGGTCGAGCGTGACGCACACCAGCTTGGGTCGGCCCCGGCCCTCGTCGGCGGCGTACTGCATGCAGATCGTCCGACGCAGCGCGTTGCGGACGTATTCCGTCGCGACGTCCAGGTCGGAGGTCTTGGGGAGCCAGTCGCCGAGCGTCTCGATGATCGTCTCCAGATCGCGGATGGGCACCCGCTCGCGGAGCAGATTCTGGAGCACGCGCTGCAGGTCCGAGACCTTGACGATCGCCGGGATGATCTCCTCCACCAACTTCGGGGCCCGCTGACGGACGCCCTCGACGAGGTTGTTGACCTCCTCGCGGCTGAGCAGCTCGTCGGCGTGCCGCTTGACCAGCTCGGTCAGGTGCGTCGCGATCACGCTCGTCGGATCGACCACCGTGTAGTTCATCGTCTCGGCCCGCTGGCGCATCGAAGGATCGATCCACCACGCGTCGAGCCCGAACGCCGGCTCGGTCGTCTTCTCGCCCTGGATCTTCCCCGAGGCGATGCCGGAATCCATGGCGAGCAGCCGCCCCGGCTCGGCCCGCCCCTGCGCGACGGGGTTGCCCCGGATCTTGACGCGGTACGACGTCGGCTCGAGCTGCATGTTGTCGCGGATACGCACCGGGGGCATGACCAGCCCCATCTCGACGGCCAGCTGGCGCCGGACCGCGCTGATGCGGTCGAGCAGGTCCCCGCCCTGCGCGGTGTCGACCAGCGGGACAAGCCCGTAGCCCACCTCGAGCTCGAGCAGATCCACCTTCAGCAGATCCTCGACGGGCGGGGGTTCGGTGGCGGCGGCCGCGGCGGCGGCCGTCTCCGGCTCGGCAGCACGCAGCAACCGCTGACGCTCCGCACGCGTCAACGCGTACCCCAACGCCATCAGCCCTGCGCCCGTGACCAGCAGCGGCGCAGTCGGCAGCGGGGTGAACGCCAACGCCATCAGGAAACCGGCCGTGATGATCAACCCCCGCGGCTTGCTCGAAAGCTGGCTGGTCAGCTCGACGCCGAAATCGTCTTTCGCCCCGGACTGCGTGACGATCAGGGCGCTGGCGATCGAGATCACGAAGCTGGGGATCTGGCTCGTCAGCCCGTCGCCGATCGTCAGGATCGTGAACGACGCGGCGGTGTCGCCCGCGGGCCAGCCCTTCTGCAGCATCCCCACGGCGAAACCGCCGAGGATGTTGATCGCGGTGATGATGATGCCCGCGATGGCGTCGCCCTTGACGAACTTGCTGGCACCGTCCATCGCCCCGTAAAAATCGGCCTCGCGCGCGATGTCGGCGCGCCGACGCCTCGCCTCGTTCTCGTCGATCAAGCCCGCGTTCAGGTCCGAGTCGATCGCCATCTGCTTGCCCGGCATCGCGTCGAGCGTGAACCGCGCGGCGACCTCGGAGACGCGCCCAGCACCCTTCGTCACCACCATGAACTGCACGACCATCAGGATCAGGAAGATGATCACGCCCACGAACAGCGACCCGCCCGCGACGAAATCGCCGAACGACTGGATGACCTTGCCGGCGACGTCCATCACGTCGGCGGGCGAGGCGGCGTCGGCGGTCAGGATCAGCCGCGTCGAGGCGATGTTCAGCACGAGCCGAAGCAGCGTCGTCGCGAGCAGCAGCGACGGGAAAACGCTGAACTCGAGCGGCTTGGTCATGTTCAGCGTCGTCAGCAGGATCAGCACCGCCAGCGAGATGTTCGCGCTGATCAGCAGGTCGAGCACCACCGGCGGCAGGGGAACCAGGATCACCGCCAGCAACAGCATGAACGCGATCGGCACGAACAGCGAACGGAACGCGCTCAGCCGGATCAGCCATGCCGGCAGCCCGCTCCCGTTCGTCAATCCGAGTTGTGGCGTTGCGCCTGCCATAAACCCTGGCTACTCAACAATGAACCCGTCGCACCAGCGAGGGGAATGAAACCCTTGAGAGCCCCTCGCGCGAGCGAGGGGGCTGAAACCCTTGATCGTCCTTCCCCCCGCTTGCGCGAGGGGCTCTGTTTCCGCACGGGACACACCTGCTCATGCCGCGCCAACCCCTTCCCGCCTTCTCGCGTCCGCGTCGAGTCGGTAGACATACGCAAGCAGCTCGGCCACGGCGGCGTAATGCTCCGGGGCGATCTGCTGGCCGACCTCGGTGCCGTGATAGAGCGCCCGCGCCAACGGTGGCCGCTCCACGATCGGCACCCCGTGCTGCTCGGCGATCTGCCGGATCTGGAACGCGAGCAGGTCGGCGCCCTTGGCGACGACGGTCGGGGCGTCCATCGTCTCGCTGTCGTACTTCACCGCCACGGCGAAATGCGTGGGGTTCGTCACGACGACGTCGGCCGTCGGGGTCCCGGCGCGGACCTGCTGGCGGGCGATCTCGGCGTACATCCGCGTCCGCCGGCGTTTGACCTCGACATCGCCCTCCATGTTCCGCCGCTCTTCCTTGACTTCCTGCTTGGTCATCCGCTGGTCGCGCTTGAACTGCCACCGCTGGTAGAGCCAGTCGATCAGGCCGAGCACCAGCAGCAGCAACGCCAGCAGGACCGCAACCTCCGCCATCAGCCGCCCGATCATCCACATCCCCGGTCTGATCCCCAGCGCGGGCAGGGCCGCGAGCGTCTCGAACCGGCTCTTGAGCAAGGCCCACGTCAGCGCGATCGCCGCGACGAGCTTGCCGATATTGACGGCGGTCTTGACCAGGTTCTTCGTGTCGAAGATCCGCTTGATGCCCTTGGCGGGGCTGAGTTTGCTCAGATCCGGGGTGACCGTTTTGAACGTGACCAGCCACCCGATCTGGACGAACTGCACGATGTACGCCGCGAGAAACGACACCACGAGCACCGGCGCGACCAGCACCGCCGCCAGTGTCATCGCGTCCAGGAAGGTCGTCATCGGGTCCCGCCCGTCGAGCGGGGCGCCGGCGATCTCGTTCTCGAACACGGCCCGCATCAACCCGCCCAGCCGCTCGAAGACCACCGAGCCGTAGACGAGGATCAGCACGGTCCCCACGGCGAGCGAGACGGCGCCCGTGAGGTCCTGGCTCTTGGCGACCTGGCCGCGTTCGCGGGCCTGCTCCAGCTTCCGCGGGGTCGCGTCTTCGGTTTTTTCGCCGAGTGATTCGGCCATGCTGCACCCTCACGAAACCGCGTACACCCCCGGGCCGCGCGTCAACCGCCCAACCCCTTCACCCACAACCCCAACACGTCGAGCGTCTCCTCGATATGACCCGCGAGCACGGTGTTGATGGTGAACAACGAGAACATCAGGATCGAGAGCCCGCCCATGATCTTGATCGCGAACCCGACGCTCAGCACGTTGATCTGCGGCATCGTCTTCATGATGAACCCCATCGCCACCAGCACCACCAGCACGATACCCAGCGTCGGGGCCGATACACGCACGGCGATCTCCGTGCCCGTCGCCAGCAGCGAAACCGCGACGTCCAGCGGAGCATCGCCCGCGGCCATCGCGCCCACCGGCAATGATTCGAACGATGAGGCGAGGATCAATAGCACCGACTCCGCCCCGCCCATCAGCACGAACGCGGACATCCCCATATAGAACAGCAGCGACCCGACCGAGTTCAGGTTCGCCTCGAGTTCCGGGTTGTACGCCTGCGCCAGCGAGAGCGCCATCTGGTGGCCCATCAGGTGGCCCGCCATCTCCATCGCCACGATGGGCAAGCCCGCGATGAACCCGATCG
Organism: Phycisphaerales bacterium; assembly: GCA_027083355.1. Lineage (GTDB taxonomy): Bacteria > Planctomycetota > Phycisphaerae > Phycisphaerales > UBA1924 > UBA1926. Next base: position 2,105 of record JALWOY010000122.1, on the reverse strand, counting down.
CCGCACCCGCCATCACTTCCGAGAACGTCATCAACGCCAGTTCGTTGATCGTCGCGTCGGGCATGACGCGGGCCGACGGGGGCAGGAACCCGTACACCGCCGCGGCGAAGCCCGCCGCCAGCAGCGCCCGGAAACGCACCGGGATAGCCGCGCTGGAAAGCAACGGCGTGAACATGAACACGCCGAGCACGCGGTTGAACACGAGCAGCCAGGGGCCGAAATGCTGGATGAGCGGCGCGACGTCGACCACTATTCACCTCGCCCCCCTTTAGAAAAGCGTGAACATCCGGGCCGCGTACTCGACGAGTTTCATCGTGATCCACGGCAGCAGAATCACCGCGATGATGATCATCGCCGTGATCTTGGGCACGAACGTGAGCGTCTGATCCTGCACGCTCGTCACGGACTGGATCAGCGAGATGAGCAACCCGACGACGACCCCGGCCAGCAGGATCGGGGCCGAGATCATCAAAGCCACCAGCAATGTCTCGCGGACGATGTAGACCGCCGATTCGTCGTAGACCATGGGCTACCTCCGCTTTCTCTTCGGAAGGAGGTTCCAGCGGCAGCGATGGTTTTCGCTCGGCAGGCAGGTGTCATCGGTGACCGGGGGGCGATCCCCCGCTGCCGCTCGGGCCTCTTTGACCGCCACCGGGATCAGCAGCAGCGGCAGCAGCGCCGCCTGCAACGACGCACGCGTGCTCATCCCGTCCTGCACGAAGCTCTCGAGCAGGCTGCCCACCACCAGCGACCACCCGTCCACCAGCACGAACAGCAGCAGCTTGAACGGCAGGCTGATCAGCACCGGGGGCAGCATCATCATGCTCATCGAGATCAGGATGCTCGCGATCACCATGTCGATCACGAGGAACGGCAGATAGACCCGGAACCCCATCAGGAACCCGACCTTGAGCTCGCTGAGCATGTACGCCGGCACCAGCACCGTCATGTCCACGTCCGCCCGCGTCATCGACGACGGGTCCGACGTGTCCACGCCGCGGTAGTCCAGCAGCATGTAGACGCTCGACCAGTTGCCCGTCGCCTCGATCTGGTCGAACATGTAGTCGCGCAGCGGCTGTTTGGCCCGGTCCCACAGCTCGCCGTAATCGCGGATCTCGCCGTTGTTGTACGGCACCACCGCCTCGTCCCAGATCCGGTCGATCGTCGGCGACATCACCATCGCCGTCAGGAACAACGCCAGCCCCGTGACGACCTGCGCCGGCGGGATCGCCTGCGTCCCGATCGCCTGCCGCAGCAACGCCAGCACGATCAGGATGCGCATGAAACACGTCGTCATCACCATGATCGACGGCACCAGCGTGATCACGGTCAGCAGCAGCATGATGTTCAGCGCCACGCTGAACCCCTTGCCCGGTTCGCCGGTCTCGCCGCCCGCGCTCGCCGAACCCTCGAGCCCCGCACCGCCGCCCGGCGCCCCGTTCCTGTTGGCGAGCAGCGACATCGCGTCGCCGAGAATTGCCGCCGGATTCGGGCGCGACAGATCCGCCGATGGCCCGGCCCGGTCCAGCGCCGCGGGCTGATCCCAGGGCACCGGCGGCCCGACACCCTGCCCCCGCGCCACCGCCGAGACGAGCAGCACGGCCAGACACGCGATGACACGAGCCGCACTCATCCCCGGGCCTCCCGGATATACCCGCGGAGCCGGGACCGCAGCGTCACAATGTCCGGCGTCGAATCGGCCCGATCCGCCGCGGTTGATCCGACCCGTGCGCCGCCGAGCAACTCGACCCGGTCGCCCTCGTCGTTGACCTGTGCCGAGCGGAAGGACGGCCCCCCCTGCTCATCCTCGGCCCCGTTCTCCAGCGCCGAAAAATCGTGTTCGAGCCGACGCATCGCCTCCCGGAACCCGTGCTCGACGGCTTCTTCCTCCTCCCGCCTTGTCTTGAGCAGAACCGAGGCGATCTCGTCGGGGTCGGTGATCTCGCAGAGGGTCCGCATCGAGGCCCCGCGCCGGCCCGTCGCCTGATGCAGCAGCAGGAGACGACGATCAAGCCGCAGCAGCACGAGGGTCTGGCCCCGCCCCACCGGGTAGCGGCCCACGATCTCCAGCACGCCCGAGGGCGAAGGCCCACCCGGCCCCAACG
>JALWOY010000121.1 GCA_027083355.1 Phycisphaerales bacterium | reverse complement strand
GCCGTCCGCGGCCGGCGGGGCTGGGCCTCCGAACCGCACCCCGTGGGATCGGACGAAATCAGAAAGAGCCGCGGACGGCCGTGAGCGGTCCCCCCGTGTCTTCCCCGCCTTCAGTCACTCGTGGGACAGGTACCCCTATTGCCTCCACATCACGCGCATCACCCGGCCTGTGCGTAAGGGCTCAATGTGGGCGACGCCGAGCCGTGTATTCACGATCACAGTTGGTTGTGAGAAGACCGCTCCCTCCCGGTCACGGCTCCTCGCCGGTGATGCGGAACGCACCCCCGAAAAAAACCCGGGCTCGGGGCCCGGGCTTGGGATCAACCACGGATTGCCGGTCGGCTCACGGGCAGCCGGCGAGGAACTCGGAGACGAACAGCTGGAGGTCGCTCAGGTCGAACACGCCGAACGGCGGGGCGATGTCCGCGATGGGGTCCTGGGCGAGGAAGCCGGTGATGAATGCCTGCACGTCCTGCAGGTCGAGCACGCCGAACTGGGCCGCGATGTCGGCGGCGTTGCACCCCTGCTGGAAGGTGATGGTGCCGAAGTCCATCTCGACCGGGGCGGACTTGCCGGTGTCGAGCCAGGCCTGGTGGGCGATATCACCCGTGTTGTCGGTCGTGTTCTCGTTCTTCAGGAACTCGATGTATTCCTTTGAGACACTCTGGTAGTAGACCCGCACCTCGGCGTGGTCGGCGCCCGCGGGGATCGAGAACAGCGTGTCGTCCCAATACTGCCCGTCGGCGTAGGAATAACCCACCGGCTCGGACTGGGCCGCCTCGAACCCGGCGTTGATGAAGCCACGCGGCGGGATGCGGTTGTCCTTCAGCCGCATGTTGTTGATCGCGAAGTGGAACCCCTCGCCCGCCGGCACACCCGCGAGCGCGGCGACGTCGGCGCTGACGCCGAGCTTCGTCTCGTACACCTTCGTGTCCGAGGTCGTGAGCACAGCGGTGGCGCTGTCGTAGGCCCCGCGCTCGGCGATCAGCTGATTCTGGTCGTCGAAGAACTTGACGTTGATCCACATCCGCCGGCCCTCGGGATACCCGCTGGGCAGCTTGTGGCCGGTCTGGTTGATGATCCGCACGTTCAGATCCGACCCGGATTGGGACAACTCCATGTCCGACGCGTTCTGGAGCATGGCGATCGTGCGGGCGATGGAGGCGCTGACCGAATTGTCGTCGAGGCCCGTCTCGGAATCGGGGTGCAGCGTCCGCACGGCGTTGAGCAGCCAGGTGTTGCCCCCGTTGAACTGGTGCTGCGGGAGGTCTGTGTGGTAATCGCCGAAGGAGCAGCCGATCCCCTCCGCGTCGGGCATGTGGCAGTCCTGGCAGGTCGAGACGAGCGGGTTGACCCCGCCGAACCGGCCGCCCATGTCGATCGGCCCGTCGGCGAAATCGCTGGCGAGCCACTCGCTGTAGGTCCGCTCGATCGGGAACATGTCCGTCTTGAGCGAGGTCGGGTGCGGCGTGTCCAGATCGCCCGGGGCGTATGTCCCGTCGGGCTGGCGTTCGAAGACCGGGTTGGACACGTCGTGGCACGTGGCGCACATCTCCGAAGTGCGGTGGAACGGCGACTGACGCCAGTCATGCACAAAGAAATTCACGAGCTGGTACGGCCCGCGCCGGCGGTCCTGCGGGTCGACGACGAAGTTGCCCGAGTGCGCGTCCAGCGGGGGGTCCGTCAGGTTCGCGAGGATCTGCGCGTCCTCGGCCGGGGCGCCCGGCAGATTCTGGGGGTCCACCGAGCGGTGGCAGAAGTTGCAGCTGACGCCCTGGAAGTCGGTGCCCTGGAGCGCCGAGCCGTCGGTGGGCGTGCTGCGCCCGGCGAGCCACCCGCCGGGGGTGTGGCACCGCAGGCAGAGGTCACCCGCGAACGCCGCGTCCTGGTTCGCGATCGACATGCACGCGAAGAAGACCGGATCACGGGCAGCCTGACCCATCGGGCTGGCGGCCCACGGACGGAAGGGTTCAAGGTCGGCGTCAAAGTTGCCGTGGCACAGGGCGCACTCGTTCGAATCCTGGATCGGGACCATCAACCCGTTCGGCTGCGTGCCCGGCAGGAAAAAATCGTTGATCGTCGTGGGCACCTGAGCCGTCGCGATCAGGCTCATCGTCGCGGCTGTTGCGAGACACCCCCCTCCCCAGAGCGCCCCGCTCCGGGAGATGAATCCAGCACGTTTGTTTCGCATCGAAAACCCCTCCAGATCCTCTTTGTAACTCGGTGAGACACAACCCTGTTCGTCTGTTTCGACCCGCCGGACGCGTCTTTTTTCACCCTTGATGACGCTACCGCGGTAAGAACCGCCAAACAACCCAAACACACCCCATAATGATCCGAAATAACCCCGGTTTCCGGACACTCAGGGGCAACCGCCGGCAAACGCGGCGATGAACTGCTGCACATCCGCCAGATCGAGCACCCCGAACGGCTCGGCGAGATCCGCGAGCGGGTCGCCCGCGGTGAACGCCGCAACGAATGCCTGAAGATCGCCCAGATCGAGCACGCCGAACGGCTCGGCGATGTCGGCGGGGTTGCACCCACTGTTCGCGGGCGAGGCGATGAAGACGCCGACGGTGCCGTTTTCGAGGAACGCGGCGAAGGCGATCTGATCATTGTCGTTGATGTCGACGACGCCGTTCATGACCTGGACGCCGTCGAATCCGCCGAAGTCGAAGCCGAGCGCGAGCTGGCCGAGATCGGTCGTCACGGTGTCGCCCAGCCCGATGATGCGGACGAGGTCGGCCCCGTCACCGGCGTAGAGCGTGGTCGAGCCGGCGTCGTCCTCGACGCGGAAGGCGACGAGCCCGTTCGAGTTGACCACGGGCGGGAAGTTGGCGAGGTTGCCGTTGACGATGCCCATGTCGTCACCGTCGGCGATCGGGACGACGGGGGCACCCTGTGCGTCGACACGCGAGACCTGCCAGAGCGAGACGATGGTGCGCCGCCCAGTGAACGCCACCCGGCCGTCCGGGGCGATCGCGGTGCTGTTGACGAACGCGGAGAACACGCCGGCCGTCTCGGCGACGGTCCATGATGTGTACCCCCCACCGCCGTCGGGTTCGAGCCCCCGGATGCGGCGCGAGGGTCCGGTGTTCGGGATCGTGTTGACGACGAAGTGCCGCGAGGCGTTCATCGCCGGCGAAAAGATGAACGAGACATCATCGCCCGGGGCCGCCGTCGAGAGCGCGACCGTCTGCACGCGGGTGCCGCCGACAAACTCGTCCACCACGACGGCTTTCTGGTCCGCGCCGAACACACCGCGGTACGAGATCGCCCCGTCGTCGGCGATCGAGACGCTGCTGTCGACGCCGAACGCGCCGAGGTTGTAACGCTGCACAAGATCGCCCGCGGTGTCGTAGACGGTCGCCCCGCCCGGCCCGAGGTTGCCGTCCATGATCACGAACCGCCCGTTGCGGAAATCGAGATCTGTTGACCAGAACGGCTCGCCCGGCTGGTTGGCCATGACGACGATCGACCCGCCGTCGGCATCGCCGACGAACACGCCCTCCGAAGCGCCCGGGACCGCGAGGAGCACCCGGACCGCCACCCGGCCCTGCTCGTCGAGACTCACATACTGGCTCGACAGGCTCGAAAATTGCGGCAAGCGAAACGCGGGGATGTTCGGGTCGAGACTGGATCGGCAGACCAGCCGGATGTCCCAGTTCTGCGGCGTGGCGGCGGCATGGCACGCGACCACCCCCAGACCCAAGACCAGGGCGAGTCGGCCCGATGATCGGTTCTCTCTCATCATGCCGCGATCGTACCGGGAAACCCCGAAGTGGGGAATCATTTTGCTCTACTGGTGCATTGGAATACACCAATGCACCGCAAAATACTATCTATTACCGAACATCTATAGGGGTTTTCTAGAATCTCTCCAGCAAAAGCGATCACATGCCAAGTCCAGCCGTACTATCCGTGTTGAATATCCGTGGGAGGAACACGATTGGCTCGTGAGATGCCAGAAGAACACGCCGCGAAGATCGCCGGCGCCGTCGAGGCGGTGCTGCGTGAACAGATGCACGCGTCGCCCGCGACACGTTCGCTGCTCATCGCGTTGGCGGAGTGGGTGCTCGCCGAGGCCGACCGGATCGAGGCTTCCGGACCCGCGCCGTCGGGGCGGATGCCCGATCCACCGGCCCGACCCGTGCCCCCTCTGCCCCGCGAGAAGGTGCCGCTCAAAATCGGGGACGCGTTGTACGAGGTCGAAGTACCGGGTTCTGCGGATGAACTCGCCCGTGCGCACGAAGCGGCCTCTGAAGAAACCGAGTGCGACGCCGACGACCGCATCACCGGGCGTGATGTGGATCTCGGGCTCGTCGCCCGCCGGGCCGCGTTGAAGGCGGAATCCTGCCGGGTGTTCGTCGAGTGGCGTCGGGCCGGGTACGACGAGGTGCAGGCTCCCGGGCTCAAGGGCGAAATGGACGTGCTGCTCAAGGAAGCCAAATCCCTCGAAAACTGCTTCCTCTGGGTCTTCTGGCGAGACAAGGAACCCCCGAACGACGAAGCCCTGCGGGAGATCGGCGCGTGTTATCGGGCATTGTCCGAGAGCGCGGCGCTCTGTTCCGACGCGATCGCGGACGACACCCTGTTTTCACAGGACGAGGTGACGTCCGCGTTCCAGATGCTCGCCGAGGCGGATTCGGCGTTGCGGCGGGCCCTGCTCTGCACGTGGCTGACCAAGCCGGACAGGGACCAGGACGAGGCGCACCTCTGGCTCCGCGAGCAAACCTTCAACCGAGAGATCTACGTCCCCCGCTACATGAAGATCGACGACGCGGCCGATCCGGCGCGGGCCGATGAACTCACAGACGAGATCCGCGCCCTCCGCGAGACGATCACCCGCCGGAAAGAAGAAGCCCGCAAGGTGGGCGAAATCCTCAACAAGATCCGCTATCACGCGAAAAAGACCGACGCCGAGGGTCGGCTCGAACCACACGACGCCCGGACGATCAACGATTCGTTCGACACGCTGGTTTCGCTGGGCCTCCGGCCGGGCGATCGCAGGCTCGAGCCGTTGTGCGATCTCGTCTCGCTCGACGCCTTCCCAGAGGAGGAGCCGCCATCTGGGGTGCTGCGTGAATTCGCCGATTCCTGTGCGCACGAGCCGGAGCCGGTGATCCCGGACGCCGAGTCAATCCCCGAACCCGCGGCGAAATGGAGCGACCGCGTGCTGGAGCTGCGCGATCTGCTCCGCGGCGGGCGTGTCGTCATCATCGGGGGCGAGCGCCGGCCGGAGGCGGTCGAGCGGATCGCCGAGGCCTTCGAGCTCGGGGAACTGGACTGGATCTCGATCACCGAGCACGGCAGCAGCGAGCCGATGCGGGCGCCGATCTTCCGCGACGACACGCGGCTCGTGATCGTCCTGATCAAGCTGAGCGGGCATCTGCACATCGAAGACGCCTCGCGATATGCGCGCGAGGCCGGTGTCCCGCTCGTGCGTCTGCCCGCGGGCTACAACCCGGAGCAGATCGCCGAGCAGGTGCTCACCCAGGCGGGCGATCGGCTCGCCGCGGTCCGGCCTTGATTCCCCCCTTCCGTCACTCGCTCAGTTGCACCCGCTCAGGAAGATCTGGATGAACGTGGTGATGTCCGCGAGGTCGAACACGCCGGTCGGTTCTGCGATGTCGGCCAGAGGCTCCTGCGCGAGGAACGCCGAGATGAACGCCGTCACGTCCGCGAGATCCAGGACCCCGTAAGGCAGCGAGACGTCGGACTTGCAGGTGAACGCGACGAAGACGTCGCTGCCGTCGTGGCCGGCGTAGACGGCCGTGCCCGGCTGGATCGGCGCGGGCAGGTCGAGGGCGTCGAAATCACCCGAGATCGTCGAGGCGCTCGCGACGGTGTAGACCGCCGGGAAGACATCCGGGACGAACCCGTTGAGGAAACGGAACCGGAGCGTGCCGCCGAGGTTGATCGTGCCGGTCCGGTTGAGCATGTCGTTGGCCCCGGGGTTGCCGTCGGCCTCGATGTCGAGCAGGGCCGAGGAGCCGAAGGTCATGGTGCCCTGGCCGGTGATGTCGCCGACGGGCAGGCCGGGGGCGAGGGTGCCGTTCATGTTGTATGTGCCGTTGACGATGCCCTCGCCTTCGAGCGTCTGGCCGGGACCGAAGGTGACGATCGTACCGTTGGTGGTGATCTGGCTGTCGTCGCCGCCGCCCTCGAGGGCGAAGCGGCCGGTGCCGGTGATGACCGTGCTGGCGTTGAACTGGACGAAGGCGTTGCTGGTGCTGCCCGTGGTGTTGACACGCACGGCTCCGTTGTTGACGAAAGAGGTGCTGTTGTAGAGCAAGCCGGAGGGTGCCTGCATTTCGAGGTCGCCTTCAAGATCGATATCGGTCAATGTGAGGTTGCCGGTGCCGATCCTGATCAATCGGCCACCGTTGGCGGTCCGCAGCGTGCCACCGTTGATCGTCTGATTCCCATCGAACTCGACGATGCCGCCGTCGGCAAGGATGACCGCGGTCGGGTCCTGGTTCACGGTCACACCGAAGAACTCGAGCACGCCCCCCGTGTCGGCGACCATCTGGGCGTTGTTGGCTTTGGTGCTCGTGAACAGCCGGAGCCGGCCGTCGCCGTTGGTGCTGGGGAAGGCCCGGATCAGCCCGTTGTTGACGAGCGTGGCGGACACGTCGCCCGAGCCTTCGACGGTGAAGTCGGGCCCGATGGTGAGCGTGGTGCCGTTGGTGACGACCTGGCTGTCGTTGCCGCTGCCGGCGAGGAAGATTCGGCCCCCGCCGGTAGCAATGGTATCGCTGTTGAACTGGATGAATGCGTTATTCACACTGGCCGAGTCGTTGAGCGTGATGGTGTTGGAACAGTCGAAAGTCGCGCCGCTGTAAAGAATCGCGCTGGAGGCCTCGACCGGGATGTCCGCGTCGATGACGACGCTGTTGAGTGTGGTGTTCCCGTTGCCGGGTCGCGAGACCGTGCCGCCGTTGATCGTGCGGATCGTGCCGCCGTTGATCGTCTGGCTGGCGTTGAGGTTGATCTCGCCGCCGTCGGCGAGGATCTCGGCTGCGGGGTCCTGATTCACGGTCACACTGCTGATTTCGAGCACGCCCCCCGTGTCGGCCACCATCTGGGTGTTGTTGGTCTTGGTGCCCGAGAACAGTTTGAGCCGGCCGTCGCCGTTGGTGCTGGGGAAAGCGCGGATCAGCCCGCTGTTGACCAGCGTGGCGGAGACGTCGCCCGAGCCTTCGACGGTGAAGTCGGACGCGATGGTGAGCGTGGTGCCGTTGGTGACGACCTGGCTGTCGTTGCCGCCGCCGGCGAGGAAGATTCGCCCCCCGCCTGTAGCGGTGGCATCGCTGTTGAACTGGATGAAGGCGTTGTTGATACTGGCCGAGTCGTTGAGCGTGATGGTGCCGGAACAGTCGAAGGTTGCGCCGCTGTAAAGAATCGCGCTGGAGGCCTCGAGCGGGATGTCCGCGTCGATGTTGACGCTGTTGAGTGTGGTGTTTCCGTTGCCGGGCCGAGAGACCGTGCCCCCGTTGATCGTGCGGATCGTGCCGCCGTTGATGGTCTGGCTGGCGTTGAGGTTGATCTCGCCGCCGTCGGCGAGGATCTCGCCCGCGGTGTCCTGGTTTATGGTCACACCGCTGATTTCGAGCACGCCCCCCGTGTCGGCGACCATCTGGGCGTTGTTGGTCTTTGGGCCCGAGAAAAGCCGGAGCCGGCCGTCGCCGTTGTTGCTGGGGAAGGCCCGGATCAGCCCGTTGTTGACGAGTGTGGCGGACACGTCCCCCGAGCCTTCGATGGTGAAGCCCGGCGCGATGGTGAGCGTTGTGCCGTTGGTGACGACCCGGCTGTCGTTGCTGGCGCCGGGTGCCCCGCCGCCGGCGAGAAAGATCGAACCACCGCCGGAGATGGTGGTATCGCTGTTGAACTGGATGAAAGCGTCATTGGCGCTGCCCGAGTCGTTGAGCGTGATCGTTCGCTCGCAGTTGAACGCGGCGCCGGCGTAAAGGATCCCGCCGGCGGCCTCGACATCGATGTCCTGTTCGAGCGACACGTCGGTCAGGCTCAGATTGCCGTTGCCCGGGCGGAGCAACGCGCCCGTCCCGAGAATCCGCCCGCCGTTGATGTTCACGTTCCCGTTGAAACGGACGATCCCGCCATCGGCCGCGATCATCCCGTTTGGCCCTTGCGTGATCGTGATATTGCTGATGAACAGTTCCGCGTTCTGGGCGGCCTTGAAATCGCTGTTGTTGGTCTTGGGACCACCGATGAGTTCGAGTACGTTGCCGAACCCGGTCGAAATCGCGACGACCACCCCGTTGTTGACGAGCGTCGCCGAGATTCGGCCCGCGCCGCTGATGCTGTGGCCCACGTCGTTTGTGATTGTGGTGCCGTTGGTGATGAGCTGTGCATCGTTGTCGCCCCCCGAGAGGCGGAGCTCGCCGCCGGTCCCCGAGATCGTCGCGTTGCTGTTGAACTGAATGAACGAGATGGCAGTGCTCGTCGTCGGGTTGACCGTGATGAACCCTTTGTTGACGAGATCGCCGGAAACGATCATCCCGATACCCGGGTTGACCGTGAGGGTCAGCTGCGGACCGACGTCGAGGTCATTGATGTTGACGGTGACATCTTGGGCGACGTTGATGAACGCGGGGCCGAGGATGTGGGCGTTCTCGGTGACAGCGTTGGGCACGTTTATCGGGCTCCAGTTCGTGGCGCTGTTCCAGTTGCCCGAGCCGGCGTTCCAGAAGATGTCGGTCTGGGCGGCGGCACCCGAAGCCAGGCCGGCCAACGCGAGAATCAAAATGCTACGAGAATGCATGCACGCCCCCTCTTTTCAAGTGACATGGTGTCAAATTGCGAACATTCGGTGAGTCTAACGGAATGCCCAACCCGAAAAAAGGGGACGAATGCGGATCTGTCCACGATGCACTGAAAATAGGGAGAGTGCTTATGCGGTTTTCGTCCGATTTTCCGGCGTGACCTCGGCATCACGCCGGGTGCGTTCCGCTTCGAAAGCGGAGACGCGGCACAAGTCGGCTAGGATCCCGGCATGAACAAAGTCACCGGATTGTGCGCGCTGTTCCTGTTGATGCTCGGGGGGTGCGCCGCGACACCCACACAGAAAACCGAGGCCCCCCCACCGCTCGACCCGAGAACGATCCCGATCACATCGCACGGCGGGGAGATCGCCTGGGCCGACATGGTCGAAGCCGCGGCGAACGCGGACGTCGTGGTCATCGGCGAGATGCACGGGCACCCGCTCGGGCTGTCGGCGGCGGCGGCGCTGTGGGAGGACATACTCGCGGTCAAGGGCAAATCGCCGGCGCTCTGCCTCGAGTTCTTCGACCGGAGCAAGCAGGCGATGATGGACGACTACCTCACCGGCGTCACCGACGAGGCGGGGTTCCGCAAGGCGGCGCGTCTGAGCGAGAACAACTATCCGCCCGGCCACCGCGCGATGGTCGAGGCCGCCAAGGCCGCGGGGGCGCCGGTGTACGCCTCGAACGCCCCGCGGCGGTACTCCACCCGTGCCCGGGAGGAAGGTTTCGAAGCCCTCGAAGGGCTCCGGCCCAGCCAGACGGCACTCTTCGAAAAACCCGACGCGCTGCCCGAGAACGCCTACCGCGACCGGTTCTTCGAGCAGTTCCGCGGCATGCTCGCCAGCCACGGCGGCGAGGAGATGACCGACGAAGAACGCGAGAAGAAAATCGAGGGCTATTTCCGGGCGCAGTCCGTGTGGGACGCGACGATGGCGGGCACGATCGCCCGGGCGTTGCGAGACGGCCACCGGCCCGTGGTGCAGGTGGTGGGTCAGTTCCACAGCGACCGCCGGGGCGGGCTGATCGACCAGATCTGGGCGCACGTTCCGGGTGTCCGCATCGTGACGATCTCGATGGTCGAAAACCCCGACGACAGCGACGCCGACCGGGCGGACTTCGTGGTGGACGTGAGCGGCAGAACATCGCGCTGACAAACAGATTCACGCTGTCTCCCTTCTCAGGCCGATCTGAACGGGGATGAACCGCGCGCACACAAAGATCGTGGATCACGAGGGCTTGCTGCGACGCCGGGCCGAGGCCCGGGCCGCCGGGCGGCGGGTGGTGCAGTGCCACGGGTGTTTCGACATCGTGCACCCCGGGCATATCCGCCACCTCAAGTTTGCCAAGTCGCAGGGCGACATCCTGCTCGTCTCCATCACGGGCGACGACGAGATCAAAAAGGGCACGGGCCGGCCGCTGATCCCGCAGGAATTGCGGGCCGAGAACCTCGCCGAGCTGGACTGCGTGGATTGGGTCTACATCGAGCCGGCGGCGACCGCGCAAGAATTGCTCGACGCGGTCCAGCCCGACATCTACATCAAGGGACGCGAATACGAGCACAACGACGACCCCCGGTTCAGGGCGGAACGCGAGACCGTCGAGCGGCACGGCGGGCGGGTCGTCTTCAGTTCCGGCGATGTGGTGTTCAGTTCGTCGGCGCTGATCGAGGCGATGGAGCAGTCGATCGACCCGTTCCACCACCGCCTGAGCCGGCTGCTGGACGATCCCGAGTTGCAAACGGACAAACTGGAAACCCTGCTCGCGTCGATGCGCGGGCGGCGGGTGGTGATCGTGGGTGAACTGATCCGTGATACCTACATCTTCTGCGATCGGCCCGATGTCGCGGGCGAAAGCCCGATGATGACGCTGCGGCCCGTCGAGCACCGTTTCTATGACGGCGGGGCGGCGATCCTCGCTCGGCACGCCGCGGCGCTGGGGGCGGAACCCGTGCTGGTCACGGCGATGCCGGACGACGAGGCGGCGCGGATGATGCGGTCGCGTCTGGAATCCGGGGGCGTCGGGGTCCGTGCGATCACGCAGCGGACGCCGATCGCGGAGAAACAGCGGTTCCTCGTCGGCGCGACGAAGGTGATGAAAGTCGACCGCATCGAACAAGCCGCCTTGGATGCGCGCGAACGCGAGCGGCTCGCGGCGCTCGCGTCGGCGGCGTGCGAAGAAGAAGGCGGGTGCGACGCGGCGATCATCGCGGACTTCGGGCTCGGGCTGCTGACGCCGGCGTTGATCGGGCGGCTGTGCGCGATGCTGCGGCCGTCGTCGGCGGTGCTGGCCGGGGATGTCAGCGGCCGGCGGGCGGGGCTGGAACAGATGGCGGGCATGGACCTGCTGTGCCCCAGCGAGAGCGAGCTGCGCGATTCGAGACGGAACTACGGCGACTCGCTGCCCGCGGTGGCGTGGGACCTGCTCGAAAAAACCGGCACGCGCTCGGCCATCGTGACCATGGGGCCCGAGGGGTTGATCGCGTTCGACCGCATCGCGGGCGTCGAGGGGGAGGGCTGGCAGAGCCGACTCCGCGGCGAGCACGTCCCCGCGATGACACCCCACGCCGTCGATGCGCTCGGGTGCGGCGACGCGCTGCTGACCTCGGCGACGCTGGCGCTGGCCTCGGGCGGTTCGCTGCTGGCGGGGGCATACCTCGGGGCGATCGCGGCCTCGGTCGAGGCGCGCACGCTCGGGAACACGCCCGTGGGTGCCGCGACGATCCGGCGCGAGATGAACCGGATCGCGGCGGCCCACGTCCGGCTGACGACGTCCGGGATGGGTGTGATCGAGTCGACAAGCCGACCCGCACAAGCCATGCGGGAGGCGTCGTGAGTGCTATGAAGCGTGTGCTACCGGTGGCCAGCCCGCCGGTGCTTCTTCCACAGCAGAAGCACAGGCAACGAGTTGCCGGTGGCACACCGGCGCGTGTTCCCGCTTCATGGTTCTTTCTTCACGGGCGAAACGCCCGTGCCACATGAGTGGACCACATGGGATTGCTCTGACATGAGAGGATGACGATGCTCGCGTTTATCATCCCGACACGCGATCGGCACGAAGAACTGAATCGAACGCTCGACGCGGTCGGTCGGCTCCGGCTCAATGGCGAGGACGAGGCCGAGGTGGTCGTCGCCGACAACGCGTCGAAGACCGTGCCCACCGTGCCCGATCGGCTCGCCAACGGGGTGCCCGTCAGGCTGATGCGTCGCGGGTCGAATGAGGGGGCCGCGGCGCGGACGGCCGGGGCACTGTTCGTCGATGCTTCCCGCGGCTGGCTCGTCATGCTCGACGACGACTCGGCCCCCGTCGAAACCGGCGGCCCGACACTGGTCGAGATGCTCGCGGCGCAGGGGGACGACGTCGGCGCGGTGACGGCGGACATCCACCTGCCCGCGCAGGACCGGCGCGAATCGGGCGGGCTGCCCGAGGTGCCCGTCGGGTGCGGGGTGGCGTACCGGCGGGATGCCTATCTGCACGCGGGCGGGTACGACCCGCTGTTCAACTACTACGCCGAGGAATACGACCTGGCGGCGAAGCTGCTGCTGGCGGGGTGGCGCGTCGCGTTCGAGCCGCGGTGGCGCGTCGATCACCGCAAGGTGGACACGGGGCGGGATATGAACCTGATCCTCGAACGCCTCGTCCGCAACAACGGGTGGGTGATGGCGCGGTACGCGCCGTCGGACGTCCGCGGCGAGATGATCGACGGCGTGATCGACCGGTACCGACACATCGCGGAAAAAGAGAACGCGACCGAGGGTTTCCGCAGGGGGCTGGTTCAGCTGCAACGCACGCTGGCCGACCAGCCGCGCGACGAGATGGACGCCGCGACATGGGACCGTTTCACGGGTCTTGCCGCGGCCCGCAACGCGATCGCACGGGCGCTGGAGGAACAGCCGTTCGCGTCGGCGGGCATCGCGTCGCCGGGGAAAAACGAGTGGGTCGTCCGGCGGGCGCTCGATGAGGCCGGCGTGCGGATCGTCGAAGAGCCACAGGCCGAGGCGCTCGTCGTGGGCACGATGTCACCCGGCCCGATGCTCGACGCGGGCGAACGGCTCGCGGGGGCGGACCGCCGGGTAGTCCTGCCGTGGTGCCCGCCGGGGGGGCTCCCCGCGCATGAACGGCCCACGGTGCACACGCTCACAAGCCACACGCGCAGCGGGGCGGCGTAAGCACGGACACGCGTCGGGAGAATCCGTCGCGGGATCAGTTCGATTCTGAACCCACCGCCTCGGCGACTTCCTCGGGGATCTCGTAGCCGTTACGCTGCATCTCGTCCCGGAGGATGGGCACGACCCGGCGGAACACGTCCGCGTTCAGCCGCTTCCACTTGGTTTGTCGGCCCGGGTCGACCTTCGCGGCGACCTGATCGGCCAGCCCCGGCGTCATCGCCAGCCCCTGATGCTCGAGGACCCGCGTGAACTGCTCGACCGGGTCCGACACGAAATCCTCGTACCGCAGACGCAGCACGAAACCGGGGTTCTCGGCCTCGATCTTCTTCAGATCCGCGTCGGCCTGCCGGGCGCAGGCGACCCATTGTTTGGCGATGACCTCTTCGGGCGTGAGCGTCTTGTAGTCCTGCTGGATGCCCTCATACTTGACACCCCAGATTCCCGAAATTTTCCGGCCCAGAACCCTGCGGTTGAACTGCTGCGAGAAAAACGTCCACGCGTAGTACGGGACCTGCGTCTTGGGGCACTCCATCACGCGCTCCAATGCCCGCTTCGTGCTGAGCGGGGCGCGCTTCCACATCCTGTCGGCCGAGGCGAGGTTGGCCAGCGGGTCGCGGATGATGTAGATGAGCCGGGACTCCGGGAATATTTTGTGGACGTAGGGCACCCGGAGGGTGTTGGTCGGGGTCTTGTCCATCACCCGCAGCCCGCCCTGCTCTCTCTGACGACGCAGGAACCGCCCGCGGATATACCGGATCACCCTCGGCGTCGCGTCGGACTCGTCGAAGCGGTCGTGCTTGCGGCCCGGGGCGGCGTATTGCCAGATCGTCCGCGGCTCGAACCAGCTGCGGACCTCCGGGTGCAGGTCGAACAGGTCGTGCAGCATCGTCGTGCCCGAGCGGTAATTCCCGATCAGCAGGATGGGGGGTTTCAGCTCGTCCATCGTAAAAAAATCGGCGTGAACCGGGTCACCGATTCACACCGGTTTCGGATTTGGGCAATTGATCAGTTGGTGCTCGTCGCCCACTCGATCAGGATGTCGGCGACCTCGGGACGGGTGAACTCCGCCGGGGGACGCTCGCCCTTCTTGAGCAGCTCGCGGACCTTCGTGCCGGAGAGGAAGATCTGGTCGCCCTCGATCTTGGGGAAGGTCTTGCCCGAGACCATGCCCTGGGCCTTCTTGCTGTAGGCCGCGTGCTCAAACTTGAGCGGCTCGATCTCGAGGTTGTCCTCGTCGAGCGTGTCGAAGATGTTCTGGGCGTCGTAGGTGCCGTAGTAGGACCCCACCCCGGCGTGGTCGCGGCCCACGATGAAGTGGGTCACGCCGTAGTTCTTGCGGACGAGGGCGTGCAGGATCGCCTCGCGCGGGCCGGCGTAGCGCATCGCCGCGGGCATCACGCTCAGCACCGTGCGCTCATCGACGAAGTATTCCGCGATCAGTTTCTGGTAGCACCGCATGCGCACATCGGCGGGGATGTCCCCCGGTTTCGTCTCACCGACCAGCGGGTGGATGAGCAGCCCGTCGGTGATCTCCTGTGCGCACTTGCAGAGGTATTCGTGGGCGCGGTGGATCGGGTTGCGCGTCTGGAACGCGCTGACGGTCTTCCAGCCGCGTTTCTCGAACTCGGCGCGGGTCTGGGCCGGGGTCAGGCGGTGGTCGAGGAACGCCTCGGGGCCGTCGGGGTCGACGCAGACCGTGACAACCTCGATCGGGCCGGCCAGGCAGACCGGGCCTTCCTTCTTGACCGCCTCGGCGCCGGGGTGCTGACCGTCGTCGTCCTCGGGCTTGTTGAAGAAGATGGTGGCTTCCTTCGCCCGATCGTGGGGGTAGATTTCCTCGACGGTCATGATCGCCTGCAACACCCCGTTCGGGGCATACAGCGCGACCCGTTCGCCCTCCTTCGCCTTGCCCTCGTCGGTGGCGAGGGTGATCGGGATGGGCCAGATGTTGCCGTCGGTCAGGGTCATGTTCTCGATGACCGAATCGAAGTCGGCCTGACCCATGAACCCGGTGAGCGGGCTGAAGGCGCCGATGCCGATCATTTCGACATCGCAGGACTGCTTGGGCGACAGATCGATCCGCGTCAGCCCCTCGGCTTCTTTCTTGAGCGCATCGACGGCGTCGGGCTGGGCGACTCGGTTGACGAGTGTGCCGCCGTGGGGCTTGATAAGACCAGACATGTTCGGGTTCCTTTCTGTTCCCGGATTGGAATATTTGTGGAGTGAATCGAGCATAGGGTTCTGTGAGAGATCGGGCCGGAGATGAGATCGAAAAAGACCGATCAAAGTGGACCGAAACGGGATTTCTGCAGGAATGGCTTGCGGATGATCGGTCCATCCACCAGAATCTGTGTGACACACTCGTATTGGGGGCTGGGAGATAGAACATGAATCGAACACTTTGTGCAGCAATCATGGTGGCCGTGGGGTCGCTGGCGTACGGCGGGGCCGCTCCGCTGGGGACCGAGCTCGTGACGAGCGGGCTGTCGCGTCCGGTGTTTGTGACGCATGCACCGGGGGACTTCGACCGGATCTTCATCGTTGAACAGCGGAGCGGGAGCACGGGCCGGATCAGGATCTTCGACCTGAACTCGGGCACGCTTCTGCCGACGCCGTTCCTGACCGTGTCCGTGGCAACGGGCAACGAGCAGGGTCTGCTGGGGATGGCGTTCCACCCGGATTACGCCAACAACGGCAAGTTCTACATCGATTACACCCGTCCCGGCGGCGACACGATCATCGCGGAATACACGGTGAGCAGT
Source organism: Phycisphaerales bacterium (assembly GCA_027083355.1). Taxonomy (GTDB): domain Bacteria; phylum Planctomycetota; class Phycisphaerae; order Phycisphaerales; family UBA1924; genus UBA1926. The sequence goes on along the minus strand of JALWOY010000121.1, from coordinate 3,566 downwards.
GACCCGAACGTGGCCGACGCGGGCTCGGCGAAGCAGGTGCTTTTCGTGGACCAGCCGTTCAGCAACCACAACGCGGGCTGGATCGGTTTCGGGCCGGACGGGTATCTGTATGTGACGTTCGGCGACGGTGGCTCGGGCGGTGATCCGGGCAACCGTGCGCAGGACATCACGAACCAGAAACTGGGCAAGCTGCTGCGTCTGGACGTGGACGGTGACGACTTCCCGGGCGACGCGACCCGGAACTACGCGATCCCGCCGACCAACCCGTTCGTGGGCACCACCGGCGACGACGAGATCTGGGCGTACGGACTCCGCAACCCGTGGCGGTGCGCGTTCGACCGTGAGACGGGCGACCTGTGGATCGCCGACGTTGGGCAGAACGCGATCGAGGAGATCGACTTCCAGCCCGCCAACAGCAACGGTGGCGAGAACTACGGCTGGCGCTGCTACGAGGGCAACAACCCGTTCAACACGGCCGGGTGCCCGTCGCAGAGCTCGATGGTCTTCCCGATCCACACCTACACCCACTCGGCGGGGAACTGCTCGATCACGGGCGGCGAGGTCTACCGCGGGTGCGCGATCCCCGAACTGGACGGGACGTACTTCTTCGCCGACTTCTGCTCCAGCAAGGTCTGGTCGATGAAATACGACGGCGTGAACGTCACCGACTTCACCGACCGCACGAGCGAGCTCGGCGCGGGGTTCAGCATCTCCTCGTTCGGCACCGACGCCTTCGGCGAGATCTATATCTGCAACCTCGGCGGACAGATCCGCAAGATCGTGCGCACAGACGGCCCGATCGAGGACTGCGACGGCAACGGTATCGAGGATGCGTGCCAGACCGCGGCGGGCAACCCGCCGGCGTGCGGGTGCAACGCGGCGGACGTGGCCGAGCCGTTTGGCGTGCTCGATCTGGGCGACGTGCAGGGGTTCATCACGGGGTTCCTGGCGCAGGACCCGATCACGGACATCAACGGCGACGGGATCTTCGATCTGCAGGATCTGCAGGGGTTTGTGCAGGCGTTCAACGCGGGCTGCCCGTGATGGCCTGATCTGATGCGTATCAAACACCCCACGACGAGAGCCGTGGGGTGTTTTTCTGGACACGGGGGGATCACACGGGGGCCGCGGATGCTTCGCGTACATTCAAAGTCGGCCGGTGGCCTTTGCGTCTCGGTCTGTTCTCTGGTGGGTTGTGCGGCGCCGCTGTTCGCCGCGGGCGTCCCGCACGGGGTTGACGTGCTCGATCTGCGGGCGGTGCTGCACGAGGACGTGCGTGTGCTCTGGCTGGGGGACTCCTACGCGGAGCCTTTCGACGAGCGGCCCTCGGCTTCGATGCTGATCTCGTGGCGGATCGACAACTGGTCGGCGTTCGAGCTTGGCGACGGGCCGAACTGGTTCATCACGAACTACACCGAGCTGCTGCCCTCGATCCAGACGATCGACGCCTCGAACTCGTACTGGCTTTTCCAGACCGGCCCCGACGCGGAGGTCCGCTACGCGTTGCCGACGTGGCGGATGCGCGAGGTCTACCAGACCGCGTCCCCGTCGTCGGTCGACGTGCTCGGGTACCTCGTTCAGAACAACAAGGTCGCCGCCGGTTTCTACGGGCCGTTTCTCGCCCCCGGGGCGGCGGTCCGGGTGAGGCCTTTGTTCCTCGAACCGCCGGGATCGCCGGCGATGCTTCCCGGCGTGACGATCACCCCGGCGAACGGGTCACCGGAATGGTTCGACCCGACCGTGTCGAGCCGACCGAAGCGGCTGGAGGGGTTCGACCCCGATGCCGACCCGCCCACACCGCCTTCGGACGGTCAGATTTTCGCGTCGCCGGTGGACATCCCGATGGCAGCGGACGGAACAGGGGCGCTGGCCTATACGCTGTCGGTGGACGCGCCGACGCCGGGATATCTGATGCCCGCGGGCTTCGTGGCGTACAGAACCGTGGGCGGGCAGCGCGAGCCGGGGCTGTATTTCAGCGCGCTCTCGGACAGTTCCTGGTCATACGAGGGCTTCGGGCTGGACACGCCGAGCGGCACCGCCGGCGCGCCGGTCAAGACGTTCTCTCGTGAACAGCTGGCGCACTGGCTGGACGCGACGACGATCGACCCGGCCCAGCCGATCTACGCGTTCTACCTGGTCAACGTCGAGGACATCACGCCCGCGGACGCCGCGGGGTTCATGGAGGCGATGGTGGATCAGACGGCGGGGGCGGCGGCCGACGCGGGGCTGGGACCTGTGCACCACTGCATCGTGATCCCGTGGAACCACCGCATCGAAGGGCAGGTGATCCCCGGTCGGCACGAAGAACAGCGGGATGCGGCGTATGCGCTGGCGGCGTCGAGGCCGGACGTCTCGGCGATCTCGATCTTCGACGCCACGGACGGCGTGGTGTTCGACTGGAACGACCCCGCCCGGCAGTGGCTGGCGGCGCACGGGTACGACAATTTCACCTACGGGGATGTCACGGTCGATCTCGTCGCCGACGGGGGCGGGGCCAACGGCGGGCTGCTGGACGTGTTCCGCTCGCACCCGGGCAGCCCGCAGGCGGGCGCGTTCTTCGCCCACATCATCGAGAAGACCATCGTGGACGCGTGCCCGGCGGACTTCGCCCCGCCCTGGGGCGTGCTCGACCTGTCGGACCTCTCGGGGTTCCTCACCCGGTTCCTCGACCAGAAGCCCTCGGCGGATCTGGCCGACCCGGTCGGGACGTTCGATCTTTCGGATATCCAGGCGTTCGTGGCGTCGTTTGTCGCGGGTTGCAATTCGAATTAAACGGTGCGGGTCGGCTCGGTGCGGGTCGGCTGCGTTTGACTGACACGGGTCACGGCAGATGCCCGTTCTTTCGGGAGTTCATGTCATACGAAACACGATACATTCTCGTGCGTGATCTTTTCTCGGAAATCATGGTGTGGAGTGTCAGGATTCACCGCTGAGGTCGCGGAGGGCCGCGGAGTAGATTCTGTTTCACACTGCTTTCGAAGTCTTCGAGCTCTTTGTGACCCTTGCGACCTTTGCGTTGAAATCATTTCTCCGCGCTCTCCGCGTTGATCCCCTCGGCACCACCAGACGCACGAGAATATTTCGGGATACGTATCATTCCCTTTGCGGGGGAGGTTTCCCCCGCACCCCCTCTTTCGGATGGGGATTCGGGGTTGATGTTGGGTGGCGGGGGCGTACTTGGCTGGCAAACAGCCGGTAGGACATCGAGGGTTCATGGCGGTGCCCGACGCTGCGGATGGCGAGGGGTGGCACCCGGAACTTCATTCGGGGGGCGGCCGGGACACGCTGTAGATGCCACTACCCGCCTTCGGGTCAGTGCTTGATTGGCTGGGGTGGTTGGCGCGGAGCACTGACCGGCAGGGGCAAGTTAGAGGTACCGGCCGTCGAGCGGCGAGAGACGGGACCGCCCATCGCTAGTCCACTTAGGGATTTGCCTCTAGCGGAGCCTCTGAACAACCTCCGCCTTCGCGCATGATATGCTGACGCCGTTGTTCCGGGGCTCGGATCGTGACGGGGGACGGAGGTCTGTCATGGCGGTGCGCAAGAACGCGGCGATGGGGTTTGTG
>JALWOY010000120.1 GCA_027083355.1 Phycisphaerales bacterium | reverse complement strand
CATTATGTTGCCTCCTTTTAAAGTGATCATTCAAGCTCTCATTAAAACCAGACAATTTATTTGGCCCCTAATAATCCACCTTATTACTCTGTCCAGTTTTTGGGGTCCACTATAATTTGAAAAAATGTTAGAATAGGTTAGAAAAAATGAGGATTTTTGCCTATCATCCTCTGCCATATTTTGCTAAGGGAGCAAATATAATGAAAAAAATTGTGCATGAGGCATCTAATAGAAGGCATATAATTACACGGTTCACAGTGAGGACTGAATATGCGGTGTCTTCATCCCCGGCGATAGGAAAAGACGGGACTGTATATGTAGGCTCAGGGGATAATTGTCTCTATGCAATTAGTCATAGGGGAAATGTTATGTGGGAGTTTGAAACTGAGGATTCTGTGAATTCGTCTCCTGCGATAGGTGAAGATGGGACGATTTATGTGGGGTCTAATGATTATTGCCTTTATGCAATAAATTCTGATGGAACGCTAAAGTGGGAGTTTGAAACTGAGGATTCTGTGAATTCGTCTCCTGCAATAGGTGAAGATGGGACGATTTATGTGGGGTCTAATGATTATTGCCTTTATGCAATAAATCTTGATGGAACGCTAAAGTGGCAGTTTGAAACTGAGGGTCATGTGAATTCGTCTCCTGCAATAGGTGAAGATGGGACGATTTATGTAGGCTCAGATGATGATAGCCTTTACGCCATAAATCCTGATGGAACCTTCAAATGGGAGTTTATTACTGAGAGTTGGATCACTTCATCTCCTGCGATAGGTGCAGATGGGACGATTTATGTGGGATCTACTGATGGTTGCCTTTATGCCATAAATCCTGATGGAACGCTACAGTGGCAGTTTGAAACTGAGGGTCCTGTGAATTCGTCTCCTGCAATAGGTGTAGATGGGACGATTTATGTGGGATCTACTGATGGTTGCCTTTATGCCATAAATCCTGATGGAACGCTACAGTGGCAGTTTGAAACTGACGGTCATGTGAATTCATCTCCTGCGATAGGTGCAGATGGGACGATTTATGTGGGATCTACTGATGGTTGCCTTTATGCCATAAATCCTGATGGAACGCTACAGTGGCAGTTTGAAACTGAGGGTCCTGTGAATTCGTCTCCTGCCATTGGCAAAGATGGGACAATATATGTAGGCTCAGAGGATTATTGCCTTTATGGCATTTATTCATATTCCATGGGGATATCTGTTAGCCCTTGGCCCATGAGAGGACAT
>JALWOY010000119.1 GCA_027083355.1 Phycisphaerales bacterium | reverse complement strand
GAACCGCCGATCTGAGCACGGCCCACCCGCGGGTCGTCGTCTGCGGTCGCTCCGCTCCCACAGACGACGACCCGTGGGTGTAACCTATGTCCCCGAACGACTGTTACCCATCTCCCAAGTCCAGACAACGCCTTGCGGGGAGAGGGCCGGAGTGAGGGGCTTTCTCTCTTCTCTCCCTCATCCACCTTGTGGGATGGGCTTCCAGCCCGTCTCTCCATCCCCTTCAACTTCCCCCAAAAGAGGCCCGAGCGGAAGCGAGGGCCTTCTCGATCCAACTCCGCTGTGTCGTGCAATTGAACCAATAAGACGCCGACGCTGAGCCCGCGAAGCGTCGGATCACGCCGCGGTCTTCTCGGCGCAGCCACAGCACCGGCGTCCGGCACCACAGGTCCACCCCCATGAAACACGCTGATGCAACTTGTTCGATCGCACACCGGCGATCAGGTTCGACCGGCCGCGGATTCAGCCGTTCTTCAGCTCAACACCCCGGCCCGCGATCCACTCGAGGCACTTGACGACCGAATCCTCGACGCTCAGCTTGCTCGTGTCCAGCACCAGCTCAGGGTTCTCGGGCGCCTCGTAAGGATCGTCGATCCCCGTGAAGCCCTTGATCTCCCCCGCGCGGGCCTTCTTGTACAGCCCCTTCGGGTCGCGCTGCTCGCAAACCTCCAGCGGCGTGTCCACGAAGATCTCGCAGAAGTCCAGCCCGTCCGCCTTGTGGATCTCCCGGCAGAAATCCCGGTCCTTCCGGTACGGGCTGATGAAGCTCGAAAGCGTCACCACACCCGCGTCGGCGAACAGCTTGCTCACCTCGCTGATCCGCCGGATGTTCTCCTCCCGGTCCTCGGCGCTGAAGCCCAGGTTCTTGTTGAGCCCCATCCGGATGTTGTCCCCGTCGAGCCGATACGAAGGCACGCCCGCGTTGACCAACGCCTGCTCCAACGCCACGGCGATGGTGCTCTTGCCCGAACCCGACAGCCCGGTAAACCAGAGCGTCATGCCCTTGGAGCCGAGGGCCTTCCAGCGCTCCTCCCGGGTGATGTTGCCCTCGTGCCAGTGAACGTTCGTCGCCTTGATCTCGGTCATGATGCCCCGCCTCTCGGTGTGTAAAACAAGGTATGGACCGGAGTTTATGCCGCACCACCCCCCCGGGACACGCCCGGAGCGCCGGTTCTGCCGGATGACCGCGATTCCGATAACCCCCGACACACCACGCTCGAGCCGGCGCCTCCCCACGCTGTGACGGGGGCACCAGTGGGTCCTGCCCGCATCACTCGTCAAGACAGCGCAGAACACCGGGCAGTGATCCGGTATCGGGAGCCGACATAGACCGATGTGCAGGAGGGGGTTGGCCGGTGATGTTGCCGAGGATCATCCGCGGCCCCGCGCCCGCAACGCCGCAGCCCTGCCGCATGAAATGAACACAATACGGAGGCGTTCCGGGTTCCCGCTTCTTCCCGCAAGGTTCTTGTGCGGGCATCGGGGTTTTTCTAAAATGCAGGACGGGCCGCGGGGGAGGCCATGATCCCCAACGACCGGATCAGATCAGAGGTCCTGTCGTTGATCGGGTGCTCGGGTCCGGGCATCGACCGGCGGCGTTTCACAATCCCGCATGGGCACAAAGTTGCAACAAAGCGGGAAGTTTGTCGATACGAACCCCACAGGTTCGACGCGAGAAACGTCCGATAGGAGATACAAAATGCCGAACCAGCCCATTCGTCACCGATTCATCGCGGCCATGACGCCGGTGACCGCCGCGGCGGCCTTGCTGTCGGCGGCCCCGCACGCCCATGCCCAGGCCTGCTTCGGCATGCACTTCCCCGGCCAGTCGGTCCCCGCGGGCAACACCCCGCGGAGCGTCGCGTGGGGCGATCTCGACGGGGACGGCGACCTTGATCTGGCGGCAGCCAATGAGTTCGGCGACGACCTGAGCGTGCTGCTCAATAACGGCGACGGAACCTTCGCCGCCGAGACCCGCTACGCGACGGGCTTTCTCCCGATGAGCCTCGCGATGGGTGATCTCGACGGCGACGGCGACCTCGACCTGGCCGTGGCGAACTACAACAGCGACAGCGCGAGCGTGCTGCTCAACAACGGCGACGGCACATTCGCCTCCGCGGCTTCTTATGCCGCGGGCGACGGGCCGACCAGCCTCGTGCTGGGCGATCTCGACGGCGACGGCGATCTCGACCTGGCCACCGCCAACGAACTCGGCAACGACGCGAGCGTGCTGCTCAACAACGGCGACGGGACCTTCGCCCCCCCGGCTTCCTATGCCGCGGGCAACTTCCCGCAGAGCGTCGTGTTTGGTGATGTTGACGGCGACGGCGACCTCGACATGGCTGTGGCCAACATCGGCAGCGACAACACGAGCGTGCTGCTCAACAACGGCAATGGAACGTTTGCCGCCCAGTCCCTCTATACCGCGGGCGATGGGCCGCGGGGCGTGGCGCTGGGTGATGTTGACGGCGACGGCGACCTCGATATGGCCGTGACGAACTTCAACAGCAACGACATCGGCGTGCTTGTCAACGACGGGAGCGGAACCTTCACCCCTCAGGCCCTTTACGCCGCGGGCGATGGGCCGGTGGGCATGGTGCTGGATGATCTGGACGGTGACGGGCACCTCGACATGGTCGTCGCCAACAGAAACAGCGCCGACACGAGCGTGCTGATGAACAACGGGGCCGGGTCGTTCGCCGCCCAGACCCGCTACGCCGCGGGCGGTGGGTCGGTGGATGTCGCGCTGGGCGATGTGGACGGCGACGGCGACCTCGACCTGGCCACGGCCAACGAGGTCGACAACAACCTGAGCGTGCTGCGGGGCATCGGCGACGGGACCTTTGCGGTCGAGGCACGCTACGCCGTGGGCACGATTCCGCTGAGTGTCGCGCTGGGCGATCTGGACGGTGACGGCGATCTCGACATGGTCACCGCCAATCGGAAGAGCGCCGACACGAGCGTGCTGCTCAACCACGGCGACGGAACATTCGCGGTCCAGACACGCTACCCGGGCAGTAGACCATTGAGTGTCGCGCTGGGCGATCTGGACGGCGACGGCGATCTCGACCTGGTCGCTGCGCAATTAAACTTTGAAGTTTTGATCCCCAACGACATCATCGTGATGCTGAACAACGGCGACGGGGCCTTGACCGCCCCGACCTTCTACGACGATATGGGAAACCCTTCGAGCATCGCGCTGGGTGATCTGCAAGGCGACGGGGACCTCGACATCGCCGTGGCCAACGGAGGAAGCAGAGACCTGAGCGTGATGATGGGCATCGGCGACGGGACATTTCACCTCAGTGAGAGCCCCTTCGACACGGGAGGCACGCCGGTGTACATCGCGATCGGCGATCTGGACAACGACGGCTTCCTTGATGCAGCCATAACCGACTTCGAAAACAACAGACTGGAGTTTCTGGTGAACGGCGGCGGACTCAGTTTCCTCCTTAGCTTTGCAACCCCCGCCACGGGTGCTCAGCCGCGGAGTCTCGCCATGGGCGATCTGGACGGCGACGGCAACCTCGACATCGTCGTGGCCAACAATGTGAGTGATGACGCGAGCGTGCTGCTCGGCAACGGGGATTTCACATTCGCCCCCCAGACCCGCTACGCCGCGGGCGATGGGCCGTGGAGCGTCGCGCTGGGCGATCTTGACGGCGACGGCGATCTCGACATGGCCGTGTCCAACGAAAACAGCTTTGATGTGATCGTGTGGCTCAACCAAGGCGACGGGACATTCGCTTCCCGGACCCGCTACGCGGTGGGCGCCGGGCCGGCCAGCATCGCGCTGGGGGATCTGAACGGCGACGGTGCCCTCGATATGGTCGTTTCCAACGCGGGCAACGGCGATGTCAGCGTGCTGCTGAACCAGTGCTCGGCCCAGCCGTGCCCGGCCGACCTGAACGGCGACGGGCTCCTGGACCTCGCGGACATCAGCACCTTCGTGCTCGGGTTCACCGGCCAGGACCCCGTCGCGGACCTCGCCGAGCCCTTCGGCGTGTTCGATCTGGCGGATATCACCGCGTTCATCTCGGCGTTCAACGCCGGTTGCCCGTGATCATGCCCCGATCCCGCTCCGCTCCCTCCTCCCTCTCGTGGGACAGTCTTCCAGCCCGTCTCTCAATCTCTCCCCCCGCAAAAGAGCCCGGAGCGTGAGCGACGGGCCGGGTTTCAAACAGCTCCTCGCAGGACCAACTTCCAGCTCCACCGGATCGGGTTTCTCAACCAACCAGACGCCGACGCTGAGCCTGCGAAGCGTCGGAATCTCCGGCGGATTCAATGCGCGCCGATACCTTTCCACCCTCTCCCCGCCCTGCGGGGAGAGGGCCGGGGTGAGGGGCTCCTGATTCTCCTCTTCCTCTTCCTCCTCGTGGGACGGGCTTCCAGCCCGTCGCTCTATCTCCTTCATCTCCTTGACCTCGGTGGGACGGGCTTCCAGCCCGTCTCTTCATCTCCATCTTTCATTCCCCAAAGAGGCCCGGGCGGAAGCGAGGGCTTTCTCGACCCAGCCCCGGGTACCTCGGCTCTCCGAGCCGAGCTTTCCACCTCTCCGAAGCCCAGTAGCCCGACACAGCCGCACTGGATCGTGCTTTTTAACCAAAAAGACACCGAGCCGTCGTATTCCTTGTCCACACCAGGCGCACCGATTTCTCGCTCCCTCTCCCACACGCTGGGCGAGGGGTCATACGTACCCCAAAATGTTCTCGTGCGTCTGGCGGCTCCGAGGGGATCAACGCGGAGAACGCGGAGAAATGATCTCAACGAAAAGATCGCAAAGAGCTCGAAGACTTCGAAAGCAGTGTGAAACAGAATCTACTCCGCGGCCCTCCGCGACCTCAGCGGTGAATCCTGACACTCCACACCATGATTACCGAGAAAAGATCACGCACGAGAAGTTATCGTGTTTCGTATCAATTTGCTCTGACAAACACATAAACGACAGCCGGAAGGCTTGTTGCTACAACCGACAGGATGACGCCAACAATAAATCCCAAAAAAGGTCCGAGCACGGCCACATACATAGTAAAGAAACCTCTGAACTACCCCCATCATAGCGGATTTTCATCCTGAGCGAGCGGATTTTCTTTGCATTGTCGAGGATTGCGGGCTGGGCGATGCTGCCCGCTGCCGATTCGTTGGGCTGTCGGCGGCTCGCTCTGGCCTGATCGGCTGGTTGTTCGGGCGATCGGCGGGCACGTCGCCGGCGCCCGCCCCGTCACCCGTCACCCGTCACCCGTCACCCGTCGCCGGCCAGATGCACGCTGCGTTTGAGGTTGCACGCGATCAGAGCCACGCAGATGTCGAACCCGTTCCGCTCGAGCC
>JALWOY010000118.1 GCA_027083355.1 Phycisphaerales bacterium | reverse complement strand
ATGGCGGCCGGCGGCACGCATGGACAAGACGGCGATCCGAACGAGTCGGGTCTGGCTTTCTTCCGGCGTCATACACACAGAAGAGCGCCTTCCAGCCCATCTGTCAAGTCGTTTCTACAAAGCAGTGTTACCTATGTCCCAAGTCTGAACACTCACCCTCGTGGGACGGGCTTCCAGCCCGTCTCTATCTCATCTCCTCCTCCTCGGTGGGACGGGCTTCCAGCCCGTCTCTTCCCCATCTCCATCTCTCATTCCCCAAAGAGGCCCGAGCGGAAGCGAGGGCTCCCTTCTCATCCAAAAAAAACAACCACCCCTTCAAGACACCCGACCAAACCTGCCCTGCACCGCAACCGACAGACGCTGACGCTGAGCGTGCGTCGGATTCTCCACCCGCTCGCCTTCACCCCTCCAGCCGGCTATCCTTCCGGTCCCCAACGGGGGATACTGCGCGAACGCGTCCCTGAACACGAATCAAACGCCAGGCCGAGGCTGAACAATGAAAAAGGACATCCACCCGACCTTCTACCCCTCATGCAAGGTCTACCACAACGGCGAGGTCGTCATGACCGTCGGGGCCACGGTCCCCGAGCTGCATGTCGACGTCTGGTCCGGGTCGCATCCCTTCTTTACCGGACGAACCCAGTTTGTCGACGCCGCCGGACGAGTCGAAAAGTTCCAGAAAAAGTTCGCCGGCAACTACTTCAAAAACAAAAAGTCGAAAAAATCCTGAACACGATTCTCCGCCGCCCGCGACCGCTCCATACTCCGGGTTTCTCTCGGGCCTTTCTCCCGGTTTTTCTGGAACCGCGGGCCATACCGCCCCGAAACGGCTCACATCTCCGGGCTCTCGCTCCCGGGCTTGGCAGTCGCCATCAGTTCGCCGATCGCCTGTCAGGTTTCCCGGTTTTGCGATCCCACCGTCGGCGATTGCGCCGTTCGGAAAATTGTCGGAACGTCCGCCGCCGTGCAATTCACAACGCACGGCAATCGGCGTCCAGGGGGATTCCAGAGAATCGCCGCCTCCCCGGCGGCTCCACGAAGGGTGTCTCATCATGAAGAATCGTCCGTTGCACATGCTCCCGTTGATCACCGCCACAGTGCTGGCCGCGGGGACCGCCAACGCGGCCCAAAACGTCCAGGCCTCCGCCGAATGCTCCGCGGACCACGAACAGGAGATCAAGGCTCTCGCCTCGGCCATCCTCCCGCTCATGCCGACCGAACAGCGACGCGCCATCATCGCCGCCGGCGGCATCGGCTCCGAGGCCTACACGCCCAACATCGACCACACCGGCGAAGCTCTCGTCGCCTTCGACCCCCGCTACGAAAGACTCCGTGATTTCGTCAGCCCCGCGCTGTTCGCACGCATGAAGCCCGAGCACCTCGACGCCGCCCTCAACATGCTCGACCGCGCCGAGAACGACGAAACACCCATCGCCATGTGCTTCGCCCCGGACACGGACCCCGACCTCGTCATGGCCATGAACGCTCTCTTCGAGAACCAGTTCTGGCACTCCAACATGGACGACGACGGCAACCGTTTCCAGATCGGCGCCCGCTGGACGACCACCGCCAGCGACTTCAGCACAGGAAGCCAGGGCACGCCCATCACGCTGACCTACTCCTTCCCCCCCGACGGCGCACTCGCGGACAACCTCTCCGGCCAGAACCGGTCGAACCAGCTCAACTCGTGGATGAACAGCCTCTACGGCTCGCCCGCCGTCTGGCAGGGGCTCTTCCAGCAGGTCTTCGACCGCTGGGGACAGCTCATCAACGTCACATACATCCATGAAAACAACGACGACGGCGTCGAAGCGAACACACTCGGCGGCCAGATCGGTGTCCGCGGCGATGTCCGCATCTTCGCCGTCAGCCTCGACGGCAACAGCGGCGTCCTCGCATACAACATGTTCCCCAACCAGGGCGACATGGTCTTCGACGCCTTCGACAGCTTCTTCAACTCGTTCTCACAAAACTCCAGAAGGCTCCGGAACGTCGCCGCGCACGAGCACGGCCACGGCCTCGGGTTCAACCACGTCTGCCCCGCCAACCAGACCAAACTCATGGAGCCGTTCGTCTCCACCCTCTACGACGGGCCCCAGCTCGACGACATCCTCGCCGGGCAGCGCAACTACGGCGACCCCAACGAGATCAACGACAACGCCGCCAACGCGACCGATCTCGGCAACTGGTTCGTCGGCCGGAGTGATTCCGTCGAGAACATGAGCATCGACGACAACTCCGATATCGACTTCTACAAGATCGTCACCACACAGCCCCTCGAGATCGACGTCACCGTCTCCCCCGACGCCGGCATCTATCAGCAGGGACCGCAGACGCAGTCCTGCAGCTCCGGCACCACCACCAACTACAACACCAAGCAGGACCTCAAGGTCTCCCTCCGCGACAGCAACGGCACGACCACGCTCATCCAGGTCAACGACACGAGCGCCGGCTCCGCCGAGCACCTGCTCTACACCCTCAACGCACCCGGAACCTACTACATCGTCGTCGACGACGCCAGCAACAACAACAGCATCCAGCGCTACCGCATGGACATCGCGGGCAACTCCGTCCCCTTCGACGGGCCGAGCATCACCGCCCAGCAGACGCCCCCCACGGTCGTCCTGCCCGGCACGCCCGTCTCGCTCGATTATGAGGTCCTCGCCAACGCCGACACCATCATCGACGGGCCCGACCTCCACTACCGCTTCGACGGCGGCTCCTTCATCACCGTCCCGATGTCCGCACAGGGCAACGACATCTTCCGCGCCACCATCCCCGCCGGCAACTGCGGCGACAACCCCGAGTACTACATCTCCGTCGTCGGCGCATTCGTCGGTGAGGTCGACCTCCCCGCAGCCGGCGCCAGCGCACCCTTCGCCTACCAGCTCGGCTCCTTCACCCCCACCTTCGAAGACGACTTCGAGAACTTCACCGGCTGGAACGACAGCATCTCCACCGCCACGTCCGGTGACTGGGAACGCGGTGTCCCCGTCGCCTCCAACGGCGCCCCGCCCTCCGACTTCGACGGCTCCGGCAAGTGCTACGTCACAGGCAACACCGCCGGCGAAGACGTCGACTTCGGACGCGTCTTCCTCTCCTCGCCCGGCATCGACATGTCCACCGGCGGCCAGTTCAGCTACGCCTACTGGCTCTCCGGCGGCGGCGACAACTTCGACGGTGACAACATGAAGGTCGAGGTCTCCTTCGACGGCCAGATCACCTGGACCACCCTCCGCACCTACACCTCCGACACCAACGGCTGGCAGACCGACACCATCACCATCGACCCCGCCGACGGTGTCGCCAACACCCGCTTCCGCTTCGTCGTCGAGGACACCGGCGCCAACAACACCGTCGAGGGCGCCATCGACGCCGTCTCCGTCGGCACCGTCGTCTGCACAGACCCCGGCGGGTGCAACCCGGCCGATATCGCCGAGCCGTTCGGCGTGCTCGACCTCCAGGACATCAACGCCTTCATCGGCGGGTTCGTCGCCCAGGACCCGATCGCGGATCTGAACGGCGACGGCGTGTTCGACCTCCAGGACATCGCGGCCTTCACCAGCAACTTCACGGCCGGCTGCCCGTAAGCCGAACCATCGAATCCTGTTCTTCTCAAAGCCCGGGGCGACCCGGGCTTTTTTCATTCCCCCCCGACCGCACGCCGGGTACGATCGGGACCGCCCGGGGCGGGCGTGCCGCGACTCTGGAGCCGAGACGTGCTGGAATTCCCGGAAGATTTCGTGTGGGGTGTCTCCTCCTCGGCCTATCAGATCGAGGGGGCGGCGGCCGAGGACGGGCGGACGCCCAGCGTGTGGGACACCGCCTCGGCCCGGCCCGGATTCATCGCCGACGGGCAGACCGGCGCGGTGGCCTGCGACTCGTACCACCGCGTCGATGAAGACGCCGATCTGATCGCCGGTCTCGGTGTGTCGGCTTCGCGGTTCAGCATCAGCTGGAGCCGGGTGTTGCCCGATGGCACGGCGGGCCGGGTGAACAAGGCCGGGCTGGATTATTACGACCGCGTGGTGGACGGCCTGCTCGCCCGGGGCGTGACGCCCTGGGTGACGCTTTTTCACTGGGACTACCCGCAGGTGTTGCAGGATCTTGGGGGTTGGCTGCACGCGGACAGTCCGCGGTGGTTCGCGGATTACGCGGAGGTCGTTGTCGATCGGCTTGGTGACCGCGTCAGACACTGGATGACGCTGAACGAGCCGCAGTGTTTCATCGGGTTCGGCCACGTCAAGGGCGAGCACGCGCCCGGGCTTCGGCTCTCGCGGCGGGAGGCGTTGCTGGTGTTGCACCGGGCGTTGCTGGGCCACGGGCTCGCGGTGCGGGTTCTCCGGGCGCATGCGGACGGGCACCGGGTGGGGTGGGCGCCGGTGGGCGTGACGGCCTACCCCGCGACGGAAAGCGCCGAGGATATCGAGGCGGCGCGACGGTTCATGTTCGAACAATGCGGCGACGACTGGACATTCAGCAACACGCTGTACGCCGACCCGGTGGTGTTCGGCCGGTATCCCGGCCTCGACTACGGCGATGTGATCTCGGACCTGCCCGAGCCCGGCCCGGGTGATCTCGAAACGATCAGCACACCGATCGATTTCTACGGTGTCAACATCTACACGGGGACGTGCGTGCGAGCCGGGGAAGACGGCGAGCCGGTCGAGGTGCCGCTCGGGCCGGGGCATCCGCGGACGGCGATGGACTGGCCCGTGACGCCCCCGGCGTTGTATTGGGGCCCCCGGCTGCTGGCCGAGCGGTACGGCTTGCCTGTCTACATCACCGAGAACGGGTGCGCGACGACCGACTGGGTTGGTCTTGACGGGGCGGTACGAGATCCGGGGCGGGTCGATTATCTTGATCGGCACCTCCGCGAGGTGGCGCGCGCGATCCGGGACGGGGTCGATATCCGCGGGTATTTCCAGTGGTCGATCCTCGACAACTTCGAGTGGGCGTTCGGTTACACGCGGCGGTTCGGGCTTGTGCATGTCGATTTCGAGAACGGGACCCGGACGCCGAAAGATTCGTACCGGTGGTACCGCGGGGTCGTCTCGTCTGGCCGGGTCGGGGGCTGACGGGCGGGTTTTCTGTTGCGGCCGGGCCGGGGTTTTTTCTGAAGTCGATGCGAGGATCTCGGCGGCGGCTTTGCGTCGGGTCTCGGGGTTCGGGGCGGTGTCGGCGCATTCGGCGAGCGCGGCGAGTGCCCCGGCGCGTGCGGTCGCCTGGATGAGCGTCTCGCGGATGGCGGCGAGGGCGAGCCAATCGGCTTGTGCGCTCCGGAATTCCTCTGTTTGCGTCAGAGCAGCGAGAGCCGAGACGGTCGCGCGGTGGATGTGGGTGAGGTCTGCGA
>JALWOY010000117.1 GCA_027083355.1 Phycisphaerales bacterium | reverse complement strand
GCTCCCCAACTGGGTCCGCCGGCGGGGCCGCGTCGAACGCTGGGTGATCGGAAAACTCCTCATCGACGCGGCACACCGACGAAAAAGAAAGCTCCCAATCGCCGCATGATGCAAAAGGCCCGCAAGCCCGGGGGGTTCCCCCTCTGAACGAGCCCCGGGCGCAAGCCCGGGGAGTGCTTCCCCGCCGAACCAACCCGGGCCTTTCATGCGCCCGCATCCGGGTATAAACTCTGCATCAGCCGCCCGCGTAGCTCAGTTGGATAGAGCATTGCTTTCCTAAAGCAGAGGTCGCAGGTTCGAGTCCTGCCGCGGGTGTTGGAAATCCATCGCCGCGATCCGCCAGGCCGATCGCCCCTCGATCCGCCAAAGAAAACCGGGAACGCCGTTCACCCCGGCGGCTTCAAAATAAACAGCGACTCCGGGTTCACCAGCGCCACCAGCTTCGTCCCCGAGACCGCGCCCAACGGTTTACCCGGCGTGGCAATCTCGACCGCACCATCCGGGTGGATCGCGAACATCGGCACATTCTCATCTCCGTAAAGCGTGTGATGGTCCTCCACCGTGAAATCATCGGTGATGCTTGTCGCCTTGATCACCCACCCCTCGGCCAGGCTCTTCTCGAGCGTCGCAAGATCGATCGTCTGATCGAAGAGCCGACGCCCGGTCGCCGTCGAGTGCCCTCGCGCCGGGTCGAGGTCGATGCTCGCCGCTGTCGGCTTCCCGCCCCGGCGTTTCGACCCGGTCCCGGCCGCCTTCACCACGCCGGACTTCTCACGGAGTTTCTCTTTTTTCTCCGGGCGAACGGGCAAACGGAACAACCCCGCCTTGCCGAACAGGTGCTCGAATCGCTGGAGAGCGAGCGTGTTGACCTCATCGTTTGGCGTCATCGCGATCACCCGCCCGATCCCCCGCATGTCGAGCGTCTCGAAGAACAGGTCGTCGAGCACGTTGCCGTAGGCCACGTCGAGCCCCGACATCCGTGCCGCCATCACGTTGCCGCGGTTGGTATCAACGAGCCGGACGGTCACCCCCAGCCGCTGGAGCACCGACGCGATGGACCTCGCCACGGCGGACGCACCGATGATGAGGATGCCCTGCGGGTTCTCGTCGGACACCCCGAGCGCCCGGGCCACCGCCGGCGTGCTCAGGCCGTAGATGCACACCGTCCCGACGATGATCAGGAACGTCACGGGGACGAGCAGCTCCGCGTTCAGATCGGGCCTCGCCTCGTCCAGCGTCAACGCGAACACGCTCGACACAGCCGCCGCCACGATCCCCCGCGGCGCCATCCACGACATGAAAAGCCGCTCCCGACGGGAAAGACCAGCCCCGATCGTCGATAGCCACACCGACACCGGCCTCGCCACCGCCACCAGCACGAACAGGAACGCGACCGCGCGCCACCAGTTGATCATGCCGAGCTCTTCTGGACGGATCCTCGCCCCGAGCACGATGAACAACGCCGCGATGATCAGGACACGCAGATTCTCCTTGAACTCGAGGATGTGCCGGATGTCCACCCGACGCTGATTCGCCAGCACGATCCCCATCACGGTCGTCGCCAGCAGGCCCGATTCGGCCTGGATCGCATTGGCCAGCGTGTACGACACCACCACAAGCATCAGGCTCACCGGGTTCTGCAGCTGCTCCGGGATCCAGAACCGCTCCAGAAACCCGATCAACAACAACGCGCTGACCAGCCCGAGACCACCCCCGGCAACAATCGTCCGGATCAACGCCAGCAACACGCCCACCGGTGCCTCCGAAGGCGAACCCATCAGCACCGTCTCCAGCACGAGCACCGCCGCGATCGCCCCGATCGGGTCGATCACGATCCCCTCCCATTTCAACACCGGGCCCGCCTGACCCGTCGGGCGGATGTGCTGCAGCAACGGCCCCACAACCGTCGGCCCCGTCACGATCAGAATCGCTCCGAGCAACGCCGACAACTCCGCCGAGAGACCCAGAATCAGCCCGGCCCCCAACGCCGCGATCAACCACGTGACCACCGCCCCCACCGACACCAGCATGAACACAACCCCCCCCACACCGGTGATCTCGCGCGCACGCAGCGTCAGCCCGCCCTCATAAAGAATCACCCCCACGCACAACCCGACAAGCGGCAGAAGCAGATCCCCGAACAACGCGTCGGGATCGAGCAACGGGTGCCCCAAAATCACGGCAGCGCCCGGCCCGACCGCGAACCCGAACGCCAGCAGGATCAGAATCGACGGCACGCGGACCCGCCAGGCGAGCCACTGCGCCCCAACCCCGAGCCCCACGATCAGCAGCAACGCCAACGCCACCCGGTCCATGCCAGACGACGCGAGCGTCAGCGCCTGAACACCGAACACCCCGGATGAAAAATGGCAGGAAAGAGCAGGCATCAGGTCCCTCGGTCAGCCGACCCCGTGCCGACTCACCCGCGCAGGGCGCGTGACAGGATACCACGCGTGTGCGAAGCCGCCAGCGACCCGAGCGATCGACCGAAATCCGCCGGAGCGTCCGCGTCCGCCCGGTCGGAGATCGCACGGAACACCGCGCACCCCACCCCGTACTCGCTGCACACCTGCGCCACCGCCGCACCCTCCATCTCCGCGCACAACGCCCCAGGCAGCGTGTCGAGCACCGCCCGGCCCATCACCGGGCCGTGGATGAACTGATCCCCGCTGGCGATCAGCCCCCGGTGCACCCGCTCGCCCCCGCTCACGAATTCCTTCGCGGCCCGCTCGATCCGGTCCGTCCACGCCGGGTCCGTCGCGAAAAACCTCTCCTCCAGCAGCGGCACGACATGCCGGGGCCAGAGCGGCCTCGCGTCCAGATCGTGCTGCACGAGCCGGTCCGCCACGACCACATCGCCGATCGAGACCCCCTCGCCCAGCCCGCCGGCGACGCCCGTGCAGATCACATGATCGACCCCGAAACGGACGATCAACTCCGTCGCCGTCGTCGCCGCGGCGACCTTCCCGCACCGGGCCACCACAACCACCACGTCGACGCCCCACAGCGTCCCGACCGTGTAGACCCGCCTCCCGTGTTCGATCCGATCGGCACCCGGCCCAAACGAGTCGAGCAACGCCGCGGCCTCCTCCGGCATGGCGGTGAGGATGCCGAGACGACCGGTCATTGCGGGGCCGGCCCGATGCTCTCACGCTCGACGAACTTCGCCGAAAGCTTGATCTGCCCCGGCGCCGCGTCGTACCCGTCGATCCGCCCGAGCAGGCGGATCGTGGCGTGCTCGCAGGTGTCCACCAGCGGGTTGTCGAAGATCGTGATCGGCGGCGAAAAACTCTGCAGCGCCGATGAATCTCCCAGCAGCCCCAGCACCGAGCAGTCCTTGGGGATATCCCGCCCCGTCGCGCGCACACCCAGCGCCGCCCCGAGCGTCATCTGCGGGCCGATGCCGATCACCGCCGTGATGTCCCCGTGCTCG
Organism: Phycisphaerales bacterium; assembly: GCA_027083355.1. Lineage (GTDB taxonomy): Bacteria > Planctomycetota > Phycisphaerae > Phycisphaerales > UBA1924 > UBA1926. The sequence goes on along the minus strand of JALWOY010000117.1, from coordinate 16,110 downwards.
GCCAGCAATGCCTCGGTCTTCTCCTGAGCCCGGCTCCACGCCTGCTCGTAGTCCTCCCGCGCCCGCTCGACATGCACCGGGATGATCCGGTCGGCCGGCATCCCCTGCCGGCGGACCGACTCGAGCACGTCGTTCTCGATCCCCGTGATCGTGCGCGCATCCTCGACCGGAACGATCAGCCCCATTTTCTTGTGCCCGATCGCCAGCAGGTGCTGGATACCCAGCCGGCTCGTCTCGATCGGGTCGATCAGCACCGTGTCGATCCCCTTGATCCGGGCGGCGATATCCACCACCACCGTCGGCAGCGCCGCCCCCGATGCCGCCGCCAGCACCGTCTCACGGTCGCCCCGCGACGGCAGCAGCACCAGCACGCCCGCGATCTGCGAAGACGTCAGATACGCGGGGATCTCCTCGTCCTCGGTGTCCGCCTGGGCGTGGATCGAGATGCGGTAGCCAGTGTGCCGCAGGGCACGCCGAACACCCGTCAGCGCCAGGTGCAGCCGCTCGATCTCGAGGTGCGGCAGAACGATCAGGATTTCCTTGGCCGCCGGTGTGGTGTCGGCGACATACACCCCACGTCTCGGGGATGAACGCAGAAACCCCTGCGCCACCAGCGTGTTGACCGCCTGCTTGACGATGCCCAGTGAGCAATCGAAATCATCCGCGAGACGGCGCATGCTCGCCAGTTTTTCGCCCGGCGAGAGCTCCCCCGATCGGATGCGTTCCCGCAGGACATCCTGTATCCGGCGAACGAGTGGCCGTTCGCCGAAAGTCTCGGCTGAACCTTCCGCCATGTGAAACTCTTTCCGCCTAGGCGTTTTCTGCTCAGAAGACCGACCGGCAATGACCCCAGGGGGATTCGAACCCCCGTTCCCAGGATGAGAACCTGGTGTCCTGGACCGGGCTAGACGATGGGGCCGATGTGTGACAAAGGCTAAAGACGTATCGCCCCCCGGTCAAGCCCCGGGGGGATGCAGAGAACGCTTTTTGTGCGCCGGATCAGGCCGTCAGGGACAGCGACCGCCGCAGCTGCGACAACGCGTAGATCGCCGCTTCCTGCTCCGTCGATCCGACCACCGCCCCGGCCGGGTCGCCCTGAGCATTCGTCCAGGCCGCCCGGTAGCAGTCGAACAACTGCGCATGACTGATCGAGAGCGAGTAGCCAGCCTGCTCGAACTCCCGGCGCACCCGCTCCACCGTCGGGATCCAACGCCCGGAGTCGTGCTGCTCGCACCCGGCCGAATCCAACGCCGACCAACCGGTGGCATACAACTCTTCGATTGCAAACTCGATGCCCATCGGTTCGCTCCTTCTCGGCCCGGACGCAAGCCTGTGTATCACAGTATCGGATGCACCCAACCCGAGTCCAGTCTCATTCCATCCAGTTTGGCGTCCGATAGGATAAAAAGGGTCGCATCAATCACCCGAATCCGGGATTGTATCGGCCTGAAACGCGAGAAGAACAAACAAATCATAAACAGCATGGGCTCCGACCACGATCCCGAATCCACGCATCACGAACAGCAAGCCCAAAAAACAACCCGCCACGAAATACAACAGACGCCTCGCCGTCACCGTCGCCGGGTTGCCCGACTGGTGGTAGAACGTGAACGCGATCGCCGCCAGGGCGATCGCCAGCCCCGCCGCCCATGTATCCGATACCCGGGCGATATTCCGAAGCAGCATCGCCGCCACCGAGACGAACAGCAAGCGGAACAGCAACTCCTCGTACAGCCCCGCCCCGATCGAGAGCGCGATCCGCCCGAGCAGGGGCACCCCCGACAGATCGCCCCCGACCGCGCCGGTGCCTCCTGCATTGCCCATAACCCCCACGGCGGGCGTCGTGCTGAGCAACGCCGCGATGACCAGCAGCGGGATCGCCCAGACCACCGACTCGACCGCCATCAGCGGAAAGACCGACGCGCGAACCCGCCACGCGTCCCGACGCGCGATTTTCATCACCAGCAGGATGCCGATCAGCACGATCCCGGGCAGATAGAGCGCCGCATCGCCAAATGCCCGCAGAAACCGGTAAATCAGCTCGTGCGCGGCGACTGAATCCACAACCCCGCTGGTGCGTGAATAAACAAGCGTCGCCTCGTAAAAAAGGACGAGGGGGAGCAGAAAAAGCAGGATGTGGAGAGGATCGGTCGAGAGTTCCGTGTACCGCGATCGGCGCGAACCCGAGCAGGTCGGCCCCGTTTTCACCTTGGCCGGGCGGGTGGCCACGTCCGAGTCAGCCGGCGGCCTGACGCGCCTTCTTCAGATGGGCGCTCATCCGGCTCTTGCGACGGGCGGCCTGATTCCGGTGGATCACGCCCTTCTGGGCGGTCTTGTCCACCACCGCCGACGCAACGCGGAACGTCTCGGCGGCCTTCTCCAGATCACCGGCCGCGACGGCCTGATTGAAACTCTTGATGGCGCTGCGCATCGTCCGCAGACGCCAGCGGTTCAGGGCGCGACGCTTCTGGTTCTGACGGATCCGCTTCTTCGCCGACTGCGTGTTGGCCATCTTCGCTCCTTGATCACCGGCGGGCCCGCCCCGCCCTCCGCGGCGGCCTTCTCGGGACCGGCGCGGGATCCCCCTCTTCGGGATCGCTATCGTTGCCGCCGGACCGGCGGATATCAAGCCCCGGGGCGGGAACACTTGTCGCAGGCCCCGCGGGTGGGTAGCATCCCGCCGCGACAACACGCGGGCGTAGCTCAACTGGATAGAGCACCTGACTACGGATCAGGAGGTTGAGGGTTCGAATCCTTCCGCCCGTGCTTCCCCGCAAGCCCCGATTCGGGGCTTGTTCTTTGTCCACCAGATCCTCAAACGAACCCCAGCCTCAGCGCGGGGCCGAGCGCCCGGCAGGGTTTTCTTCCTCGCAGGCACACCGGGCCCGTCGCTGACGCTCCGGGCTCTTTTGCCCTCCCCGCTCAGTTCGCCACGATGTTCACCATCCGCCCCGGGACCACGATCACCTTGCGGACCGTCTTGCCCTCCAGCAGCGACGCGATCTTCCCATCGGCGAGCGCCGCCTTCTCGATCGTCTCGGCATCCGCATCCGCCGGCACACGGATCTTGCTCCGCACCTTGCCCATGATCTGCACCGGGATCTCCACCTCGTCGTCGACCAGCATCGACTCGTCATACCCCGGCCAGGACGACTCGGCCAATAGTTCAGAACCACCCAGCCGGGCGTGGATCTCCTCGGCCATGTGCGGCGCGAAGGGCGAAAGGATGCGCACAAACCGGCCGATCTGGTCGCCCGTCAGCGTCGGCGGGCCGCTCTCCAACCCGCCCTTGGGCGTCGCGGCGTTCTTGAATTCGATCATCGCCGCGATCGCCGTGTTGAACGCGAGACGCTCGATGTCCTGCCCGACCTTCGCGATCGTCCGGTGCAGGAGTTTTTCGAGGTTCTCGTCGGGTGAACCTGCCACCCGCGGCTCGCCGGTCTGCTCGTCGATGCACAGACGCCAGACGTCGCGCAGGAACCGGAACATCCCGCCGATGGCGCGTGTGTCCCACGGTTTCGACGCGTCGAGCGGTCCCATGTACATCTCGTAGAGCCGGAACGTGTCGGCCCCGAACTCGGCGATCACGTCGTCCGGGTTGACCACGTTTTTCAGGCTCTTGGACATCTTGGCGACGATACGATTGAGGCAAACTTCTGGGCTTTGAGACAAGAAGCAGAAGTAGCCGTCTTGCTTGAATGCTTGCAGTTGCCACCGTTTCAGCTTGGAGTGTTTGGACGGCCGAACGAAATCCAATGCCGTTTGGGGCATTGCATCAGATCTGTGATGGCGTATGTAGATAGGATGAGGCAATTCAATTAGCTCGTTGTCGTCTCCAGGACCAGCGTCTGGGAGCACTGCACGGGAAGACTCTTCAATCTCCCAGACATCCATTTGATCGATCGCTACCAGGCTTCCGTCCGGATCCTGATAAGCGTGACTCAGGATGAGCCCTTGGTGAAACAGCTTCTGGAACGGCTCGGGCGTGCTCACCTCGCCCAGATCGAACAACACCTTGTGCCAGAACCGCGCATACAGCAGGTGCAACACCGCGTGTTCGGCCCCGCCGACGTACAGATCCACACCGCCAACATGCGCCAGATCCGCCGGAAAATCCCCGAACTGTTCGAGTTGCTCCCGATCGACGCCCTTCTTCGGCGTGAGCATCCACGCCCGCTCGGCGGCGCGACCCACGAATCGATCGTCGTTGTGCGGATCGCAGTACCGCAGGTAGTACCAGCACGAGCCCGCCCAGCCCGGCATCGTGTTCGTCTCCCGGATCACCGGGGTGTTCGCCGGCAAAGACGAAACACCCGCTTCGCCCGCCGTGGTGTGCACCCAGTCGTGCGCCTTGGCCAGCAGGGGCTGCGGGTCCTCGCTCTCGACGGGGTGGTAGTCGTCCATCGGGGGCAACACCACGGGCAACGCCGATTCATCGACGCCGTGATGGAACCCGCGCTCGTCGTACACGATCGGGAAGGGCTCGCCCCAGTACCGCTGCCGGCTGAAAAGCCAGTCACGGAGCTTGTAGTTCACCTTCCGCCGGCCCTTGCCCTCTTTTTCGAGCCAGTCGATCATTGTGGCCTTGGCCTCGGCGACACCCAGCCCGTCGAGGAACCCCGAGTTGATCGCGGGGCCGTCGCCGGTGTACGCGTCGCCGTCCCACCCTTCCGGCGGCTGCACGGTGCGGATGATCGGCAGGCCGAACTTCTCGGCGAACGCCCAGTCGCGTTCATCCTGCCCCGGCACCGCCATGATCGCCCCGGTGCCGTAGCCCATCAGCACATAATCCGCCGTCCACACCGGGATGGGCTTTCCCGTGGCGGGGTTGATCGCCTCGACGCCCAGGGGCACGCCGGTTTTTTCCTTGTTCTCCTGCCGCTGCACGTCGCTGAGGTTTTTCGCGTGCTCGACGTATGAACGGATCTGCTCGCGATCGCACCCACCACAGGGTTCTTCGAGCACGGCCGTCACCAGCGGGTGCTCGGGCGCGACGACCATGAACGTCGCGCCGAACAGCGTGTCGGGTCTCGTCGTGAACACACGCAACGGCAGCCCCTCGTGCGCCGACGGCGCCCGAGCGAGCGCGAAATCGATGAACGCGCCCTCGCTGCGACCGATCCACTCGGCCTGCTGCGTCTTGGTCGACGCGGGCCAGTCGAGGTTTTTCAGGTCGTCGAGCAGCCGCTCGGCGTACGCCGTGATGCGGAACTGCCACTGACGCAGCGGCTTGCGGAGCACGGGGAACCCGCCGCGCTCACTCTTGCCGTCGATGACCTCCTCGTTGGCCAACGCCGTCCCGAGTTTGGGGCACCAGTTGACCGTCTGCTCGGCGACATAGGCGAGTCGGTACGAATCGATGATCGCCCGGCGGGTTTCCTCGTCGAGCTGACCCCAGGGGAACGTCTCGCGCCCCGCCGAGCCCGCCATGGTGTATTCGGCCGCGTCAGGATTGAACACCGCGGGCCGCTCGCCCGATTCGAGCTCCTCGACCAGTTCGGCGATGGGCCTGGCCCGGCGGGCCTCGGGGTCGTACCACGCGTTGTAGATCTTCAGGAAGATCCACTGTGTCCACTTGTAGTAATCCTCGTCGATCGTCCCGAACTCACGCGACCAGTCGTAGCAGAACCCGAATCGCTTCAACTGTCGGCGGAAGTTATCGATCGCCTTGCGGGTCGTCTCGGCGGGGTGCACGCCCGTCTGGATGGCGTACTGCTCGGCGGGCAGGCCGAACGCGTCCCAGCCCATCGGGTGCAGCACGTTGAACCCGTTCATCTTCTTGTACCGGCAGATGATGTCGGTCGCGGTGTAGCCCTCGGGATGGCCCACGTGCAGCCCGGCCCCGGACGGATAGGGGAACATGTCCAGGCAATAAAACTTGGGCCTGGTGCCGTCCCAGCCCTCTTCGCCCGGGTTGGGCTGGCGGAACACCCCCGCCGCCTCCCACCGGGCCTGCCATCTCGTCTCGATCTCGCCGGCGAGGGCCGGGGTGTAGCGGTGGGATTGCTCTGTCATCGCCGATTCTCTCCTGCATATCGCCCGGGATGACGGCAGTATAGACCCCGGTGTTTTTCTTCTTCGCCGGCATCCCCCCTCGCCCCGCCGGTTCCGCCCCCCGTCTACCGTTGCCCATGAACCACGGCAGACTCGAAGGTGAGCACGTCGTGCTCGATCCCATGGTGATCGACAACGCCCCGGACCTGCTCGAAGCCGCCACCTCACCCGAAACATTCCGCTATTTCATCCGACCCCCGACGCCGTGGACCGTCGAAGGCATGACCGACTACTGCCGGTATCTGATCGACCACCCGGCGATCCTGCCCTACACCGTCCGGCTGCGAAACACCGGCGAGATCATCGGTTCGACCGTCTTCTGCGACCTCCGCCCCGAGCACCTCAACACCGAGATCGGCTGGACCTGGTACGACCCCGCCCACCGCGGCACCATCGTCAACCCCGAGTGCAAGTTCCTCATGCTCGAACACGCCTTCAGCGGCGGGCTGTTCGGCCGGCCCGCCATCCGAGTCACGCTCAAGACCGACCTGCGAAACGAACAGAGCCAACGCGCCATCGAACGCCTCGGCGCGATCCGCGACGGCGTGCTGCGCCACCACGCCCTGATGCCGGACGGGCACAAACGCGACACCGTGTTCTACAGCATCCTCGACGACGAATGGCCCGATGTCCGCAGAAGCCTCCTCAGAAGGCTTGGCCGTTCCCCATAATCCACGCCACCCGTATCGTCATTCCGTTCATCATCACCCGCAAAGAGGCCCGAGCGGAAGCGAGGGCTCACTTCTCCCTCTCCTTCTTCTCGGTGGGACGGGCTTCCAGCCCGTCTCTCCCTTTCTCTCCATCATGCTTCAAGAAGAGGCCCGAACGGAAGAGCGGGTTCACATCTCCCCTTCTTCACCCTCCACAACGAGCCGCGACCATGCGGTCTTTTCACGATCGACCGGAAACCCTCCCCGGGGTCTGGTTGACGCACGCGAGTTTTTCTCGGGAGCCAGATCACGCCCGCGTCCGGCCCGGCACCGGCGTCAGCACACGGATCAGCCCCGCGTGCTCCGGCAAAGCATCGGCGAATCCCCCGGCCCGGTCACGCGTGATCAGCTCGAAGTCGGCCCACTCGAACCCCGGCGCCACCGTGCACCCCAGCAGGGCATACCCGAACGCCCCCTCCCCGAGCACCATCCCCTGCCAGACGTGCGCCGCCACGACCACCTGCGGCCGCTGCCCCGCTTCCAGATCCGGCCCGATCGTCACCACCTCGACACCACGCACCTTCCCGCCGGGCTCGTGCGTCGGCGTGCCGTCGTCGATGCGCAGCTGCGTCACGGGGTCGCCCAGGTAGTGGTGGAACACCTCGTCGTGCCGGACGCGGTGCAGCGCGCTCGTCTCGCCCGGCCGCAGCAGGTAGTAGATCTGCGTGCTCGACGCCCGCCGCCCCGCATCGGTCTGGACCCACCCCGCGGCGCGGTAGGTCTCGCGGAAGAACCCGCCCTCGTGCGGCAGGTGCTCCAGACCCAGCAGCTCGATCACCCGCTCCGCGTCCATCATGCCCGAGCCTAGGTCCGGGTTCCGCCGAACCGCGACCGTTCGGTTTCCTCTCTCCCGGTGGGACGGGCTTCCAGCCCCGATGAACCGCCCCGATCCCGAACCCGTATGATCCTGTATGACCGAGGAAGTCTCGATTCGGGTGAATTTCTCGAAACCGATGCCGCTGTTCCCGCTGGACCATGTCGCCCTGCTCCCGCAGCAGATCCTCCCCCTGCACATCTTCGAGCCGCGGTATATCCAGATGGTCGATGTCGCCCTCGACGGGCCCGGCCAGATCGCCATGGGCACCTTCGCCGGCGACTCGTGGAAGCAGACCTACCACGGCAACCCCCCGGTGAAGCCCGCGGTCTGCGTGGGTCAGATCGTCCAGCACGAGCATCTGGACGATGGACGCTACAACATCCTGCTTCAGGGCGTCTGCCGCGCACGCATCATCGAAGAACTCCCCCCGGACGACGAACGCCGATACAGGCTCGTCAGGCTCAGCCCGATCGGCGTCGAACAGGAGAACGCCGAGGGGGCCGACAACCTCCGCGATTGGCTCTCCGAGCACCTCACCGAGGAGCCGCTCAGCCGGCTCACGGCCGCGGGCGAGATGCTCAAACTGGTCGACAATGAACAACTCCCGGCCTCGGTGCTTCTCGAGATCGTCTCGTTCGTTCTCGTCAGCGACGACCGCACGCGGTACGCCCTGCTCGCCGAGGGCGACACGGAACGCCGATCGCGCCTCGTCCGCGACAGCCTCATCGATCTCGGGGATCTCATCCGCAAGGCCGTGGCGCAACGACCCGATGAATGGCCCAAGGGGTGCAGCTGGAACTGAACATGCAGCCGAGAAACCCGCCGGCGGTATACCCAATGGGAACCTTGGAGCCGGCCCCGGATTCGAATACAATGCACCAGGCCGCTGTTTCATACGTAGTAGAGAAACAGGAGGCAACGCGAACCGAACGAAGGAGGACGACCATGAAAAGGACCAGAACCAGAACAAGCACGGCGATCGCCGTGGTCGCCCTCGCGGGCATGATCTCGGTCCAGTCCGGCTGCAACAACGCCGGTGAAGGGGCTCTCAGCGGGGCGGCCCTCGGGGCGCTCGGCGGGATGGCCCTCGGCTCGCTCTCCGGCGACATGGGCAAGGGTGCCGCCGCCGGCGCGGTCATCGGCGGGATCGGCGGGGCCGTCCTCGGCGATCAGAACGAACGCCGCGACCGCCGCCGCTACGACAACGATTACTGAACCCACAACGAGCCGCGACCTTCAGGGAAGGGTTTCCTCTCTCTCTCCTCTCACTCGGTGGGACGGGCTTCCAGCCCGTCACTCCCTTTCTCTCCATCATGCTTCAAAGAAAAACCCGAGCGGAAGCGAGGGCTCTCGTCTCCCCCCGGACCAAACGACCCTTCAAGACGCCCCGCCTGCCCCGCACTTCAACCGACAGACGCCGACGCTGAGCCTGTGAAGCGTCGGATTCTCTGCCCGGGTTTCTGCACCGCTCGCCGGTCCACCCGTTTATCGCGGCGGGATATCGAGCCCCTGCACCCCGTGCCGCGTCGCCCAGAAGAACGCGGGGTAGAGGCCGAGCCCGCCGCCGGCGCCGTTTTCCAGCCCGTCTTCATCCATGCCGTAACGCCGCAATATGGCGTCCGACACGTCCCATCGGTGCGTCGGGGAGTAGATCTTGTCCGCGGGATCGCCCTCGTCCTCCGCCTTGTAGAGATCGTGAAGCTCGGACATCTTCACCGTCACGACGCTCCCGTCGACTGTGGCGGCGTTCGTGTGCGCGTCCGGATTGGTCCACGTGGGGTAGCGGTTCGTCGTCCGCGTCAACTCCTCGATCGGGCCGTACTCCGTGCGCTTCGACTTCGTCGTGTCGAACCGCTCCCAGAACATGACCTTCGACGACGGGTTGGTCACGTGCTGCACGCGGTTGCGGAACACCATCGCCGCATGGGCATCCGTCGACGGATTATCGGGCCGCATCCCCTCGACGTACCTGTCCAGCGAGAACCAGAACGTCGGTGAATACACATAGGACGTGTCCCAGATCAGTTCCCACAACTCGTAGTGACGACCGTCGATCTGGCCCGTCGTCGCGAGTTCCTCCCAGCGTTCGCGCGGGGCGAAGTCGTCCGGCGCAAACTGCACCTCGCTCGCCCAGTCATCCTCCGAGATCCACCCCGCCACCAGGCTGTACCAGTGGAACGCGTACATCTCGCTGTAATACCGGTCGCCGTCCCCGATGAACTCCCACACACCCGGATACCCCGGTTTGCGCGCCCTGGCCCAGCGACCCGGCAGATCCTCGTCGAACGGATTGATGAACGAGTCGTCGAACTCGTTGGTGTACATCGTCTGGATCTGCGTCATCGACCGCAGATTCGCCTTGCTCACCATCTGCCGGGCCGTCCCCATTGCTTTGCCGAGCGTCGGCAGCAGGATGCCGATCAGCAACGCGATAATCGCGATCACCACCAGCAACTCGATCAAGGTGAAGCCACACCGCCTGATTGGCCGCATCATGAACACCCCGTTTCTGTTCCCAACGAGAAGAACCGACGATCGGATACCCCGGCAGACCCCGAAACGATCCTACCACATCAACGCCCCCGTGCAAACACCCCCCTCCCTCATCGGCCGAATCGGCCCCCACGACCGCACAACCCGCGCACACCCGACACCCGCGGGATACGCTCGCAACGTATGGCACGCGATCTCCCCATCGGAAATGGCAACCTCCTCGTCAACTTTGACCACCTCTACCGCGTTCGGGACGTGTACTACCCACACGTCGGCGCCCACAACCACACCCTCGGCCACATCCAGCATTTCGGCGTCTGGGCCGACGGCGAGTTCGCCTGGATCGACGATGACGGCTGGCACCGCGACCTCCGATACACCGAGGACTCGCTCGTCACCGACGTCCGACTCCGGCACGAAAGACTCGGCCTCGAACTCGTCTGCAACGACGTCGTCGATTTCCACGCCCCCGTCTGCTTCCGCAAGGTCCGAGTGAAAGACACGACCGGCCGCGACCGCGACGTGCGCGTCTTCTACCACGTCGATCTGTCGATCAACGGTTCGCCCGTCGGCGACACCGCCAACTACGACCCGCAGACCACCTCCATCGTGCTCTACAAGGACGAGTCCTACTTCCTCGTCAACGCCGCCGCCGGGGACCGCCACGGCATCGACCACTGGGCCATCGGGCACAAGAAGATCGGCGGCGCCGAGGGCACCTGGCGGGACGCCGAGGACGGCGAGCTGGGCCGCAACGCCATCAGCCAGGGTTCGATCGACGCGACGGTGGGGTTCAACCTCGCCGTCCCTGCATCCGGGCAGGCGGAGTTCATCTCGTGGATCGCCTGCGGGCATTCCTACAACGACGTCCGTGCGCTCAACGAACGCATCCTCGAAAAGACCCCGGACGCCATGATCAAACGCACCGAGGCCTACTGGCGCCTCTGGTGCCGGAAGGAACCCATCGACACCACGCCCCTGCCCGAGCCGATCCGCGACATGTTCTACCGCTCGCAGCTGATCCTCCGCACGCAGATCGACAACGGCGGTGCGATCATCGCCGCCAACGATTCCGACATCGCCCAGTTCGGCGGCGACCACTATTCATACTGCTGGATGCGCGACGGCGCCCTGGTCGCCCACGGGCTCATCCTCACGGGCCAGAGCGAACTGAGCCGGGGATTCTTCCGTTACGCCGAACGCTGCATCGAGGACGAGGGCTATTTCCTCCACAAGTACACACCCGCGGGCTCGCTCGCCTCGTCGTGGCACCCGTGGACGATCAACGGCGAGCCCGTGCTACCCATCCAGCAGGACGAGACATCACTCGTGCTCTGGGCCCTCCGGCGTCACTTCGAAGTTTTCCGCGATGTCGAGTTCATCAAGCCCCTCTATTCACGCCTGATCGCACACCCCGCCGAGTGGATGCTCGAATACCGCGACGCCAACGGGCTGCCCAGGCCCTCGTGGGACCTCTGGGAAGAACGCCGGGGCGTCAACACCTTCACCGTCGCCACGACCATCGGCGCCCTCGACGCCGCCGCCGACTTCGCCAGCGATTTCGGCGAGATCGAACGCGCCCGGAGATTCCGCGCGGGGGCCGAACAGATGCGGTCGGCCCTACGCCGGCACGCCTGGAACCCCGAAGAAAAACGCTTCGCGCGCACGCTCATCGTCGAACAGGACGGCACCTACCGGCTCGACATGACCCCCGACTCGGCCAACTTCGCCACGTGGGCCTTCGCCGGGTTCAAACCGACAGACCCGGACATCAAGGCCGAGATGGCCGCCCTCCGCGGCTTGCTCCGCGTCGATACCGAAGTCGGCGGCTACGCCCGCTACAAGCTCGACTACTACCACCAGATCGAATCCGAAGACATCGACAGGGTCCCCGGCAACCCCTGGGTCATCTGCACGCTCTGGCAGGCGTGGTACCAGATCGAGAGCGCCCGGACCACGGACGAACTCGCCGACGCGCTCCCCGATCTCGAATGGGCCGTCGACAAAGCCGAGATCAGCGGTGTGCTCGCCGAACAATACCACCCCTACACCGGGGAGCCGATCAGCGTCAGCCCGCTGACGTGGAGCCATTCCACTTTCGTCGTCGTCTGCATGCGGTACCTCCAGAGGCACGCCGAACTGTCGGCGTAACGGCCTGCCCCGCATGCGGTTCCCGAGGAAAACGCATGGGCATCCAGATCCGGGCGCACGCCCGAGTGTTGTTTCGGCTGCGCGTTCCCATTCACCCGCAACGAGCCGTGACCGTGCGGTTTCCTCGCTCCTTCCCCTCGGTGGGACGGGCTTCCAGCCCGTCTCTCCATTTCTCTCCAACACCCTTCAAAAAAGAGGCCCGAGCGGAAGCGAGGGCTCCCTTCTCCCCTCGACCAATCGACCCTTCAACGCCCCCCGACCCAGCCTGTCCAGCACTTCAACCGGCTGACGCCGACGCTGAGCACGCCAAGCATCAGATTCCCCTCTCCGCTTCACCGTCCCCGCTTTTTCGCGACCACCCGCCCCTTGCCCTTGACGATCTTGCCGATCATGTGCACCCGCTCGCCCGCTTTCGTCAGCCGCTTCGCGATCGCGCCCGCGAACGCCGGCCGGACGATCAGGCAATAGCCGATCCCCATGTTGAAAACACGCCGCATCTCCGCCTGTTCCACCCCGCCCCGGTCGGCCAGGAAGCGGAACACCGCGGGCGTCTCCCACGCGCCCCAGTCGATCACCGCGTCCACATCACCCGGCAATGACCGCACGAGATTCCCCGCCAGCCCGCCCCCGGTGATATGCGCCATCGCGCTGATCACCTTCTTCACCCTGTACGCCCGCTGCGCACGCACGATCGGCCTCGAATAAATCCGCGTCGGCGTCAGCAGCACCTCGCCCAACGTCCGGTCCGGGTCCAGTTCCGGGTACACCCTGCCCAGCCTCAGCCGACACGAAGACACGATCTTCCGCACCAGCGTAAACCCGTTCGAGTGCACCCCGTCGCTCTCCAGCCCCAGCACCACATCGCCCGGCTCGACCCGCGTCGTGTCCGTCGCCCGTTTCAGCTCGACCACCCCGAGGCTGAACCCCGCCAGGTCGTAATCCCCAGGCTTGTAGACATCGGGCAGCTCCGCCGTCTCGCCCCCGATCAGCGCACAACCCGCGATCTCGCACCCCCGCGCCACCCCCGCCACCAGCCGCTCGATCATCGCCGGCTCGACGCGGTGGATCCCGATGTAGTCCAGGAACAGCAGCGGCTCCGCCCCCTGCACGATCAGGTCGTTGACGTTCATCGCCACGCAGTCGATGCCCACGGTGTCGTGCACGCCCAACTCGATCGCCAGCAACACCTTGCTCCCCACCCCGTCCGTGCAGGCCACCAGCACCGGATCGCGGTAATTCCGCCGGAACAGCTGCTCGTTGAAGTCGAGCCGGAACAGACCCGCGAACCCCCCGGGGTTGTCGATCACCCTCGGCCCGTGGGTCCGGCGGACGTGCTGTCGGATTCGCCGGACGGCCTCGTCGCCCGCCTCGATATCCACACCGGCGTCGGCGTAGGTCAGCCCCACCCCGCGCGCTTTGGACGGTCGCTTTCCCATCGCTCCCGAGCATAGCCGACCCGCCCCGGGTGGTGCGCCCCCGGCCAGACTGCTACGCTCTGCTGATTGTTGATCCGTGCATTCGGATCAATGGATTGATCCGCAGCCCGCGACACCAGGAGGACCGATGTCCACCCACCTGTTCACTTCAGAATCCGTCTCGATGGGCCACCCCGACAAGATCTGCGACCAGATCTCGGACGCCATCCTCGACGCGATGATCGCCGACGACCCCTACTCCCGCGTCGCCGTCGAGACGATGGTCGCCACGGGCCTCGTCGTCGTCGCCGGCGAGGTCACCACGAACACATACGTCGACATCCAGGATGTCGTCCGCTCCACCATCAAGGACATCGGCTACACCGACACGCAGATGCACTTCGCCAACGAGTCCTGCGCCGTCCTCGTCGCACTCAACACACAATCCGAAGACATCGCCCGGGGCGTCGACCGCGAGGGCGCGGGCGACCAGGGCATGATGTTCGGCTTCGCCTGCCGCGAGACCGACGAACTCATGCCCCTGCCCATCCAGCTCGCCCACCGCCTCGTCGAACGCCACGCCGAGGTCCGACGCAACGAGACCATCCCCGGCCTCCGCCCCGACGCCAAGAGCCAGGTCACCGTCGAATACGAAAACGGCAAGCCCCGCGGCATCGACACCCTCGTGCTCTCCACCCAGCACGCCTCCTACTGGAACGAGCAGCAGGAGATGCTCAAGCAGGACGTCATCGAGCACATCTTCAAGCCCGTCCTCGGCGAACTCTGGAACCCCGGTATCACCGTCCACGTCAACCCCACGGGACGCTTCGAGATCGGGGGCCCCCACGGCGACGCCGGGCTCACCGGACGCAAGATCATCGTCGACACCTACGGCGGACGCGGACGCCACGGCGGCGGGGCGTTCTCCGGCAAGGACCCGACCAAGGTCGACCGCTCGGCGGCGTACATGGCGCGGTACATCGCCAAGAACATCGTCGCGGCCGAGCTCGCCCGCGAGTGCGAGGTCCAGCTCTCCTACGCCATCGGCGTCGCCGAACCGACCAGCATCTATGTCGATTGCAACGGCACCGCCAACGCCGACGAGGAGAAGATCGCCCGGGCCGTCCGGGAGGTCTTCCCCCTCACCCCCCGCGGCATCATCGAAACCCTCGGGCTCCGCAAGCCGATCTACAGCCCCACCGCGCGCCACGGCCACTTCGGCCGCCGGCCCTATTCAGAAGGCGGCAACGACTTCTTCACTTGGGAAAAAACCGACAAGGTCGAGGCCCTCCGCAACGCGGTCGGGTGAGAAACACCGGCGCACGGTGCCACGATTCAGCTCCGCTGGGTCGTGCTCTTCGACCGACCAGACGCCGACGCTGAGCACGCGAAGCGTCGGATTCTCCGCACGCCCCGAGCGCACCGATCCCGTCTCCCCTCCCCGCCCGCGGACTGAGAGAGAACACCCGGTTCTTGTTCCAGAACGCACGAAAAACTTCTGGAATCTGTCTCAGGTCTCGCGGCGACGCCGCCCCAGCAAGCCCGCGCCCAGCAGCAGAGCCACCGACGCCGGCGCGGGGATGACCGTCACGGTGTCGCTGCCCGTATCGCCGAAGATCGAGTACATGCCGGTGATCGAGAACGGCGCGTTGTCCATGACATAGGCGAAGGCGTCATCCATCGCCGCCTGCGCCCCGCCAGCGGGGTTGCTCGGGTCCGGGTCACTCCCGCCCGGCCAGAACGCGTTGCCGACACCGACGTACACGATCTCGTCGACCAGCGTCGAGCCGTTGCCCGATGTATAAATGATGTCGTCCCCGCCGCCCTTGACACGGTCGGCCCCCCAGTCGATCCCGAAACGCGTCGAGGAATAACCCAACCCGGTGAAGTCGCCCGTGAACCCGAGCGCGTTCGCCCCATCGCTCGACGTGACGGAGAAACTGATGTTTTCGAGCGCAAACCGCGTCGCCCCGTCGCCGACCGCGTGCAGGCCGAAGTGCATCCGGTTGCCCTTTTCGTTGGCGAACGCCCCCGTCGGGTTCACGTTGCCCCGCCAGCTGTTGAAACTGGTCACCATGAAGTCGCCCGGCGAAACCGTCGCCCCCGCGATCTCGTAGGCGGTCGGGTCGGTGTTGCGGTCGCCGATATTGCCCAGGCCGTTCTCCAGCGAATTGAGCGCGTTGGCCAGATACCCGCCCCAACTGGACGAGCCGAACACGTTGGGCGCCGACGACGCCACTACGTCGATCGTCACCCCCGCCGACGCGCACAACGACGAACCCGCCAGCACGGCGGCCGAAAGCATCCCGGTTTTCATGGCTGTCTCTCTTTCGTTCCTGCGATCGGTCCGGTGTTCGCGGGCCGATCTGGTCCTCCGCCCGGCCCCCTATGAAAGACCGAACGATGCAGAGTATAACAGATCTTCCGGGATGGTGAAAGCGAATCCCCCAAATCATGCCCCCCCCGGAAC
>JALWOY010000116.1 GCA_027083355.1 Phycisphaerales bacterium | reverse complement strand
AACCCGACGCCGCCACCGGCCGATGACGCCCCCGCCGACACCCCCCGGAATCCACACGGACGCTCGGGAACAAATACGTCTCGGATGCATCCCGTTTCTTTCTCGTGCGTGCGGTCTCGTTCTGAATCAATCAGCGTTCACCGCGGAGGGCCGCAGAGGGGCAAATGGGCAGAGGACCAAATGGCCAAGGGGGTCAAATAGCCAGATGAGCAAATGACCAGATGGCCAGATGGTCAGAGGACCACAGATCCAGATGGCCAAAGCAGCAAAGCAGCAAAGCGGGAAAGCAGCAAATGAAGCCAACGCCACAGCCTGAATGCCTTCGTTACAGGTTTGCTGCTTTGCTGATTTACTGATTTGCTGATTCGACACCGACGGGTACCTCGGCTCTCCGAGCCGAGTTCTTCCACCTCCGCGGTGAACCCTGTCCGCCTTTTCCACCACGGAGGGCCACCAAGGACCACGGAGGGGGGAACGGCCAGGGGGGGGCAAACAGCCAGATGAGCAAATGACCAGATGGCCAGATGATGAGGTCAGCCGTGCATGGACAGCCTGCGGTGGTGAAAAGCAACAAAGCGGGAAAGCAGCAAATGAAATGGGTGCCCGCGATAGATAAGGCCTTCGATACTGCATTGCTGATTTGCTGCTCTGCTGATTTGCTGTTCTGATGCTTTTGGCCCTTTGACCATTGAGATCTTTGGCCATTTGGATCTTTGGCCATTTGCTCATCTGGCTATCTGGCCCCCTGCCCCTCCGTGGCTCTCCGTGACCCTCAGTGGTGAACCTCTCATCTGGCTCCCGTTCACGCCCCGCGCGCTCCGATCCATACGATCGGAGCGGTATGCGGCGGTTCTTGCGATCAGCCATCCCGAGCATGTTCCACAGGAGGCTCGCCCTCCTGCTCGTCGTGCTCGCGCTCGCCATGGGCGCCCTCGCCGCCCGGCTCGTCGATCTGACCGTCATCGAAGGCCCGAAGCGTCTCGCCGAGGCCGAGTCCAGGCTCATCCGCAGGACATGGACGCCCACCGTCCGCGGCCGCATCCTCGACCGCAAGGGCCGCGTGCTCGCCATGGACCGCCCCTCCTACAGCGTCGCCGTCGCTTACGACGTTCTGAGCGGGCAATGGGCCCGCCGCGAGGGCCGACGCATGGCCCGACGCGTCCTCGGCGAGGCGTGGCTCAACGCCGACGAGGACCGGCGGCATCAACTCGAAACCCCGTTCGTCGAACGCTACCGCGCCCACGTCTCGCGGATGCTCGACCGTATCGCCGAGATCACCCGCACCGACCGGGCCGACATCGACCGCCGCATCGAACGCGTCATCGCCCGCGTCGGGTCGGTCCGGCGGGCGGTCGCCGGGCACCGGCTCGAATCCATGATCGAGCAGCACCTCGCCGGCGGGCGGGGCCTGACCGACGACGACGAGGCCCGGCTCGAAAACGCCGCCGAGACACCCGTCGCCGAGGAACGGGCCGCCCACGTCATCGTCGAGGACCTCCCCGACGAGACCGCCTTCGCCCTCCGCCGGCTGACCACCCGTCGCGTCCCCGTCTTCGCCGAGTCCGAGTCCGGCGCCGGCGTCGATGTCTACGCCGACCTGCTCCCCGGCGTCGTGATCCGCGACGCGACCGAGCGCGTCCGCCCGTTCGACCGCGTCGACGTCGCCATCAACCGGGCCAACCTGCCCGGGCCGATGCGCGGCGACGGGTTCGAGACCGTCCGCGTCTCCGGGCTGGGCTGGCACACGCTGGGCACCCTCCGCACGCGGATCTTCCGCGAGGACAACGAGCACCGACGCGCCCTCATCGAGGCCGACCCCGGGATCCGCAGGGCATGGACCACCGCCGACGGCGTCGACCGGGGACGGTACATGCCCGGCGATACCGTCGGCCAACGCGGCATCGAACGCGCAAAGGAAGACACGCTCCGCGGCCTGCGGGGCATCCGCACCGTCCGGCTCGACACGGGGCAGGAGCAAACATACGAACCCGTCCCCGGCCGCGACGTCACCCTCACCGTCGACGCCATGCTCGAGGCCCGCATCCGGGCCGTGCTCGAGCCGGGCGTCGGGCTGACGACCGTGCAGCCCTGGCACGGCAACCACGGCGTGCCCGAGGGCGAGACGCTCGCCGGCGCCGCCGTCGTGATCGAGATCGACACCGGGCAGATCCTGGCGATGGTCTCGACCCCCTCGCCCGCCGGCGATTCCCGCTGGGTCGAGGACGAGAACCCGCCGAGTTATCCCGAATACCTCAACCCCTACGTCAACCGCGCCGTCGGCGTGCCCTACCCGCCCGGGTCGATCGTCAAGCCGCTCATGCTCGCCGAGGCCGCGCGTCGCGGGTTCTACACGCTCGACGAAGGCATCGTCTGCACCGGGCACCTGCTGCCCGACCGCGACGATGTCTACCGCTGCTGGATCTACAAGCGCTACGGCCTGACCCACAGCCCCACGGGCGAGCCCGTCCGCGCGGCCGAGTCGATCAAGGTCTCGTGCAACATCTTCTATTACACCCTCGGCCGACGGATGGGCCCGCGGGTCGTCGCCGATGTCTACCACGACCTCGGCGTGGGCGGGGCGTTCGATCTCGGCGGTGTCTGGCCGGGCAAGGTCGGGCCGATCGAGGGCCCGGGGGACGGGACCGACCTGGGCATCTCCGACGCGATCCTCATGGGCATGGGGCAGGGGCCCGTCACGTGGACCCCGCTGCACGCCGCCAACGCCTACGCCGCCCTCGCCCGCGGCGGCGCGTGGATCGACCCGAAACTCATCGACGACGGCACGCCCGCGCTCGCTTCGCGCATGCTCGAGTTCGACCCTGCCGCCGTCTCGCAGGCGCTCGAAGGCCTCCGCCTCAGCGTCAACGACCCCGGCGGCACGGGCTGCACCATCCGCTTCGGCTCGGGCCGCGAACGCATCTTCAACACGCCGGGGGTCGACCTGTGGGGCAAGACCGGCACCGCGCAGGCCCCGGACCTGCGGTTCGACCCCGACGGCGACGGGCCGGAACCGCCCCGCGTCGTGCGGTCGGGCGATCACGCGTGGTTCGTCCTGCTCGCGGGGCCGAAGGGCGAGGGACCGCGGTACGCCATCGCCGTCCTGATCGAGTACGGCGGGGGCGGCGGACGCGTCGCCGGCCCGGTCGCCAACCAGGTCGTCCACGCCCTCATCGACGAGGGGTATCTGCCGGGCGCCGCGTCCGTCGCGTCGGGGGAGACGCCATGAACGAGCACACGAAACGGCGCTCGGCGATCGGCCGGCTCATCCACGGCACCAACGTCAAACGCCCCATGTCGTCGGACCTGAACCTGATCACGCCCGCGTGGCTGTGCGTCGTCGCCGCGCTGGGGCTCTCCCTGATCGGGGTCTACGCGATCAACCTCGCCGGCGGGCCCGCGGCCGGGGGGGCGCTCGCCGCCGCGGCGTGGAAACAGATCGTCTTCATCATCATCGGGCTGCTCGCCGCGGTGCTCGTCGCCCTGCCGCACTACCGCTGGCTGACCTATGTCTCGTGGCCCGCGATGGGTCTCTGCATCACGCTGCTCGTCTTCCTCCTGCTCCCGTTCGTCCCCGCGTCGATCGTCACGCCGCGCAACGGCGCCCGCGGCTGGATCGACCTCGGGCCCGTCGATCTGCAGCCCTCCGAGCTGACCAAGATCGCCTACGTCCTCGTCGTGGCGCACTACCTTCGGTACCGGTCCACCCACCGCCGGCTCAAGGGCCTGCTCGTCCCGGGGCTGATCACGGCCGTCCCCGTCGCGCTGATCACGCTCCAGCCCGACCTCGGCACCGCCGCGCTCTTCGTCCCCACGCTCTTCGCGATGCTCGTCGCCGCCGGGGCGAGGCTCCGGCACCTCACCCTCATCGTCCTGTGCGCCGCGCTCGCCGCGCCCGCCGCGTACCCGGTCCTCAAACCGCACCAGAAGCAGCGCATCGTCGGCCTCATCCGCCAGTTCCAGGGCGACACCTCCTCCGCCGGCGACATCAACTTCCAGGCGTTCACCGCCCAGAACCTCATCGGCGCCGGGGGGGTGTCGGGCAACGACCCCGCCAAGGCCCGGGCGCTCGTCCGCTACAACCGCCTCCCCGAACGCCACAACGACACCGTCTTCGCCGTCGTCGTCGACCGCTTCGGGCTGCTCGGCGGGCTGACGCTGCTCGCCCTCGGGTCGCTCTGGGTCGTCGGCGCCATCGCCACCAGCGCCGCCAACCCGACACCGCAGGGCCGGCTCATCGGCGTCGGGTTCGCCGCTTTCGTCACCACGCAGTTCGTCGTCAACGTCGGCATGAACATCGGGCTCCTGCCCATCATCGGCATCACCCTCCCCTTCGTCAGCTACGGCGGGTCCAGCCTTCTCACCGTCTGGATCATGACCGGCCTCATCGTCAATGTCGCCATCCACAGAGACACCCGCCCCTTCCGCTCTTCGTTCGAATACGCTGATGACGATGGCACACCGATCGAAACGGCCTACGGCGTCCCGGCGGGGTTCTCGGGCAGAGCGGTCACGCGGTGAACAATCGCCCGCGACCTGGAAAGCGCCCGTCGAGTTCCCCGCCTGTCCCGAGCCCCTCGAACCCCCGCCCGACCTCGCCGAGCAGGCCCGCAGGATCGGGCTGTGTTTCTTGCCGGGCGAGGTCGAACGCCTCGGGCGGTTCCTCGCCCTCCTGCTGGAAACGAACAAGACGATGAACCTCACCGCGATCCGCGACCCGCGGGACGCGTGGCAGCGCCACGTCCTCGACAGCCTCTCGCTCATGCCCGTCATCGAAGAAGCGTCCCCGGACACCCCCGCCCGTGTCATCGACGTCGGCACCGGCGGCGGGCTGCCCGGCGTGCCGCTGGCCGTCTGCAACCCCGACAGCCCGTTCACCCTGCTCGACTCGACCGCGAAAAAGTGCGCCTTCCTCGAACACGTCGCCCGCGAGCTGGATCTGCCCAACGTCCGCGTCGTGTGCGCACGGGCCGAGCAGGCCGGGCACGACCGCGGAAAGAAGATCGACCGGGGCGGTGAATCCTTCCGCGAGGGCGCGATGCGCGATTCGTTCGACCTCGTCACGGCCCGGGCCGTCGGTCGGCTCGCAACGCTGCTCGAACTCACCGTCCCCTTCGCCCGTGTCGGGGGGCTGTGCGCGCTGATCAAGGGCCGGAAGGCCGACGAGGAACTGGCCGAGGCCAAACAGGCCATGCACCTGCTGCACGCCGTGCACGTGGGGTCACTCGACACCCCCACGGGCCGGGTCGTGGTCTTCGAGAAACTCCGCCCGACGCCGAAGACGTACCCCCGACCCGCCGGCGAGCCGAAACGCAAGCCGCTCGGCGTCCCGGGCAACAAGACGACCGACCGATGACGACACCCCTTATCGAGCATGTTCTGGGCGACGGCGGCCTCGTCGCGGGCGTGCTGGGGCCTTCCTACGAGGCCCGGCCCGAGCAGCTGCGCATGGCCGAGGCCGTCGCACGCACGCTGGAGGCACGCTCGCACCTGGTCGTCGAGGCGGGCACGGGCGTCGGCAAGAGCTTCGCCTATCTCGTCCCGGCGATCAACCGGGCGCTGGCCGGCGAGGTCGTGGTCGTGGCGACGAACACGATCGCGCTGCAGGAACAGCTGATGGGCAAGGACGTGCCCCTGCTGGCGGGGACATTGAAAGAAGACCACGGAGCCGCGGAGCCACGGAGTCACGAAGATGAAGGGAACCCGGGTACCACGGTTCTCCGAGCCGAGTCTCGCGGTTCGGAGAACCGTGGTACCCGAGCCGGGACATGGGCGGGCGAGCTGCGCGCCGTGCTGGCCAAGGGGCGGGGCAACTATCTCAGCATCCGCCGGCTCAAGCTCACCAGCGAGCGGCAGGATCGGCTCCTGCCCGACGCCGCCTCACGCCGCAGCCTCCACGTCATCGAGGACTGGGCCCTCGACACCGACGACGGCTCGCTCGCCACGCTGCCCGCCCTCGAACGCCCCGGCGTCTGGGACAAGGTCCAGTCCGACTCGGGCAACTGCATGGGCCGCAAGTGCCCGTTCAACGAGCGGTGTTTCTACCAGAACGCCCGCCGCGAACTCGAACGCGCCAACCTCATCATCACCAACCACGCGCTCTTCTTCGCGGACCTCGCCATGCGCGCGCGCAGCGGCGGCGATATCGGCGTGCTGCCCGACTACGACCACGTCATCCTCGACGAGGCCCACACTGTCGAGGATTCCGCCTCGGACCATTTCGGCCTCTCGCTCACCGAGGGCAGGGTCTCGTTCCTGCTCGGCACGCTCTATCACCCGCGCACGGGCAAGGGCTACCTGGCCAACCTCGAACTGGCCGCCGGTGATCTCGAACCGATCGAGCGGGCGGTCCGGCTGATCCACGAGGCCGAGGCCGCCTCGCGGGCGTTCTTCGATTCGCTCGTCGAACTGGAGCGGTCCGGCAAGGCCCCCGGCGGGCGGATCCGCGAGCCGGGGATCGTGGAAAACCCGCTCACGCCGGCGATGAACAACCTGGCGACGCAGCTGCGCCGGCTCAAGGACCTGATGCCCGAGGGCGGCCCCGGCGAGGCGGACCGTTTCGAACTGACGTCGTACCGCCAGCGGGCCGCCGAGATCGCCGACGCGGCCGAGCAGCTGATCGAGCAGAAGATCGATGGCTGCTGCTACTGGATCGACGCCGGGGGTGGGATTGAAGCCCGTGCCGTGAGAGGAAGAAGAGTCACCCTCGCGTGTTCGCCCATCGAGGTCGCGCCGCTGCTGAAAGAGCACCTGTTCGATCAACCGTTCAGCGTGGTGATGACCAGCGCCACGCTCGCGACGCGAACGATCGACCCCGACGAGCCCGCCGAACGGGCCGAGGCGGCGTTCGCGCATTTCATGACGCGTACCGGCTGCGAGGGCGCACAAACGCTCCAGCTCGGCAGCCCGTTCGACCACGCCGGCCTCGTCGAGTTCTACGCCGACCGCACGATGCCCCAGCCGCGGCGGGGCGGGCCGTCCTCGGGCGCGTACGAGCACGAGCTGGTGACGCGCATCCTCGAACACGTCGAGGCGACCGAGGGCGGGGCGTTCGTGCTGTTCACCAGTTACAGCCTGCTCGACCGGGTCGCGGCGATGCTCCGCGAGCCGCTCGATGCGCTGGGTTACCCGATGTTCGTGCAGGGCCGCGGGCCGGGGGCGGGCTCGCGGTCTGCGTTGCTCGAAGCGTTCCGGGCCTCGGGCGACGGGGTCCTGCTGGGCGCGGCGAGCTTCTGGCAAGGCGTGGACGTCCGCGGGGCGGCCCTCCGCAACGTCATCATCACTCGCCTGCCGTTCGACCCGCCGGGCCGGCCGCTGACCGAGGCGAGGCTCGAACTGATCCAGCAGCGTGGCGGCAACCCGTTCGTCGAGGATTCCGTGCCCCGGGCGGTGATCCGGTTCAAGCAGGGCATCGGGCGGCTGGTGCGGTCGCACACCGACCGCGGCCGGATCGTGGTGCTCGACCCGCGGATCGTGACCAAGCCGTACGGGCGTTCGTTCCTGCGTGCGATGCCGAAGGGGGTAGAGATGCGGGAGCCGGGGATGTAGCCGGATGCACATGCTTGATCCGCCGGCTGTGAATAGCAGAGGGCCATGGCCTTGATGTGATTGCTACGGTATTTTTTCTACATAATAATCGCCTGTCAAGTTCGCGTTTTTCGCGAGCAGTTTAAGGATATTTTTCTTTTTCTCCAGCGTTTCTTTCCCATCTGGAACGTATTTCTTTTCAATTTCAATCAATTCGATCCTCATAATCGACGCGTTGACAAAAATCATCTCATTTTTTTGGTCGGCTGCTTCTTTCATGACTGCTGCGAGCATGCTGTCAAATGCATCTACAAGAATGTAGACATCATCCCACGGTGAATGTTGGGCGAGTGATTCAAGCATTCGGCCATAATCTCGGATATCCGAAGCGCGAAGCGGAAGCCTTGCCTGTCCGATCAGAGCGGTATCATCATCCAAAGAAACGCTGACATTCCGTAAATCAATGGCAGGCACCAGCACAGGGGTGTTGCGGCCTGTCCCGTCGGCCTCCGTCAGCCAATGCACCAAAGTCTGTGCATCCCGCTGAAGAGATATCTCCGATGCAGTCTGTTTGCTTGTGGCATCTGGCGCTTTGTTGCTACGGCTTTCACACCCCGAAATCACACAAGCCAAACATATGGCAACCAAGTTCCTGAGCATTCGATATTCTCCAAGATAACGAGGTGGTTGTTTCGATGAATCCTAAGGGGCGAGAGGATGACAATCAAAGATACATTTCCCACAAAAACCTGCGGCTGCAGCAATGTCTGTAATACATCCCTGTATAAAATTGAGATGAAGGCCGTCGAGGCAAGCAGCCTGAACCAGATTGGGCAATAACGAACGGGCTAAGAGCATGACGATGCATAAAGCCAGCGCTAAAGTTGTTGTGCAGGCCAGGTGAAGAAATCGGCACTTATTAGCAAGCCGTGTGCCGATCATGCCTTTTACTCTATACTGAACCGCCAAGGTGTTCGATGTAGGATACAGGCTGATGGTCTGGTTGTCAACCTGTCCAGAAAAGGATATCGAGCGTAATAATTCCTTGGTGTGCGTTCGCCGGGAGCGCCGGGTGCGGTTGGGCTTCCCTTTGTTTCACCACCGAGGGCCACGGAGGGTCACGGAGGACCAGAGGGACAGGAAGCCAGATGAGTAGATGGCCAAAGCTCCAAAGTGCCAGAAGGTTCAAGCATCTGGCCATCTTGCCATTTGCTATCGGGCTATCTGACCCCCGGCCATTTGATCCTCCGAACCCCGCTTCCTTCCGCAAAGGTCTTGCACAGAAGGGCGGGTTTTGTTTATACTTCATGGCTGGCCACTCGGTCGGTACACGGGTTCGGGTGTAAACACAGCCCCAAATGCCCGATGAGAGAAGATCAATAGATCAGGGGAAATAAAGATGACCACATCTCATGCACGTCCGCATTTTGTCGTGATCTTGACGCTGACGACCACCACGGCGGTCTCACTGGTGCCTGCCCCACCCGCCCTTGCCCAGGGCTGCACCAGCCCGCTCTTCCCGGGCCAGAGGTTCCCCGTGGGTAATTTGCCATACAACGTGGCGCTGGGAGATCTGGACGGCGACGGCGACCCCGACATGGCCGTGGCCAATGCCAGCAGCGACGACATGAGCGTGCTTCTCAACAACGGGGATGGGACGTTCGCCGCCCAGCCCCGATACGCCGCGGGCGATTGGCCCGGCAGCGTGGCTTTGGGTGATCTGGACGGCGACGGCGACCTCGACATGGCCGTGGCCAATGCCAACAGCGACGACACGAGCGTACTGCTCAACAACGGCAACGGAACATTCGCAGTGCAAACCCGCTATGCCGCGGGCGATTGGCCGCGGAGCGTCAAGTTGGGTGATCTGGACGGCGACGGCGATCTCGATATGGTCGTGGCCAATTCCATCAGCAACGACACGAGCGTGCTGCTCAACAACGGCAACGGGACATTCGCCGCTCAGATCCGCTACGTCGCGGGCGCTGCGCCGTTTGGTGTGGCCCTGAACGATCTGAACGGCGATGGCGACCCCGACATGGCCGTGGCCAATGCCGGCAGCAACGACATGAGTGTTCTGTTCAATAACGGGGACGGGACATTCGCAACGCAAACCCGTTACGCCGTTGGTGATGCTCCGGGGAGCGTGGTGTTGGGTGATCTGGACGGCGACGGCAACCTCGACATGGCCGTCGCCAATGGAAACAGCGACGATCTGAGCGTGCTGCTCAACAACGGGGACGGGACATTCGCAGTCCAGATCCGCTTTGCCGCGGGCGATGCGCCGCGGTGTGTGGCGTTGGGTGATCTGGACGGCGACGGCGACCTCGACATGGCTGTGGCCAATGAATTCAGTGATGACACGAGCGTGCTGCTGAATAACGGGGACGGGACCTTTGCCAACCAGACCCGCTCCGCCGCGGGCGATGCGCCACTCGGCGTGGCCCTGGGCGATCTGGACTGCGACGGCGACCTCGACATGGTCGCGGCCAACGCCCTCAGCAACGACACGAGCGTGCAATTCAGCAACGGGGACGGGACATTCGCAGCCCAGACACGCTTCGCCGCGGGCAATTGGGCCGACAGCGTGGCTTTGGGCGATCTGGACGGAGACGGCGACCTCGACATGGCCGTCGCCAATGCCAACAGCGACGATACAAGCGTACTGCGCAACAACGGCGACGGAACCTTTGCACCGCAAACACGCTTCGCCGCAGGCGATTGGCCCAGCAGCGTGGCTTTGGGCGATCTGGACGGAGACGGCGACCCCGATATGGCCGTCGCCAATTCCAACAGCGACGACACGAGCGTGCTGCTCAACAACGGCGACGGGACATTCGCCACCCAAAACCGATACGCCGCGGGCGATTGGCCGCGGAGCGTCACGTTGGGTGATCTGGACGGCGACGGCGACCTCGACATGGCCGTGGCCAATTCCAACAGCAACGACACGAGCGTGCTGCTCAACAACGGCGACGGGACATTCGCCGCTCAGACCCGCTACGCCACGGGCGTTGCACCGTACGAGGTGGCCCTGGGTGATCTCGACGGTGACGGCGACCCCGACATGGCCGTGAACAATCTTCTCAGCGGCAACCTGAGTGTGTGGCTCAACAATGGAGACGGGACATTCGCCGATCAGACCCGGTACACCGCGGGTGGAATGCCACAGAGCGTGGCGCTGGGCGATCTGGACGGCGACGGCGACCTCGATATGGCCGTGGCCAATAGAAACAGCAACGACACAAGTGTGTTGCTCAACAACGGAGACGGGACATTCGCAGCCCAGACCCGATTCACCGGAGGCGTTGAGCCGTGGAGTGTCGCGTTGGGCGATCTGGACGGCGACGGCGACCTCGACATGGCCGTGGCCAACGCCGCCAGCGACGACACGAGCGTGCTGCTGAACAACGGCGACGGGACATTCGCCGCCCAGGCACGCTTCCCCGTGGGTGATTTGCCGCAGGGCGTCGCGTTGGGCGATCTGGACGGCAACGGCAATCTCGACATGGCCGTGGCCAACGCCCGCAGCAATGACACGAGCGTGCTGCTGAACCTGCGTGTGACAGGCTCCTGTCCCGCGGACGTGAACGGCGATGGCGTGCTCGATCTGGTCGACATCGGCATCTATGTGAACAGCTTTCTTGTCAACGATCCGATCGCGGATCTCAACGGCGACGGCATCCTGGATCTCAATGATGTCCAGGCCTTCGTCTCATCGTTCACCGCCGGTTGCCCGTGAAGACCGTGATGCTCGTGATGCCGGTAATGCAAGCATGACCCACCGCCCGTCCCGCGAGCCGGACCGTTGGCTTCGGTGTCGAATCAGCAAATCAGCAGAGCAGCAAATCGGTAACGAAGGCATTCAGGCTGTGGCGCTGGATTGATTTGCTACTTTGCCGTTCTGATGCTTTGGCCATCTGGAAATCTGGATCTTTGACCATCAGGATCTCTGCCACTCTGGCCATTTGCTCATCTGCTCTTTATCCCCTGCTCATCTGGTACCCGGCGCCTGATTCCCGGCCTCCGATTCGAACCTGTTGCGTCGCATGCCAAAGGTCGGGGACACCGCTTGCTCTATTCCGAAAAACATGGTCCGAACCGCTCGGCCGTGATACCCGATCCTGTCTCCCGTTTCATGGTATATTCCACGTCACGAGGTACACGACATGATGAAGTGCTGGACCAGACGATTCGAACGCATCACCCTCGTGACGCTGCTTTTCACCTTCTTTGCGGCGGTTCCGAGGGCAACCGCTCAACCGACCAACCGGTTGGGCTGGTCGGAAGATCAGGCCCGGGCATGGCAGGCCATGTACGATTCGGACCACCCGTACTGGCAGGATCTTCTGGCCAAGGCCGACAACCCCGATGTCTATGGTGAGGACGGCATCTACGACGGGTTGTGCTATCTGATCACCGGCGACAACGCCTACGCCCTGCGCGCGTGGGCCCATAACACCCACTGGCGCGGACGCACATACAACTCCGACGGTGATCTCCCGGCCAACAGCAATATCACGAGGCACAGATTCAGCCAGCTCAGCCTGCTCTACAGCTGGATCGCCGATGCGCTCGACCCGGCGGACAAGGCCCACTTCCGCGATATCCTCGACCTCTGGACCGATCTGGTGACAGGCGTGGGTGACTTCACCTTCGGCATGACCTGCATGAACGACTCTGACGAAGTCATCGGGCATTACTTCGGTGTGGTGCTCTACGCCCTGGCCATCGCCGATGAAGACCCGCAACGATCACAGGAGATCCTCGGCTTCTGCGGACCCGCGGCCGGTTGCGACAGCCCCCTCCAAACCATGTGCATCGGGGGGGTCGACGCTACGGGAATCGACCGCACGACTTGGCGAAACACCATCGCCGAGTACGCGACCAACGACTTCCCCGGCGGGCTGTGGATGGAATCAACCGCGTACAACAACGCAACACTCCGGTATCTGCTCCAGGGTGTCGATGCGGTCAACAACTTCTATGGCGAAGACAAGTTCCCCGAAGTCACCGCAGTTTACGACGACCTCGCCCGTGTGCTGATCCAGCGGAGCACACCCGACTTCTCCGAACCCTTCCAGTGGGGCGACATGGACGCCCAGCACCTGCACAACTTCAGCCTCTTCCACGGCCTGGGCCTTTACGGGTATGTCTACCACGCAACCAGAGACCCGCTGATCGCGGACCGGTACCTTGACTTCTACGAACGGTACCGACCCAACACGGGCAACTCGAGCATGTTCTTCAACCTCGATCCCGACGCCCGACGACAAACACCACAGGGCCCCACTTCCCATGATGCCTTCGGTCGGGGCGTGGCCTACTGGCACAACGGCTGGCGACCCGATGATTCGTTCTTCGCATCGACGATGTTCAACCCGACCCGTGTCCAGCACGACCGGGCATCGATGGTCAACTTCAACCTCTGGCGCCGCGGCGGGTGGGCGGTCGTCAACCCCAAGGGGTACCTCCCCCATTACGCGGAACTGCCGTACCTCAACACGCTGATGATCTACGGCGGCATGGGGCGGTGCCAGGAAGCATGGGGACGCTACGGCTTCCAAGCCGATGCAAACTATCTCTACCATATCGGCGGCACAGGAGGGCAGTTCGTCGAGGAAGGCTACTGGCATCCTCCGAGCGAAGCGATCCACGAATGGACACGGACCCACATGCTCCTGCACCATGACGACGGCTCGGATTCGCTCATCTTGTTCGACCGCCTCAACCTCTGTGGTCCGATCGTCGGACCCGACGCGTGCATCACCCCCGACGACTTCGCCGACTACCGGCAGACCGTCCGCGACTGGGTCGAGGCCTTCGACGGCAAGCACCAGTGGATCATCCATATGCCGACCGATCAGCTGACTGTCAGCGGCAACGTGTTCTCCTGGCCCGCGCCCAACGGCGAGACCGTGCGGCTGACAAGTTTTATGGACAACTTTTCTTACGCGATGTACGACGAACTCGCGGCCTACCACCAGGGCGGGCCGCCGCTGTATCTTCGAGGTTGGGTCGAAGATTCCGAACTCCACTACCAACTCCACCTCGTGCCCGATAAAGTAAAGAGCTGGACCACCATGCTCAATGTCTTGCATGTCGGCGGCGATGCGACCGTCACGCAACTCGCCTCGGACAACAACATGCTCGACACCGCCCGGGGCGTGTTGATTGAGGCGGGCGACACACGGACCGGGCTCGTCATGAACGCCACCCGCGCCGCAACCCCGCCCCCGACACCGAGAAACGGGGCATATTCGGCGCACGACCCGCACCGGAAAGAGAAGAATGAACAGATGCACTTCTTCAAGCGGGGGTTCATGCTGACCATCCCCGCGGGGAGCAACACCATGCTCCGCATCGCCGATCTCGACCCGGCCAAAGCGTGGACCTACCAGCTCGGCAACAGCGACCCCCGGCCGATGACGGTTTCCGGCGAGGGTTTGAGCGAACTCCCGCTGGGTGTGCTTGACCAACCTCTGCTGTTGACAGTTGTCAACACCGGCTATTGCGCGGTAGATCTGACAGGCGACGGCATCACTGATCTGCAGGACATCCTGCTCTTCCTCATCGCTTGGCTCAATCATGACCCGATGGCCGACTGGAACAATGACGACGTCTTCGACGCGAGCGATCTTTTCGGATACATCAATGACTGGAATCTCGGCTGCGTCTGACGCTGTCGCGACGCCCTACTGTGGATTCCGTATGAGTCTTATGCTTCGCGGAGCAAAATACGAGTGCCAGCCAGCCCGGGTGTTCTCCGCATCCCTCCCCGACCTTTGGAAGTTGGCCGATAGGAGATGGCCGATGGCGTCCTGACAAGAGATATGCAGCATAGAATCTTTTCATGGGCACCCGGCGGTGAACGCGGTCACAAACGCGCTGATATCCGCCAGATCGAAAACCCCGGTCGGCGGGGCCAGATCCGCGACCGGATCTTGAGCGATGAACCCCGCGACGAACACGGAGATGTCCGTCAGGTCCAGGATCCCGTCGCCGTTCAGGTCCGCCGGGCAGCAGTCACCCGCGAGATCGCACAGCAGGATCTCGGTGAACTCGTCGGCGTCGCCGTCGCCGTCGGTCGAGGCCGGCACCTGCAGCGACGGGTCCAGCGCCCCGCCGTCGGGCGTGTCGTAGCTCAACACCGCCGCGAACACCGACGAGGGCACCGAGCCGAGCTCGCCGGTGAGGTCGATCGTCGCTTCGAGCACCGCCCCGGACGCCAGCTGCGTCGCCCCGGCGGCATCGAACCAGCCCGCCCAGCCGTTGTCGGCCTCGTTGCCGACGAACGCGTCCCACGCGGCGACGGAGCCAGCCTTGGCCCACATCGCCGCGCCCATCGCGCCGGGCACGCCGGCGAGCACGATGAACCGGTCCCGCCCGGCCCCGGCGGGGTCGGTCGCAAGATACAGCGTGTCCCCATCCAACGCCGCCCACAGATCGATCCCGCCGTTGCTCGCGATCAGTTGCGCACCGGCGTCGAGGGCCCCGTCCATCTCGAAGCCGGCGTCGCCCCCGTCGACGGCGAAGTGCCAGTCGTTGCCGTTGTTGTTGTCCCAGTTGTTGTTGCCGTCGTTGAACACCATGTCGAGCGAGGTCGCCGACGCCGGCACCGGGACGGTGACTTCCCACACCCCGTTGCTCTCGCTCATCGCCGCGTCCGGGCTGATCACCGGGTTCCACCCGTTGAAGCCGTAGTGCATGAACACGGCCCCCGCCCCCGCGATCGGCCCGCCGGATGGGTCATACGACACCGTCACGTTCTGCCCCGCGACGGCCGGGTCGGGGGTGATCGTCACCGCGTCGCCCCCGCCGCCCGAATCGGACTGCCCGACCCAGACGTGCATGATGTCGCTCCGGGCGACGTTGCCCATCGAATCGACCGCCTCGACGTAGTAATCGATCAGCGCGTTGTTCTGGCCCGTGATCATCGCCCCGTAACGCATCGCCTTGGCGCTCGCGCTCATCACGCCCGCCGGCGTGGGCACGGCGGTCGCCGACATCGCCACGCTCTGCCACGGCCCGACCTCGGGCCCGCCCGCGAACGTCTCGTTCTGGATCGATGAGATCGGGTTCACCCCGTCCGCGTCGACGCGCCATTTGAGCGTGACACTCGACAGCCCAGAGTAGTCATACGCCAGCGTCCAGACCTCGAAATCGCTTGGTTCGGGTGAAGCCCCCCACTCGAGCCCGCCGGGGTTGTACGGCTCGCGTTGCGGCACGAACACCGTCGGCTCGGTCTGGTCGATCAGCCCGCTCGACGCGAGGGCCGGGTCGGTCTGGGCCATCGCCTGGTTGCACCCCCGCGTCACGTTCGAGTCCCACACCTCGGTGCCGTCCCAGTACCAGTAGTCCGACGCCTGCGACACCAGCAGGTAGTGCCACGCGCGATGGATCGGGTCGCCCGTGCCGTTGAGGATGTTGGTCATCTCGGAGGTCGAGTCGATGTTGACCGGGTCGATCTGTTCGAGGGTCATCACGTGGTTGCGGGCCGCGACGAGCACCGCCCACGAGTTGATGTCCGGGCTGATCCCGCCCACGGCCACATCACCGCCGAGCCATTTCTTGAACTCCGCGTCGCCGTTGTCGGCGCCGGCCCAAGACCCGTCCTCGACGTGGATGACGTCGTTCGGATCGACGGGGAAGCGGTCGAGATAGTCGTTGACGGTGGTGACTTCGTAGTCCGGGTCGCCCTGCACCCAGTTGACCATGTTCTGGAAGTTGTTGTGGTAGTACGCCTCGGAGCCGCCGCCGAAGTTGTCGCCGTCGTGGTGGAGCATGACGAACATGGGGTGCAGCGCGTCGGTGTTGTCGGGCAGATACGTGTCCATCACCCGGTCGTAGAGGAACGCGCCGTAGCCTCCACGCCCGTCCTCGTTACCCTCATACCGAGCGGCCGGCACCGCGACGATCTTCGTCACCGCGCCCGTCTCGGGGTCGACATGCTGGACATAGTGAGGCTGGTAGCCGAAGGGGACGGAGACGCGCGACGGCGCCCAGAGGTTCTGCAGCTGCACCCAGCGCCCCCCGTTGGCGGCGGGGTCCGGGTTGATCTGGTCGGCCTTGTTGGGCGCGAACAGGCCCGAATCGTTCGTGTGCGGATAGCCCACGCAGGCCCGGTCGAAGTGGATGTTGTCCACGAGCACCCACTCGATGCCCTCGGCCGCGAGGGCGGGGATCATGCGCTCACTGAAGGCGGTTTCGGGCGGGAACAGGCCGTTGCTGAAGGAGGTGTTCCACGTCATGCCGTGGATGAGTTTGTGCAGGCGCAGCTGCATGCGGATGTCGCGCGTGCCGTTGAGCGGCATGAGCGGGTGGTGGTAGCCGAACGCGACCATTTCGAGGCGGTGGTTGCCGAGGGCGGAGAGGTTGTTTTGGGCGGCGCGGTAGGCCCAGTCCCAGTTGTTCCACATACCGCCGTTGAGGCCCGAGGCCTCGAGCGCGTCGAGGCTCTCGATGAGCGAGCCGGAGAACGAGACTTGTGCGCCGAGATAGAGCAGGAAATCACCCGCGTCGATCGCGTCCTTGGGCCACGTCGTGTACGGCCCGAAACGCTGGTTGAAGATGTCGGGCACGGAGTACGAGAAAAACGGGTCGGCCCCGAACGGGTCGAGATAGGGCACATAGATCGGCTGGTGCATGTGCCAGAGGAAGCCGATGCGGATCGGGACGGCCGAGGCCGCGGGGGCAGCGGCCCCCATCGCCGCGCACAACGCCAGAACAGAACAGACACCGTGTGATGGTGAATGGCAACGCATCAAAGACTCCCAGTCAATGTTCGATGACTGCGTTCAGCGTACAGAATGCAGGCATAAAAAGCGAGACTCGGCCGGCGGATGGGCGCGCATTCCGATGAACTGTGGCGCTCAGCGGATGCAATATTCTGAACATTCGCCGGTTCAATCGTTCTCTTTGATCGAGTCGGTGATCGGCACCTGAACGAATCCGCACCGGATCGATTCATCGTCCATCGATTCGGTCAGCTCGGCGATCGAGAGAGCAGAAAAGCGGGTCCGGATCAGGCTCACGGCCTCGTTGATGGTCCGATGTATTTTGCAGATCTTGATGTGCCCCTCGATGCCGAGCGGGCACGTATCGGTCTGCGGCAGCTTCTCGCCGAGCCCCGAGAGAACATCGAGAATCGAGACCTCCTCCGGCGGTCGGGCAAGGGCGAATCCACCCCCGATGCCGCGGTGGGCCACGAGTATGCCTTGCTTCCGCAGCGAGCGCAGGATCTTCGAGAGATAGTCCGCGGGCAGCCCCGTCGCCCGGGCGATCTCGCGCGTCGTGACGGCTCGATCCCGATTCCGGGTCAGAAACGCCAAGGCCAAGAACGCGTATTCGGCTGTTCGTGAAATCATGGCGGCCCAATCGATGAATAGCTTTTCGCCGATTAT
Organism: Phycisphaerales bacterium; assembly: GCA_027083355.1. Lineage (GTDB taxonomy): Bacteria > Planctomycetota > Phycisphaerae > Phycisphaerales > UBA1924 > UBA1926. The sequence continues at coordinate 1,635 of JALWOY010000116.1, read as the reverse complement.
AGCGCCTTGCCTCCATCTGTATCCATTATTCCGCAATTGAGCCGATTCATCCCCGGGGTCACCCAATCCGGGTGCTGGCGATGCCCAGAACCCGGCCCCGCAGGCCCTCGCCGCCGCGAGTCAGGCGGATTTCGAGCCGGGGACGGATGACGGGGCAGGGCCAGCGCGATTGAGGCACACGGGCAAGTTTGCTCCAGTCCTTTTCAGTCGTGACGATCGCGTCCGCCCCGGCCGCGGCGCGGATGATCCGGCGAATCGTGCCCCCGCGGTACGGGTCGTGGTCACGCAGAACGATCGGCTCAGCGGCCGGGGGTTGGCCTGTCACCCGCCGGACGGTGTCGAGGAACGCACCCGGATGTCCGATCGCGCACACGGGCAGCACATTCCGCCCCTTGAGCCAGTCAACCGGACGCGTTTCGTCCTTTTCTGGAGTCCGCACCGCGAGCGACGCCCACGCGTGCTCGGCCCACACGGGCGGGCCGGCGATCGGGGTCAGGCGTTGCGAGAGCGGCTCGGCGTTGTCGGCGTGCTCCGTGTGCGTCAGCACGATATCCGTCGCGCGCGAGAGGGCCCCCACCGGCTCCCGAAGCCGGCCCGCGGGCAGGCAGCGGTCTTCGAACGGATCGCGGGTCGCGTCGATCAGCACGATGTCCATCTGCCGCGCGATGCGTCGGTGCTGGAAGCCGTCGTCGAGGATCACCACATCGACGGCGGGGTCGGTCGCGAACAGCCTCAGCAGTCCTTCCAGCCGATCGGGCTGGGCGACAACGGGGACAGCGGAGCCGAACCGGGCGTGGTATTCGGCGGCCTCGTCAGAGATCCCGTTTCGTGCGCGGTAGCCGCGCATGGCGATCACGGGCCGGTGGCCGGCGTCGAGCAGCCACACGGCGATCTTGGCGACCATGGGTGTCTTGCCGGTACCGCCGACGGAGAGGTTGCCGACGCTGATGACGGGTCGGTCGATGGTGACAACGCCCCGGCCCTCGTCGAACCGCTTCGAGCGTCGGGCGAGTTCCGCTTTATAGAGGCTTTCGAGCGGGCCCGCGAAGGGGCGGAGCGGCCGGGGGATGGGCGTGTCAGCCATGATCGCCCCCGGCGCAGGGGTGTTCGTTCCTGTCGTCGCCGTTCGTGCGCATGGATGACGCGGATTCGATCAACGCCCGGTGCTCGTCGTGCAACCGGCGGGTCTCGATCAGCCCGAGCCGGGCGTTGTTGATCGCGTCGAGCAACGCCAGCGCGACGACGAGCAGGAGCAGCCCGATGCACGCGGTCCAGATGAGCAGGAAGTGGCGAGGCCGGTTCGTGGGGACAACGGAGAACGCCGAGGCCAACATCGGGACGGCGACGAGCATGATCCCCCCGTTGACGGTACGGATCCTGTATCGGCTCGCGGGGATGTGCCGCTGGGCGTCGCGCATAACGAGAAGATGGCCCGCGATGACGAGCATGGTCAACCCGGCCAGCGGGCCGACAAACCAGAACGGCAAGATCGTCGGGCCGAACACGCGGAACACTAGGTTGTGTCTGACTGTTCATCGATCGGGGCTGTGAGGGGAGAAACCCGTTGGTAACGCGCCCCCGTTGCAGAACTCCAGAAGAGAAGCGACGGGCTGGAAGCCCATCCAACCGGGAGGG
>JALWOY010000115.1 GCA_027083355.1 Phycisphaerales bacterium | reverse complement strand
CGCGGTCGAGATCATCTGCACCTCGGCCTGGAAGACCGCCCGCACCTCGGCGCACCCGACGCCCTCGACGGCGACCCAGTCGCCCGGCGTCACCGTATCGGCGGCGACGATGATCTCGGCCGAGCCGTCGCACGGCCGGACGAGCGCCGCGGCCGCGGTCTCGCCGCACACCCCGTCGGGCGTCAGCCGCTGCGTCGGCGCCTCGTCGGTCATCTCGAGCGTCAGCACATAATGCAGGCCGTCTTCGCCGAGCCACCGCGTCGAGTCGGCCGCGGCTTCGGGGCTTTGCTCGAGCAGGGCGGGCGGGTACGGCGTGGTGCCCGCGTGCCCGCACCCGCGGGCCAGCAGCCAGAGCTGCTCTTCGGGCGCATCGCACGGCAGGTCGTCGCGTCGAACGTAGACGTGCGTGTAGATGTTGATCCACCCGACGATGGAGCTGTCCGGTCCATCCGCCACATCGACCGGCTGCACTCTTCGCCCGAAGACGTGCGACGAACCGCACCGCCTGGCGCCGGCCATCGACCACCGCCGGTCGAAAGGACCGAAGACACTGACGGGTATGCCGACGTCGCCCTCACACGAATCGGTCGTCCCGGTCGTGTGCCGAGATCTGTCGTAACTCAGTTCGGCACAGGCACCGCTCTGATCGGCGTACGACGTGTACTCCGCGACCTCGATGTCGTCGCGGCTGTAGCGGCCGCCGGCGCAGGTGTAGACGAACCCGTCGGTGTGGGTGTGGAGGCACGCCGGCGACCTGAAGTCGTCGCGTGCCAGCAGCGGCACCTGCCGGAAATGCGACACGTTGACCACGCCCCCCGTGCAGGCTTTCACCCGCTCCGCGCAGACCGGACCGCTCGCGTCGAACCCCCAGGCGATGAACAGCGGCGGCGTGAGCACCCAGTCGCCGCCGATCATGGTCTGGCTGCACGGGCTGTCGTCGCATCCTCCGCTCACCTCGCACCCGTGGCATGAGTCCATCCATTCGCGCACGTCCGCATCGTCGATGCCGGTGCCCGGCCCGACGATCCGGTAGCACCGCCCGTCGGCGTCGAGGAAGGCGGGCGATTGGGGCCCGTCGACGCGCAGGATCGGCCAGCCCGAGCCGTCGCAGGGCACGGCGATCACGGGCGAGCAGCACCCGATCGGGTCGCACCCGGGCACGAGCCGCCCGTCGGCGACGACAAGCCGCCCGTCTTTGATCAGCAGGTCCATGGGTGATCCAGATGGCCAGATGACCAAAGATCCAAAGATCCAAAGATCCAAAGATCCAGATCAGCAAATCAGAAGAGCCCGGTGCCACGATCCAGCTCCGCTGGGTCGTGCCGCGGAGACGCCAGATCGGCAAATCAGCAGAGCAACAAATCGGAGGCCCAGTGCCTTATGCCCAGTGCCTGATGCCTCTCTGCCACTTCGCCACTTCTTCTTCGCTGCTTTGCTGCTTCGCTGCTTTGCTGCTTTGCTGCTTTGCTGTTTTTCGCTCACCTCGTCAGCATGCGTTTGGCGATGCTCGTCGGCGTCTGGGCGGGCGTCCTTGTGCGGGCCGGTGTGGCCGGCGTGGAGGGCTTGGGGGCCGGGGCGGCCGGCGTTTCTTCGTCGCGTCCGCTCGGGCCGGCGGCGCGTTTGCGGGCCGCGGCGACGGCGTCGGCGGTCAGCCGGTCGACGCCGCGGAACCGTGCCCCGGCCAGCGCCTGCGTCACGCAGTCGAGGTAGTGGTTGGCGAGCCCGTCGCGTTTTTTTTCCCACCGGAAGACCTCGCGCCCGGCCACGAGCCGCCGCACGCGCCGCTCGGCGGTGATCTGGTGCAGGAAGTCCATCTGGTCGCCGCTCACGCGGCCGTCGTCGAACATCCACGGCTCCGGCAGACGCAGCATCACGGGCTCGGCCCCGGCGGGCATGGCCCGGTCGGGCTCCTCGGCGATCAGCCCGTAGAGCACGGTCTTCCAGGTGTCGGCGTGGAAGAAGAGCACGGGGTCGATCCGCCCGGTCTCGCGGTCCCGCTCGTCTTTTTCCCGCACGCGCCGCAGCCGGAACGGCGCCCTGCTCTGCGTGCCGCCCTCGCCCTTGGTCGCCCACGCGTGCACCCCGGCGCGGCGCAGGTCGCGGCACAGGTCGTACACGTGCTCGGTCCAGAAGCCGGAGTCGACGCCGATGAAGACGGGCCGGACGCGCGGCTCGGCGTCGCCGACGGCGAACCTGAGCGAGGCCAGGTCGTCGGAGACGTCGGCCATCGCCAGGCGTTCGTCGCGGGCGATGCGCGCGGCCCAGACGAGCGCGGGGTCGGTGGCGGGGTCGCCGAAGGCGACGGCGGCGGCGTAGACGCAGACTTTCTGCACATCGACGCCGACGGCGACGAACGCGGTGCCCTCGGGCAGCGTGCCCAGCGTGTATCCGCCGCGTTCGGCGGGCGTGCAGCGGTCTGCCAGGTGCCGCACGCTGGCGACGTCGCCGCGGATCTTCGGGGCCTGCCCCATGGTGCCCTTGGACCAGTCGGCGCCGAACCGCTCGGCGAGCCCGCGCCGGACGATCCCGCCCCAGCCCTCGGCGTCGATGAGCGAGGCCATGGAGTTGACGCGGTAGGCGACGTGCGAGGCGGCGGCGATGCGTCCGGCGGCCCCCTCGTCGCCTCCGACGATGCGCACGCCCAGTTCCATCGCGGCCCGTGCCGCGGCGTCCGGCTCGGCGCGTGCGGCCAGCCGCGCCATGCGTCCGTGTCTCGGCGGCTCTCGCAGCCAGTCCGCGTCGATGCGTGAGAGCCACACGGGCGGGTCGTCGCCCGCCTCGAGGATGCGCCCGTCGCTCTCGACGGCCTCGCCCTGGCGGATCCACAGCCCGTGCATGACCATCCACCGCTTCCAGGTCTCGTTGATCCGCCCCTCGGTCGTGTCGCCGATGCGGTGCCGCGCGACGTTGACCAGCGGGCTCTGCAGCCAGCACGAGCGTGCGGCGGCGTCGGGGTCGGCGTTGCGTCCGCCAGGCCACCGCAGCAGGTCGAAGTGGTACAACTCGAAGAACCCGCCCGTGATCGGGCAGGGCACGACGAACCGGAAGCGGTGCGCCGCCGACTCGTACTCCCGGCTGATGAACCCCTCGGCCTCGTCGTCCTCGGGCGTCGATCCCTTGACGAGAAGGCGGCGCTCGAAGGTGCGCTGCCGGTCGCGGGCGTTGGAGAGCACGCCCCCGCCCGGGGGGTACTCGTCGATCTCGTCGAGAAAGATGTCGGCGACGGGGTCGGACTTGAACGTCTTGGTCGAGTGGGCCCAGCTGAACCAGGCCACGGCCCCGCGCAGCCGCAGCTCGCTCTCGGTGATGTCCCGGTCGCTGCCGATCAGCGAGGCGCACGGCTCGCAGGCCCGCAGGGCGGGGATGAGCCGTTTGCGGTTGAAATCGCGGGCCTCGTCGTATGTCGGGTATCCGACGAGGACGGGGCGTCGGCGCTCGGCGAGCGTGTAGAGCACGCCCCCGATGAGCAGCTCGCTGAAGCCGATCTGGCTGGACTTCTTGACGGTGATCTCGCGGACGGTCGGCCGGGTCATGTCGCGGAAGATCTGCCGCAGGTATGGCGTGCGGTCGGTCTCCCAGGCCCCGGACCTGGCGCTGCCGGCGCCCTCGGTGACGAGCCGCCGGTGCCGCTCGCACCAGACGTCGACGGGCGGGCTGACGCGCGGCGTGTAGACGTCGGCGAGCACGCCGGCGGCGATGCGCATCGGATCGGCGAGATTTGGTAGCGCGGCGGTCATGGGGGGGGCAGAGCAGCAAATCAGCAGAGCAGCAAAGCGGCAGAGTGGCAGAGTGCCAAAGGGCCAAAGATCCAAATAGCCAAATGATTCGTGCATTTGCTCATCTGGCCATTTGCTCATCTGGCTATTTGCTCATCTGGCCATTTGGATCTTTGCTATCTGGCCATTTCTCTCCGCCCGCTTCGGGCCCAGTCCTTGAGCGGCTTGAGGCACCCGCAGCCGCTCTGGTGGCGCGGCCACCGGCCGCGGGTGAGGGCGAACCAGATGCGCAGCGGCATGGGCGAGCCGTACCAGAGTGGGCGGGCCTTTTCGGGCATGGCGCCCGAGACGGTGGGCCAGGCGACGAGCCCGCCGGGGCGGAACTTGCCCAGCGGGCACCAGTCCGTCCCGCCCCGGTCGAGGCACCGGCCGCGGTCGTCGCCCCGTGAACAGGTCACGCAGACGAGCGCCCGCGTCGCCGCGGTCTGCTTTTCGGTGCATCCGCACATGTGTTCACCACGGAGGTCCGCGGAGAATTCAGCCCGGTGCCACGATCCAGCTCCGCTGGGTCGTGCCCAGCAAATCAGCAAAGCAGCAGAGCAACGAATCGGAAGCGCAGTGCCCGGTGCCTCTCTGCTGCTTTGCTGATTTCCTGCTTTGCTGCTCTGTTGCTTCGCTCAGCGGCCTTCCGCGGCCCGCTTCACGTTGTCGCGAAGAAAATCGCTTTCGGCGATCCCGAGCCGACGGAGCACGTTCCGGATCTCGGCCCAGTAGATCGTCGCCCCGTCATCCTCGACGCGGAGCGTAACATAGGGCGTCCCGGTGAATGCTGCGACTTTCTTGAGGGTCCGGCAACCGAGCTCGTCGCGGATCTGCATCGCGACCTCGTCATGGATTTCCTCGACCCCGAAATCGGCCAGCCGGCCGAGCAAGTCCCGATAGGTCATCGCCCACGTGTCGTCAAGCATGCCGCATCTTAGGCGGCGCGGAGGCAGCGGCGGATCTCGACCGTCTTGCAGTTGAGTTCGACGATCAGGCGCTGGTCCTTGCGGGCTTGCCGGATGATCTCCGCCAGGTTGTCCGGGGGCGGCTTGATGACATCGTGCAGATCGATCCCGGTCCGGATCGCGTACAGCAGGTGCGCGCGGCACGCGCGCGTCGCGTCTTCCCACGCCGTTTCAAGGTCGGGATCGGCCACGAGCACTCCGATCTGCGGGCACTCGGCGATCCACAGGCCGTCATCGCGCGACAGGAGCACGTCCAGCTCCAGCGCCTTGCCGTTGGACAGGGCCACCTGATCCTCCTTTTTGTGTTTCATCGTTGGCAGGGCGGGCCGAAAACCCGTCCTGCTTCTCCTTTCTATCGCAGATATGCTATCACTTCATCGCATCGTAAACAATAATCGCGACAGATTTCATGCCCCGGCCTGATCGCTTCATGTTCGGTTCTCGGCGTGGCCCGGCGCCAGGTGCCCGGTGCCACGATCCAGCTCCGCTGGGTCGTGCGGTGGAAATGGCCGGGGGGCCAGAGGGCCAGAGGACCAAAGATCCAGAGGTCCAAAGTATCTGGCCATTTGGCCTATTGCCATCTGGTTATTTGCTATCTGGCCCTCTGCCCCCCCTCACCGCACGACGAACGAGACGGTCCGGGCGGTGTTGTCGCGGATGTCTTCGAGCAGGCGGCGTTCGGGTCCGCCGACGCGGTCGCGGACGCCCCGGAAACCGCCGAGGAACTCGGGCGCGTTGACCGCGGTTTCTTTCTGTGCATCCTTGCCGGCGTCGGCGAGGGCCTTGGCCAGCTCGTCGCGGAGTTGCTTGACGATCTTCTCCGCCTCCGGGCCGGGGCCGAGGCTGTCGGTGATCCCGCGTTCGATCCCGGCGAATCGTCGCCGGATGGCGGCCCGTTCGGCCTCGAGCGTCTGCCCGCGTCGCCGCATCCGCTCGATGCGGATGGTTTCCAGCTGATCCCGCGCCCCTTCGATCGCCCGTTGCTGCTCCTGCTTGACGGAGCGGTATCTGGCCATGGTCTCCTTGATGATGCCAGACTCGACGATATCGAATTCCGCGTTGTCCCTGATATCGCGGCGCGCGATCACGCGTCGGCGCTCGCCCTCGAGGAGCACCATCGCGGCCCGCGACCCGAAGTCGCGGCGACCGATCAGGGCGTTGCGTCTGCTTTCGATGTCCAGGAGTTTTCTCTCGGCACGCTCTTCTCTTTCGATCGCCTTGATCCGCTGCTCGGCGGCGATCCTGGCAACCTCGATCTCCGCGGCCCGCCGTCGTTCGGTCATCGGCGACGACCGGATTTCCCGCAGCCTGGCCTCGAGGTCGGCCCGGACGCGGAGAGACTCCGCGTCGCGTGTCAAAAATCCGCTCGCCGACATCGATGCGGCCCGTGCCCGCATCTCCGCCTCGCGGTCGCGGGATTCGTCGAACCCGGCGAAGCGCCGCACGGTGCGGTCGTAGGCGGCCTCGATGCGGGCCACGGCGTCGAGTTGCTGCGTGGTGTTCAGCGGCAGGCTGTTGAGCCGCTGCAGGGCCTGGTCCCGCTCGATCCCCGCCCGGGCGACGGCGGCGGCGCCCGTCCGGCCCGTGTCGGCGAGCAGCCGGGCACGGTCGGCCGCCCGCAGCGCCCGGACGGCCTTGGACGCGGCGATCGCCCGGTCCTGCCGTTCGAGCGCGGCCTCGGCGTCGTTGACGGCGCGGATCTGCCGCATGCCGTTGAAGATGTTGAGCGTCGGAACCCCGGCCATGACCGCCCCGAACGTGTCCACGAGGGTCGATCGGACCCGTTCGAGCGGCGCCAGCAGGCTCTCGGGCGACGTCATCTCGAACACGCGGAACATGTCGCGCTGGAACGTGGTCATCTCGCGCGAGACGGTCTGGCGGAACCGCGTGACGCGACGCTCGGCGAAGGAGAACTTGGCGGCGTACTGGTCGATGGACCTCGTCACGACCGCGACGCCGGAGGCTGTCGTCGCGCCGACGACGGAGACGACGCCCGCGATCGCGGCCCAGTTGTGCTTGATCGAGGCCGCGCCCCTGGCGTAGGTCCGCACGAAGGCGCTCGCCTCGGCCTTGGCCGCCCGCTGCGCGTCGAGCACTTTTCTGAACGCCTCGGCGGCCTCCCGCCCCATCCTTCGGTCGATCCGCCTGATCTCGCGCGCGTACGCCTCCTGCTCGCGGACGGCCTTGCGCAGATCCGCCGACAGGCTGCTCGAATCGACGCCCAGTGTGGTTTCGATATCTGCCATAAGTTGCCCTCTCTCCCTCTCTCTTCCCTCTCGGTGGGACGGGCCCCGTCACTCTGTCCTCTCCCCCTTTGGTGGGACAGGCGTCCCGCCTGTCTCTTCACCATCTCCTCGATCTCGTGGGTCGGGTCCCATCTCCCCTCACTCCTACCCCCCGCCGCACGGCACACCCGCGACCCGCTCGTCCCAGAGCATCACGATCCGCTTGTCGCCGGTGTCGTGGACCACGCCGTAGGTCCCGGGCCGGGCGGGGTTGATCCGCCAGCCCTCGCCGAAGCGCACCATGTGCGGGATGACCCGGTAGACGCCGGCCGACGGGTCTGCCCCGACGACGAAGGCCTCGTCTGTGGTTTCGACGGTGTAGCTCGTCGCGTCGAAGAGCGCCTCGGGCTCGGTCGTCGACGCCGCGACGACGCGGACGAGCCCGGCGGCGGCCCGCTGCCGCAGGACGATGTGCGTGCCCGCGGGCGTGCGGACGACCTCGAGCGGGGCCGCGGCGGTGATCTGCGCGGCGCGGACGTGCTCGACGAGCGTGTTCCAGGCCCGCTCGAGCTCGCCCCCGCCCTGCATGTACGGCAGCGCGCTCATGCCCAGAGCACCGACAGATCGGCCGAAGGGTACACCACGCCGCTGTGCTCGACACGGCCGCCAGAGCCGTCGTTCGTGAACCACCACGCCCGGTGGTCGGGCGCGGCCCGGAAGAAATGCCGCGCGATGAACAGGCCGTTGCGCGCGTACTCCTGCGTCGTCCGCAGGTAGAGCAGCGATCCGGGGGGCATGGTGAACCCCTGGGCGTTGGGGTTGTCCCACTCAAACGGGGGCAGCATCGTTTCGCGGTCGTTGGTCACGGCGAAGGCGGCGTCGCGTCCCGGCACGGCCAGGCCGAGCACGAGCAGCGGGCTGACCGGGCCGGACCTGTGATGCACCACCTCGACGCGCGGGTAGCGGACGACGACCGACGTGCCGTTTTCGATCCTGTTGCCGTCACGATCGTAATAGATGACCGCCGACCCCTCCTCGTTGCCGAAGCGGGTGAAGAGCAGACCGGGCGTCGGTGCGGGCTCGCCGCCGGCGGTGCCCGACGGCTGCTGCGCGTACCCGATGCGGATGAGCCACCAGGAGCCGCCGTCGGCGCTGACGCGGTAGCTCCGCGCCGGCAGGAACGGCATGGTCTGGTCGTACGGCTCGCCGAGCCGCGGCAGCTGCTCCCACGCGAGCGCCTCGTCGCGGGTCGCGGCCCGCACGCGTGCGTAGCGCACACCGGTCCACAGGCCGCGGTCGTCCTGCTCGACCGAGGCGCGGTAGCGGTCGCTGTCCGGGAAGTAGCCCTCCACGAGAGATCCTCAAAGGCCCGGATGGCCAAAGTTCCAAAGGTCCAAATCAGCAGAGCAGAAGAGAGGCAATAGGCCTTTTGCCTTGTGCCCAATGCCAAGTGCCTCTCTGCCGCTTCGCCACTTTGTCACTCGACCACTTCCTCCTAGCCCTTTGGCCATTTGCCATCTGGCCCTCTGCTCATCTGGCCCTCTGGCCCTCTGCTCATCCGGCCCTCTGGTCCCGCACCATGCAGTACGCCGCCAGCCGTGCGAACACGCCCGGGGGGATGTTGCGGGCGTCCATGCGGCAAGCCTCGGCGACGACGGGGAAGGCCTCGAAGATCCTCAGGGCCCAGTAGAGCGCCGTCGGCTCGCCGAGGCCGTCGATCAGGGCTTTCCCGCGTCGTCACCCCCGGCGGCCCCGCCCGTCTCGGCTCGGTGGCTGGCGTTGATGATCTCGATGATGGTGGCGTACCCGAGGTGCTTGATCAGCAGGGGCACGGCCCGCTCGGCGTATTCCCGACGCGCGACGTTGGGCCCGGTGGTGCGGTTGGCCGGCGGCGGGCGGCGCCCGCCGAGGTCCTCGCGCGTCCAGGCGTGCTCGCCGCAGGTGAACCCGGCGGCGACCCCGGCGAGCAGGGCGCGCCGCTTCATGGCCACGGCCTCGCACCGCTCGAGGTAGTCCGGGTCCTGATCGTCGCGGAAGCTCCGCCCGTTCCGTTCGACCAGCGGCGGCGCGGGCATCGGCAGCAGCGCGTCGATCTCGTCCATCTCCGCGGCGCTGACGCCGCGGACCTCGAGCTCGAGCCCGCCGACGGTCACCTTCACCGTCCGGCTGGCCACGTCCAGCGCATTGAGATCTTCCATCGTCAACATGGGGTTCTCCAAAGGGCCAGATGGCCAAATGGCCAAAGATCCAAATCAGCAGAGCAGCAAATCAGCAAATCGGCGTGAGGCATCAGGCACGAGGCAAAGAGCCAAAGGTCCAAAGATCCAGATGGCCAAATGATTCGTGCATCTGGCCATCTGGCCATTTGCCATCTGGCCAACTGGCCCTCTGGCCATCTGCTCACCCCGCCCGGCCGCGTCTGAACCCGGTCACCCGGATCAGCGCCTCGGTCCAGGCCTTGCGCACGGGCCGCCCGCCGAACGCGCGGACGGCGGCCAGGGCGAAGGTCAGCGGCCGCCCATGCCGGGCGGACCGGCTGACGATCGAGGCGTGCGGCTCGCGGTTGTGCAGCCGAACGAGCGTGACGGGCCCGATGTGCATGACCGACCCCTCGCCGCCGTAGACCTTGGCCCGGATGGTCGTGCGGAAGCGTTTGCGTTTGCCGAAGCGTGCGGCTCGCCCGGGCGCGAACCCGCCCTTGTCGAAGAGCAGGAACCCCTCGCTGGCGAGGGCCTCGGCGAGGATCTCGTCGGCCTTTTTCACCTCGCGTGCGGCCCGGTCGCGCAGCCGCCGGTATCTGCGGTACGAGGCCGTCGCGGTGCGTTTCTTTCGCGGCTCGCCGTTCTTCTTCGTCGGGTGGGCCGCGTCGTACTGCTCGTAGAGCGTCATGAGCCTTTGCCACTTGTCGGCCTGCCGGGCCCAGTAGTCGACTTGCCCTTCGAGAGCCTTGATCCACTCGGCCCGTTTCGAGCTGGAGCGGACGGGCAGCACGGCCCGCGGCGGCAGCCCGGCGTCGTTGGCGGCGAGCTGCCACGCCCGCACGTACCGGTTGGTGTCGCGCGGCGCGACGATCTCCATGGTGTCGACGAACACGGCGGCGAGCGGCTTGACGGCCTCGGCCGCGGCCCGGCGCCGCGCCAGCTCGTTGACCGCGGCTTTTTTGCGGAACCCCGCGGCGACGACGGCCATGCGTCGCCGCTTGTTCATCGACGGCATCGATACGGCGGCGGCAGGGAGCATACGCGTTCACCACGGAGGGCCACGGAGAGAAATCACAACAAAGAGGCATGAGGCAATAGGCACTGGGCAATAGGCATGAGGCCCGGTGCCCGGTGCCACGATCCAGCTCCGCTGGGTCGTGTGGCGGAGACGCCAGATCAGCAAATCAGCAGAGCAACAAATCGGAGGCCCGGTGCCTCTCTGCCACTTCGCCACTTCTTCTTTGCTGCTCTCTCTTCTCTGGTCCTCTGGCCATCTGGCTCTCCGGCCATCTCTCTACCCCGACCCGCTGATCCGGGTCACGGCGGCGGTCCAGGTGATCTGGGCGTCGCGCATGGGCAGGCTGTCGTCGGCGGTCGGTCCGATCTCGACGGTCCCGGCGTCGAGGTGCACGGTGTGGCCTTCGCCGGTGATGCGTTTGCCGGACAGCGCGGCCTTGACGCCGTGGGCCAGATCGTGCAGCGCGTAGCCGCTCGCGCGCAGGTCGGACGCGGGCACCTGGGCGGTGGCCCGCACCACGACGGTGCGTGTGTCGACGTCGTCGGGCCGTGACCGCCGCGGCCCCTCGACCACGGCGTGCAGCCGCACGAACGCCCCGTCCGCGTCGTCCTCGTGCGCCATTCGCACGCGAGTCGTCGGCATCGCGGCGACGAGCTCGGTCAGCACGAGCCGGTAGACGGAGGCGGCGTTGATCTCGACGAGGGGCACGGGGGAAGATTTCCAAAGGTCCAAAGATCCAGATCAGCAAATCAACAAAGAGGCATCAGGCAATAGGCACTATGAAATAGCCAGATAGCAAATATCCAGATGGCCAAATGATTCAAGCATCTGGCCCTCCGGCCATCTGCTCATCTGGCCCTCAGGCCCGGTGCCACGATCCAGCTCCGCTGGGTCGTGCGGCGGTGATCTCAAGTCGGCAAGCCTGCAAATCAGGTGAGCAGAAGAGAGGCATGAGGCATGAGGCCTTGTGCCCGGTGCCTGATGCCTCTCTGCCACTTCGCCACTCGACCACTTCCTCTTCTCTCTCTCTTCTCTGGCCATCTGGCCATCTGCTATCTGGCCCTCTGGCCCCCTGGCCCTCTGGCCATCTTCTCCCTCTCTCTATGCCTCCTCGTAGTACCCCGTCACGGTCACCAGGGCGCGTTCGCCGGCGGCGGCCGTGGCGCAGCGGATCTCGATCGTGTCGACGGCCCCGTCGGCGGCGGTCTCGATCTCGGCGGTCACGGGCGCGTAACCGCCCGCGGGCCCGGTGAGCGTCTTGGCCGGGCTGAACGACCTGGGCGGCCCGCCGCCGGAGGCGTTGCGGACCTCGATCGCCGAGGCGCTCGTCCACGACGGGTTGGGCGTGGCCACGACGGCGACGCGCTCGGGCGTCCGCCCGTCGGGCGCCAGCGGCACGAACCGCCCGGCCAGCAGCGCCGAGCAGTCCACCTCGAATGTCGCGATCTCGACGGCGATCATGCGTGTTCACCACCGAGGGTGACAGATGGCCAAAGGTCCAAAGATCCAAAGATTCAAATCAGCAGAGCAACAAATCAACAAAGAGGCATGAGGCCCGGTGCCTCTCTGCCACTTCGCCTCTTTGTCACTCGACCACTTCCTCTTCTCTCTCTTCTCTTGACCTTTGGCCATTTGCTCATCTGGCCATCTGGCCATTTGCTCATCTGGCCATCTGGCCATTTGCTCATCTGGCCATCTGGCCATTTGCTCATCTGGCCATCTGGCCATCTGCTCATCTGGCCATCTGGCCATCTGCTCATCTGGCCATCCGGCCATTTGCTCTCTGGCTCTCCGGTTCAGAACACCCCGCTCGTCGGCGGCGCGAGCGTGACGGTCACGCCGGCGTTGCCGTTGACGGTCGCCCCGCCGGTCCAGTCCTCGATGGACCCGGCGGCGGGCAGGATGACGTTGGTCGGCCCTTCGATGTTGATGGTTGTCCAGGACGGGTCGGGCCCGGCCCGCCGCATGTCGACGGTGCCTCCGTAGCTCGTCAGCACGGCGGCGTACCCGAGGACGGGTTCGACGGTCCCGCCGCCGCGGAGCACGAGCGTGTCCGGGCTGGCGTCGGTGTGGTTCAGGATGATCCGCCCGTCACCGTTGGCCTCGGCGTTGGTCGTGTCGCGTTCGAGCACGACGCGTCCGCCGGGGTGGGCGCGGACGTTGGTCGCCTTGGCCCCGCCGTTGCGCAGCGTGAGCACGGCGCCGCGGTAGGCGTCGGCGTCGGTCACGTCGGCGCTGTCGGCGATGTCGTGGACGCCGGTCCCGGCCAGCAGCCGGGTGATGTCGGCGCTGGAGACGAAGTTCTGGGGCCGGTTGACCCCGGCGAGCTTCATCTTCGTGATCGTCTTGAGCGCGACGCCGGCGAGGTAGGCGTACCGGTGCCCGCCCTCGACCATGACGACCCCGGCGTCGAGCTGCAGCGGCGTGCCGTCGGCGCCGATGCTGCTGGCGCACGGCATGCGCGCGTAGAACGCGGCCAGCGCGAACCCGGCGAGCGACGAGAGCCCGGCGGTGTAGGCCTCGACGTTCTCGCGGTCGAGCAGCACGGTGTCGCCGGCGGCGACGGTGCCGCCGATCGAGGTCAGGATGTTGGCGTCGACGACGGTGTTTTCGCGTACAGCCATCGGTGGGGTCCTTCTTTGTCTTCACCATGGAGGGCCGCGGAGAATTCAGCCCGGTGCCACGATCCAGCTCCGCTGGGTCGTGCCAGAAAATCAGCAAAGCAGCAGAGCAACGAATCGGAAGCGCAGTGCCCGGTGCCTCTCTGCTGCTTTGCTGTTTCCCGCTTTGCTGCTTTCTCTTCGTTGGCCCTCTGGCCATCTGCCCATCTGGCCCTCTGTCACACCACGTCCGCCCACGCCCCCTCGGTGTCGGTGCTGAGCATGGTGAACCGGGCGGTGTCGCGTTCGGCGCCGGCGCCCGCGGTCTGGATCGTCGGCGACTCGGCGAAGTAGCAGTTGGTGTACGTCACGGCCTTGCCCGCGGTCTGTCCGATGTCGTCGTACCACGTAATCGTCACGGTGTAGAGCGGCGGTTTGCCGTCGGTGACGGCCGCGAACGAGGCGAGTTTCTGGAGCGTGTCGGCCCCGTGCTCGCCGGTGAACTTGACGGCGAACTCGACGCGGCTGGGTTGCTCGTCGCCGAGCGTGGGCGTCTGGAGCGTGCCGCGGTCGGTGTCCTGCTGGACGGCCCGCCGCCCGTCCTGGATCGAGACGGATCCGTCCTCGACGTTGAAGACGGTGAAGTTGTCGACGGCGTCGCTGATGACGATCTTGCCGCCGTTGAGGAACCGGCGCGGCGTGGTGTTGTTGATGTTCTTGTCAGGCATCGTTTTCGTCCTCTTTGTCGACGGTGATGGTGGTCGTGACGCTGGGCGTCCGCTGCCCGGTCCTGAGGCCGATGCGGCGTTCTTCCTCCAGTTCAGCGGCGCGGCGGGCCATGAAGGCCTCGCGGTCGGTCACGCCGTGCTCGGCGAGCGCGGCCTCGTGGGTGATCAGCCCGGCCGCGAGTTTGGCGCTGGTCGCCTCGACCTCGACCTTGGGGTCGAGCACGGGCATGGTGGCGAGCCGCACGCCGCACCGGTCCCATCCCTCGACGGCCTCGACGCGTCCGGCGCGGATCTCGCCCGCGAGCCAGGCGCGGTAGACCGGCTTGACGAACTGTCTCGTGAGCCAGGCCTGCCTCGCCTGGATGCGCCGCCACGCGGTGGCGATCGCGGAGCGGCTGGCGTGGAAGTTGCGGATGTAGCGGTAGTAGACGATCTCGAGGGGCAGGTCGATCGAGGCGGCGATGGCCATCATCTCCGACCAGAAGGCCTCCTGGAACGGTGTCGAGGGGTGCGGCGAGTCGATCTGGTTGACGTTGGTGTCGCCGTCGAACTCGAGGATGGTCCCGGCCCGCCAGACCCCCTCGCGGATCGCCTCCTCGGTCGAGTCCGCCTCCCCGGCGGCGACGACGGCGGCGGCGAGCTCGCTCTCGACGCTCGCGCCCGAGCGGGCGAAGTCGCGCGTGACGACCAGCGCGTTGTTCGCCGCGATCTCGTAGGCGGCGAACGCGGCCTCGGTGGTCCGGTCGAGCACCTCGAGTCGGTCGACGACGCTGGCCAGGCCGGGCTCGGCCCGCCACTGGCCCGCCGCCAGCAGGCGCGGGCAGTTGATCAGCGTGGCCACGGACGCGGGCAGCGGCCGCGTCGACGCCGTCCGCAGATAGGCCCCGGTGGCGTCGAAGTCCGCGATGTGGTACCGCACGGGCCGGACACCCCGGCCGTCGAGCTCGACGCCGCCGCGCATGGTCTCGGTGTCGCGCCCGTTGTTGGGGTTGCGCAGACGGATCACGTCGATCAGTTCGACGCGGATGGTGCCGTCGCCGTCGCGGACGCGGTGGGCGATGATCCCCCCCGCGGTCTCGGCGCGGGTGACGACCTCCCCGGCGAGGTCCCAGAAGCCGTGCTGGCCGTAGACGTCGGCGCGTCCGGCGGCCCAGTCCTCGAACCGCTCGCGGACGCGGTCGTTCCAGGCCGCGTCGTCGCTGGTCGGCTCGACCGCGGGCGCGTGCCCGACGACGACGTCGCGGTTGGCGCTGAGCATGGCCCGCACGAGGTGGTTGTTGCGGGCGAGGTCCTCGCAGTCGGCGATGAGCTCGTCGAGCGTCCGCTGGTCTCGGTGTGCGGTCTGCCCGGCGATGGGCGGCCGGGGCCCGACGCGCAGCCGCGTCCTGGCCGCGTTGCGGAACGAGCCCGCGACGGCCACCGGCGCGCCGACCAGCACGCGGGCGGCGATCCGGGCGCGGGCCCCGATCCCGAGCCGGGCGTCGGGGTTTTTCCGCGGCGTTTTCACAGCCTCGCCCGGCATCGGATCTCCACGAGCCCACCGTTGATCGAAACGGCGGTGACGGTCCACTCCTCGCCGCCGTCTGTGAGCACGGCGTCGGGCCGGATGTCCCCCGCGGCCAGCGTCCCGCCGGCGGCGACGGCGGCGGCCTCGGCGGTGTAGGTGCGTGTGCGGACGCGCGAGCCGCGTTCGCCCCCGCCTCGCTCGTCGGCGTCGCCCGATCGGTGGGCGTTGAACGTGGACGCGGCGGGCGTGCCCGTGCGCGTGCCGGTGGCGGTGTCGAGCGTGCCCGCGGCGTCGGACGCCGGGTTGGTCACCGTCACCGTCACGTCGGCGAGCTGGGCGGCGATGTCGGCCGCGGCCTCGTTGATCTCGTCTGTGAATGTCATGCGCGGGTGTTCACCACGGAGGGCCGCGGAGGGCCGCAGAGAGAAAAAGTGGTCGAGCGGCAGAGTGGCACAGTGGCAGAGAGGCACCGGGCCTCATGCCTATTGCCTCATGCCTCTTTGCTGATTTGCTGCTCTCTCTTCTGGCCCTCTGGCTATTTGCCATCTGGCCATCTGGCCATCTGGCCCTCTGCTACACATGCAGCGCCGCCAGGAACCCGCCGGTGGTCCCGGCGGACTGGATCTCGAAGGCCACCTCGTATCCCGCGCCCAGGTCGGGCACGCAGAGTTCGGCGGGCGTGCCGTCGGCGGGGCTGTAGGCGTCGATGGTGCCGGTCGTGAGCGCGGCGAGGATTTTTTCGCCCGCCCCCTTGGGCGTGGTCGCATCGGTGGCAAGCGTCCACGTCAGCGTGTCGGCGATCCGCATGGTGTCGTCGATGACCTTGCCGGCGGATCCGGTCGTGGCCGAGAGTGTGGCGGTGCCGTACCCGAGCAGCCGGAAGAGGTACTCGTCGACGAGGTCCTTGCGGGCCTTGCCGGCGGCGAGCCGGCGCACGAGCCAGAGCCGGTAGTTGAAGGTGTCGTTGTCGTTGCCGACGCCGAACGGGACGAAGAAGCCGCCGCGGAATCGGCCGGTCTCGTAGAGGCCGCCGAGGCCGAGGCCGTGGTAGTCGGCGGGCAGGGCGGTGACGAGCCCCTCGGCCCAGGTGAACGCGGCGACGCGTCGCGGCGCGGCATCGACGAACATGGGTGTGGTGTTGAGCATGGCTGTGTCCTCGTGACTAGACGCGTCCGGTCAGCGCCGCCCGGCCCCGTCCCCGCGACGGCCGGATGTCCACGCCGTGCCGGCGCGTGACCGCCGCGAACAGATCGTCGTGGTAGGCGTAGTCGTTCTCGGGATGCACATTGCCCGTCGTCATGTAGGCGGCAGTCGCGGCCGCCTCGCTGCCCGCATGGGCCACGAGGTCGGCCCACCAGTACGGTCCGGGCAAAGCCTCGGTGGAGTCCCCCACGGCCGTCATCGCCGCGGCCTGATCGGCGAGCCAGGTCGTCCCGTCCACGCCCGGCGAGGGCGTCCGGGCCAGCAGCAGATCCACACCGGCCGCCACCGCGGCGTCGCGGATTGTCTTGGTCGCGGCCTCGGTGTCGGCGATGTTCTGGGCGCCGCTGGCGTCCCAGTCCGTCTGCGAGTTGATGCCGTCGTCGAGCCCGTTCACCTTGCCGTCGATCAGCAGGAACTGGACGGCGTGTGCCGCCGCGAAGAACCCGGCGGTATCGCCCGCGAGTGTGTTCTGCGTCAGCTCCTTGACCGACAGGCCCTCCATCGCCAGGGCGAACCCCGGCGACCGGGAGCCGGGCCGGAGATTGCCGGACGAGTCGAGGCGGCCGAGTTCATCGACGATCGAGGCGATGGCGTGGACCCCGAAGGCGTCGCCGGCCGCGGCGCAGATGTTGGCGCAGCGGCGGAACGTGCCGGTGTCGTCGCCCGTGCCCGTCGCCGAGCCGTTGGCATAGGAGGACTCGGCGTAGAGCGGGACGCGGGGCAGGAGGGCCACGCCGATGAACGAGAGCGTTCCGGGTGCGGCGTCGAACGGGCTGATGTTGCTCGTCTCGAGGCTGATCTTCACTTTGAACGCCGAGGTCGGGATACCCGACACTTGCGCGGACGTGTGCCACCACACGGCGCGGTTCGCGTTGCTCGTCTCGGTCCAGTCGACCGCGACCACGGTGAGCGCGCCGGAGGAGAGGAAGGCGTAGAGGGCCCACGCCCGGTCGATATCGAGATCAATCCCGGTGTCTTCATAGGCCGGGAAGCCGCCCGTGTCGTACTTGATCTTGAGCCGGGCCGCGGAGCCCGTGGTCGAGTCCCAGCCGATGCCGAACTGGAGGCCGTTGGTGTCGATGAAGTCGCAGTAGGCCCCGGCCGCCCCGGAGGCGGTGTCGGAGATGCGAGAGATCATCCACAGGGCGGCGCACCGGCCCCGGTCGGTCGGCCAGACAAGGTCGGTATCGCGGCTCACGAGAGAGCCGCAGACGGAGGCTTTGTCGCAATCAAAGCGGTAGGGGTAGCCGTTGAACCCGCGGCCACCGGTCCACGCGTCGTGGGCCTGCGCGTAGTCGGCCGCGAGGTTGGACAGTCCGGACACGTCGAAGTCGCCGTCGAACTGGGCCGCGGAGAAGGCGGCCCCGAGCGTGCGGGACGCGGTAGCGCGGTTGATCTGTGGGGACACCGACCCCAGGAAGTTCGACCACCCGCCGCTGGCGTATTCCTCGAAACCGCCGCCGTAGAGGCGGACGCGGGCATAGGTGGTGGAGAGGCCGTCGCCGACATTCTTCCACTGCATCCACCGGGCCCGGTTGGCCTCGGCGGTGAAGTCGGTGATGCCGGTCGCGGCCATGACCACACGCCCGTCGATCGAGATGGCGTAGTCGTAGGTGGAGCCGTTGCGGACGCAGTACCACTCGAGCGTGAAACGGCGGCCGAAGGGATATCGCGGGTTTTTCGGCGCTTTGGCCGGGGCGTTGGCGGTGTCGGTGAGGTCAAACTGGAAGTGCCGCCCGTCATTTTCGAAGTCGAGCTCAGAGTCGCCGGTGCCCGCCGTGATGCCGTAGCGGGCCCGGAGGTCGGGGTTCGATCCGAAAATCTGGAAGGTGCGGTTCTCGTTTTTCCCGGTGTCGGCGTCGAGCATGATATCGGCGTCCCACACGAACCGGACAGCCTTGCCGTCGGCGTCGAGATACGAGAGGACCTCGCCGGCGGCAACCATGTAGACCCCGTTGGTGCTCGCGGCGGCGATCCCATCCCAAAAAAGGTAGACATCACCGTCGGCGTCCGTGGCGTAGTGCCACGACGACGAGCCGGAGTCGTTGAGTGAGCCCCCGCTCATCGTCGCCGTGGGCAGGCCGAGGTTCGCCGTCGTCGGCGTCACCGCGGGATCCCAGCCGGACGTGTCGATTGCGTTGTAGGCCATGGGGCCAAAGGTCCGAATCAGCAATTCAACGAAGAGGCATCAGGCAATAGGCCTTGTGCCCAGTGCCTTGTGCCTAATGCCTCTCTGCCCCTCCGCCACTTCGCCACTTCTTCCTCACGGCCCCACGAGCAACCCGAGTGCCGAGCGGATCGCCCCGGCGGTCGCCTCGGTCACGACCTTGTCGCGTTCGAGCGCGGCGATCACCGCGGCCTGCTGGTCTTGCGAGAGCCGCCCGAGCACGCCGACCCAGAGGGCCACCTGCTCGGTGTTGGCGCTGACCACGCTCGTCACCTCGTTTCTCAGCCCGGACAGCGTCACGGCGGTGACGGGAACGATCGCCCGCTCACCCTCGGCCACGGTGATCG
This sequence comes from Phycisphaerales bacterium, assembly GCA_027083355.1. Lineage (GTDB taxonomy): Bacteria > Planctomycetota > Phycisphaerae > Phycisphaerales > UBA1924 > UBA1926. The sequence continues at coordinate 952 of JALWOY010000115.1, read as the reverse complement.
GCTCGCCGAAGGTGATCTGCACGCTGTCGGCGGTCAGGTTGCCGGGGTTGCGCACACCGATCCCGCTCGGCCCCAGGTGCATCAGGGCCGAGAGGCTCGTGCCCTGGTAGTCGATCTTGCCGTCGCCGATCTGGGCCGATTCGGGCGCCGTCGCGGTCGACTGCGTCGAGCCGTCCGGCCAGATCTGCACGTTCTGCCCGGTGTTGGACTCGGCCGTGGCGGCGGCGGCGTCGAACCGGTTCTGCGTGGGCGACTGCACGGCCGTGCACGCGGGAATGAGCATCGCACCCGACGCGGCGAGCACGACGGCCGCGGCCCGCCGGCCGGGCTTGACGCCGACGCCGGTGACGACGCCTCCGGCGAACATGAGCGCCTCGGTGCCGGAGATCTTGTCGAACAGGGCGAGCGCCGCGACGGCGGCGAGCGCCAGCAGCATGACGAGGATTTTCCCGGTGTTCGCGGTCATGGTTTCTCCCGTTCGGCGATGGCCCGCATCGCGGCGCGGACCTCGTTTTCGATGGCGGCGGCGACGGCGGCTGCGAGGTCGTCCGGCCGGGCGAGCAGGTCGCGCGCGGCCCGCTCGGTGTCGCCGTCGCCCCCGGCGGCGCGGACGAGATCGGCGATCTCGTCGACGGTCTCGGGCGCGACCCAGGCGATGTCGGCGACGGCGGCTGCGACGCGCCGCCCGAGCCCTTCGAGCCGCCCCTTGACGCGCTGGTGCGCGTCGGTCATCGCGGCCCGGGCCGCGTCCGCGTCGACGAGCCGCCCCTCGGCGATCATGTTCTCGCGGCGCCGGCGGCGGATGTCCTCGATCGACTTGAGCCGGTCGAGCCCCTGCTGCGTGAGCCCGGCCTCGTCGGCGAAGTGCACGAGGGCGACGAGCTCGTCGTGCGTGACGTTGAGGATCTCGGCGAGGCGGACGGCGTCGGCCGGCGTCGTGCCCTCGGCGGCC
>JALWOY010000114.1 GCA_027083355.1 Phycisphaerales bacterium | reverse complement strand
TCGTTCGCGTCCGCACGGTCGAGGCTCGTTGCTGTGGAGGAAAAAGCCCCGGCCATCTGTCCTCGGGCGGGAAGAGAGGAGAGAGGGAATCACTCGGTTCTTTGCTCCAGAAGCCTCAGATTGATCTGGAATCCGTATCAGCGCCGCGGAACCGGGCGCGACAGGCGGATACTTGAATCTGACGAACATAGACGATCGGGGACCGTATCTGTTCGTGTGTTCGAGCCGGATGCAGTAGGATCATGGTCGTGAGCACCGTGCCGATTGAGACCGACGCCCGGGTGCGGGCCGGGGGCGTGCGGGGGGTGTCATGCTGACCCCCTCGGTACTCGCGTCGTTGGTCGTCGGGCCGGTGCAGTTCGACCGCCCCTGGTGGTTGGTGCTGATCCCCGCACTGGGATTGCTTACATGGCTGATTGGTAAAAAAAGCCTCGCCGGTTTGGGGGAGGGCACTCGAGCCGCGGCGTTGGCTGCGCGGGTGCTGGTGATCGCGTTGATCGCCGGGGCGATGGCCGAACCTGCGTGGCGGCATGTCGGCGAGGATGTCGCGGTGACGGTGGTGCTCGATATCAGCCGATCGATCCCGCCGGGCGAGCAGGCGGTCGTGGCGGATTACGTCGCCCGGGCACGGGAGGCATCGGCGGCGCACGGGGACCGTCTCGGGCTGGTGACGGTGGCACGGGACGCGTATGTCCAGTCGCTCCCGAGCCGGTTCGCGGACACGTTGCAATGGCGCGAGGCCGGCCGGACCGACGCGAGCAACATCGCCGCGGGGCTTCGGTTGGCCGTCGCGGTCGCCCCGGAGGACGCGGCCGAGCGTGTGCTACTGGTGACCGACGGGAACGAGACGACGGGCAACCTGCTGGCGGCGGCCGAGGCGGCGCGGGCCGCGGGTGTTCCGATCGACGTGCTCCCGATCGAGTATGACTACCCGGCGGAGGTGATCGTCGACCGCGTGGCGGTGCCCACGAACGTGCGCGGGGGGGAGACGTTCAACCTCTCGGTCGTGATCACCGCGACGAAGCGGACCGCGGGCCGGCTGCTCGTGACCGAGAACGGCGAGTCGATCGATCTCGACCCCGATCCCGGATCGATGGGCGTGACCGTCGAACTCGACGCGGGCAAGAACGTGCTGTCGGTGCCGATCACCCCGCTCCGCCCCGGCCCGCGGACCTACGAGGCCGTGTTCGAACCGCTCGACGTGCGCACAAGCACGGGTGAACGCGTCGTTGGGGATTCGATCCCCGAAAACAACCGGGCGTCGGCCGTCAC
>JALWOY010000113.1 GCA_027083355.1 Phycisphaerales bacterium | reverse complement strand
CCGGCTCCGCCATCAGCCCCGACAGCGTCGACGCCAGCACCCCCGCATCGTCCGGCGGCACCAGCACCCCCGTCTCCCCGTCGCGGATCAACTCCCGGATCGCCGGCAGATCCCCGCTCACCGCGCACACCCCCGACGCCATCGCCTCCATCAAAACCACAGGGATCCCGTCGCGGTCCCCGTCCGACGCCACCCGGCAAGGCAGCACGAAAAAATCCGCCCAGCCCATCATCTCGCGCACATCCGCGTTCGGCCGGCTCCCCTCGAACCGCACCGCGACGCCCTCATCGGCCGCCAGTCGCTCCAGCGCCCCCCGCTCCGGGCCGTCGCCGATCAGCACGCACTCGGGTCGCTCCGTTTCTTCCAGCATCCCGAGCGCCCGGATCAGCACATCGAACCCCTTCTTGCGCACAAGCCGACCCACCGCCAAGACCCGCACCGGCCGAGCCGGATCATCGAGAATCGCCCGCTCCCGCGCCGGCGGGATCTCCACCCCGCACCGCACGATCGGCGATCGCCCCGCGACCTCCGGCACCTCCCCGATATAAAACTCCCGGTGCCATGCGCTGATGCACGCCACGAACGCCGCCCGCCGCAGCTTCGCCCGCAGCAGTGTCCGCTCCTTGAACAGGTCCACCGCGTGGCCCGTGAAGCTGAACCGAACGCCCGCGGCCCGCGCCGCGTACATCGCGATCGTCGCCGGCACGTGCGCCATGTGCGCATGGATGTGCACCACACCCCGGCCACGCATGCGCCCCGCCAGCGCCAGCCCCGCCAGCGCCTGCCACAAAACCTTGATCTTCTTCACCCCCGGCGTGTCCGGCTCCACGAGCACGTCCCGCACCGCCCCGGACACCACCCGCAACGAACGCACCGGCGAACGCAGCAACTGAACCACCGCGTCCGGCAGCACCGCCGCCGGCCGATCGCCGTACACCCGGATCGACTCGGCCGCCATCGTTTCGAGGGCCGCATCGCCCAGCCCGTCGCCCGGCTCGTGCACCGTCGCCGTGAGCACGTCCACGCCGCGCGCGCGCAGCCCCAGCACCTCGCCCGAGACGAACGTCTCCGACAGCGTCGGCAGCGACCCCCCGAGATACAGAATCGCCCCGCTCATGCCCCGCCCCCCGCGGCGTTCTTGTATTCGATCAAACGCGCCTCGCGCCGCAGCAGCCGGCGCACGACAAACGTCATCATCCCCTGCAACTGCGGGAACTTCGTCAGCACCAGGTGCCCGGCATAAATCATCGCCTCGCGCAGGGGCCTCCGCCGGCGCTCCCGCGCCACCAGCCGCACCCACTGCAGCGGATACACCCCGACAGCCGCGAACCCCCACGGGAACCACACCGCCCCCGCCGCGATCACGAGCACCGGCACCAGCACCGCCCACACCAACACCGTCCGGCACCGGGCGATGTTGTACCGCTCGGGCGATCGCCCGTGCATCCACGCGCCCTCCGCCGCGGCATACCCCGCGCGCACGCACCGCCTCCACCACTGCCCGAACCGTGTCATCGCGGCATCGTGGCGGGTCATCGTGTCCGCCAGCCGGCGGATGCGCCACCCGCGCGCGCGCATCCGGAAACACATCTCGGGTTCCTCGCCCGCGATCAGCGACGGGTCGTACCCCCCTACCTCGTCGAACGCCGCCAGCCGGATCAGGGCGTCCCCCCCGCACGCCGCCGCGTCGCCCGGCTCGCCCCGCCATTCGATATCACAGATCAGGTTGTACACGCTCGCGCCCGGGCGCTTCTCCCGCCGCTGCCCGCACACGACCGCGATCTTCTCGTCCGTCCCGATCTCGCGCAGCGCGGTTTCGAGCCAGCCCGGCTCCATCTCGCAATCGCCGTCGAGCACGTGCACGAACCCGACGCCCGGGCGATGCGCCCGCAGCGCGGCGATGCCCTCGTTGCGCGCGCGCGCCGCGGTAAACGGGATGCTCATGTCGAGCGCGACGACCTCGACACCCCGGGCGCGGGCCGCCTCGACGCTCCCGTCCGTCGAGCCGGAATCGACATAGACCACGCCCGCGACCCCTCCCGGCAGCGATTCGAGACACCGGATCAGCCGCTCGCCCTCGTTGCGGCCGATCGCGACAACCCCCACCGCGTCGAGCGGGGGCGGGGTGTCCGCCGCGCTGCCGTCGCGGTCGCCACCCATCACGCTTCCCCCGATCCGACACCGGCCCGTGAGACGAACCGGGGGTCATCCATCGACGCCGCGACTTCGTGGAAAGTTGCGCACGAGAGAGGCCGGTCCAGCCCCAGCAGCCCGCTCAACGCGCCGAGGTCCTCATCGAAGATTTTTTCCAGTTCCCGCCGGGTCTCGTCGCACAGCTCGGGCCGGCGCTTCATCCTGAAGAACCTGTCCTTGACCCATTCCCGCGCCCGCCGCGGCACCAACAGCCGCCTCGCGTGCGACACGCCGGGGGTTTCCATGATGAACCGCAGCAACGGGCCCTTGCGGAGCCGATCCGACGAGACGTTCTCGCGGCGATCCCCCTCCGGCGTGCGCACCGGGCCGGGCAGCCCGAGGAAGCCCGCGACGCGCCGCAGCTCGCCAGCCGGGTCGGCCCGCAGCCGATCGAAGAACACGGGCAGCACGCGCCCCGCCCCGTAGGCGTCCAGCCACGGCCCGATCTGCATCGCGTATCGGCTGTAGTCGACGAACATGCCGTCGCGGGCGATCTCCTCCTCGATCGTCCCGGTCGTGTTGCCCTGTGACCACTCGTGGATGTAGTGCGAGACGAGCCGATCGACGGGGTGCCGCATGACGTAGATCAGTTTCGCGTCGGGCACGACCGAGCGCGCCCGTTCGACCGTCTCGGGATACGTCGGCAGTTTCGTGTAGTGCGTGCTCGACTCGCCCAGCAGGGCCCCCGCCGGCGCCCCCTCGAACAGCGACGCGTACCACCCGAGCCCGCGCGCCCACACCCCGTCGTCGCTGAAAAAACAAGGCTCCTTGGGCGTGGACATGAACACCCCGGGCTGCGACGCCAACAGCCCGTGCAGCGTCGTCGTCGCCGACTTCATCGCCCCGATGATGATGAAATCCGGCAGCCGGGTCATCCGTCCTGCCCCCTGTCCGGCGGTGCCATGGGGTTCCAGAAGTTGGTCCAGATGTCGCGGGCCTCACGCTCGCACGCCGGCGGCGGCTTGCCCCCCAACGCTCGCCGCAGCAACGCGAGCATGTGCCCGACCGTCCAGCATACATTCGCCGCCAGCAGCCCGAGCCGCCCCCGGTGCTTCGCGTAGTACCGCGCTCGAGAGGCGTAGTGATACCACGGGCGACGCTTCTTCTGCCGCGCCAGTTCCTTGGCGGGGTTGCTCCTGCCCCGCAGGTGCACCACCCGCGCCGCAGGCTCGTTGCGCACCACCCACCCCGCCTTCCGGGCACGCAGGCAGTAATCCGGGTCGTCGAAATACAGGAAAAACCCGGAGTCCAGCACACCCACCTCACGCAGCACCGAAAACCGGATCAGGGCGCACGCGAACGAGGTCCAGTCCGGCGTCGTCGGCTCGTCGCGCACCGGCAACGCCGTCACCCACCGACGCAGCACACGCGACACCGGACCGATCCCCGCCGCCTTCTCCAGCTCGCACAACGGACGAAAATCGCGGAAACAGCTCACCTGCGGCGTGCCGTCGGGCCATTCCAGCCTCGGGCTGATCACACCCGCCTCCGGGTGCGCCCCGGCCGACTCCAACAACACCCGCAACGCCCCGGGCCGGACGATCGTGTCCGCGTTCAGCAGCAGCACGTGCTCCGGCGGTTCATGCCACGTCAGCACGTCCTCGAGAACGGCGTTGTTGCCCCCGGAAAAACCACGGTTCGGCGAGATCTCTCGCACACTCGCCCACGCCCCCCAGCCGCGGCGGGCGATCTCGGCCCGCAGCGTCTCGGCCGCGCCCTCACCCGTGCCGTTCTCGCAGACGACAACACCGATGCCCGGCTCGATCTCCGGCTCGAGCGAGGCGAGGCAGTCGATGGTCAGGTCCACCGCGCGGTAGCACACGATCAGCACCAGCAGCCGCGACGGGGGTTTCCATGCGGTCTGCGCCCCCGTCGATTCCGCCTCGGTTCGGTCCGCGGCCCCGTTCACGTCTGCATGCCCTCGACATGGTCGGCGATCGTCTCGGCGATGCTCAGCGACGACGTCGCCGCCGGGCTGGGCGCGTTGCAGACGTTGACCACCCGCGGCGAGGTCTCGATCGAGAAATCGTCGAGCAGATCGCCCGAGGGGCGCATCGCCTGGGCCCGCACCCCGGCCTCGGCCGGCTCGATGTCGTCCATGCCCACCTCCGGCACGAGCCGACGCAGGCTCTCGACGAACGCCCGCTTGCTCAGCGACCGGTGCATCTCGCCCAGCCCCATCCGCCAGTGCCTCGCCGCGAAACGCCAGAACCCCGGCGACGCGAGCACCCCGAGCAGATCGCGCGCGTTGACCTTGCCCCACGAATACCCCTCGCGTGCCAGCGCGAGCACCGCGTTGGGGCCGCACTCGACGTGCCCCCCGATCATCCGCGTGAAGTGGACACCGAGGAACGGGTACCGCGGGTCGGGCACCGGATAGATCAGGTTGCGCACCAGCCCCGCGGCCCGGTCGTTGAGCATGTAATACTCGCCGCGGAACGGCACGATCCGCACGCCGGGCCGCGTCCCCGTCAGGCGCGCGACGCGGTCGGAATGCAGCCCACCGCAGTTGATCACCCGTCTCGTGCGCACGTCGCCCCCCGCGGTGTGCAGCACGACCGACCCGCCGTCGCGGGTCATCGAGCGCACGCGCGCGTTGGTCCTGATCTCGCTCCCCGCGGCCCCGATCAGCCGGGCCAGCTCGGCGCACACCGCCTTGTAGTCGGCGATGCCGGCCTCGGCGACGTGGATCGCACGGATGCCCGCGGCGTGCGGCTCGTATTCAGCAAGTTCCTCCGACCCGATCAACCGGCACTGCACCCCGTTGGCGACACCCCGCTCGTGCAGCCGTTCGAGCGCCGGCAGCTCGTCTTCGCGCGTGGCGACGATGACTTTCCCGCACACCTCGTGCGCGACACCGTGCTCGTTGCAGAAGTCGAGCATCATCCGCAGCCCGCGTCGGCAGTTCCGGGCCTTGAGCGAACCGGGCTTGTAGTAGATGCCCGAGTGCAGCACGCCCGAGTTGTGCCCGGTCTGGTGGGCCGCGATGCGGTCCTCCTTTTCGAGCACGCAGACGCGCCAGCCCGGGTTCCGTTCAAGCAGACGGTGCGCCGTCGCTAGGCCGACGATCCCCGCCCCCACCACGGCCGCGTCGAACACGCCGGTGTCGCTCACCGCGCCCCCTCCCCGGGACGGTCCGCGTAGAACGACACGAAGGCGTCCCACGCCGCCGATTCGGACCATCCCCCGACCATCGCCGATGCCGGCTGGGTGTTGATCCGCATCCGCGGCTCGTCGAACTCGGTCTGCTCGGCGAGGTCGAGCGTGCACGCAAGCCCCAGCCGCGCGCGCACCGCCGACGCCACGCGCCGCGCGAACGCCCCCTGCGATTCGACATACCCCGAAGGCGACATCCGCGAGAAGCCCGCCTCCGCCGGCAACCCACCGACGAACCGCGCGTAGCACGCCGCCAGCAGATCAACATGGATGTTGTCGCGCACATACGCCGGCGTGCGCACGCCCGCGGCCTCACCCTTCTTCCACGTCCGCATCAGATACGCCGTGAAGCGGGGCTCCTCGTGCGGGCCGAACGGGTTGGGGATGACGAACTTGCCGAGGTGCAGCCCGGCGTCGCGGCAGCGGTGGCGGAAGACCTGCGCCGTGAGCGCCTTGGACAGCCCGTAGGGCGAGAAATGCGGCAGCCCCGCGCCGGGCGGGTCCTCGTCGCCGGCGCCCTCGTCGCCCTCGAACACGCTGCCCGTCAGCACGACGCGCCGCCCGCCGTCGGCCCTGAACGCGTCGAGCACCGCCGGCAGCGCGTGCGTGTTGTTCGCCAGGGCGCGGTTCACGTCGAAATCCGGGCTTTTGTAGTCCGTCACGTCCGCGCCGTGGTGGCAGAGCACGTCGAAACCCCGCCCGACGAGATCGATAAACCCCGGCTCGCCGAACCGGCACAACCACACCACCTCGGCCGCGTGCTCGCGGACCAGATCGACGCGCGCCCGCCGGCCCGGGTCGTCGTCGTAGTCGGCCGCCGAGGGACGCGTCATCGTCGCGACGACCTCGTGCCCCGCCGAGGCCAGGGCGCGGGCGAACCACATCCCCGTGAACGAACTCGACCCTGTCAGGAGAATCTTCATCGCTCGGCTCACCGGAGGTGTGTCTCGGGATCAAAGTCGGGGTGGTTGCGGTCCTTGTCGGACAGCACCACCGGCTCGCGGGGCCACTCGATCTTGAACCGCGGGTCGTCCCAGCGCACGCCGCGCTCGGCGTCGGGCGCGTAGAACTCATCGACGAGGTAGATCGCCTCCGTGTCCGGTTCGAGGGTCAGGAACCCGTGGGCGCACCCCTTGGGCACGTACATCATCGAGCGGTTCTCCGCCGTCAGCTCGACCCCGCAGCTGACGCCGAACGTCGGTGAGTCCTCGCGAAGATCCAGCACCGCGTCGTACAGCCGGCCGCGGACACACCGGACGACCTTTGTCTCCTGATGCGGCGCGAGCTGGTAGTGCATCCCCCGCAGCGTGCCCGCGTCGGCGCTCAGCGAGTTGTTCATCTGCACGAAACGCGTCACCAGCCCGTGCTCGGCGAACTCCCGCTCGCAGAACATCCGCGCGAAGAACCCCCGCTCGTCGCCCCGCTTCTCGAGATCGATCAGGAACGCGCCCGCGACGGGCAGCTCACGAAAAATCATCCGGCGTCTCCTTCCGTCAGGCCGCCCCGGCCGCGCCGAGCATCCCGAGCCGATCCTGCAGCGTCCGCAGGCGGACGAACTGCTTGCCCTCGAAGTCGGCGGCGCTGAAGCCGTGCTCGATCATCTTTTTGTGCAGCTCCTCCATGCCCGTTTCGAGCGTGTATTCGGGGCGGAATTCGGGGATCAGCGTATTCAGCAGGTCGAATTTCACGCGGTAGTTGCGCGGGTCCTCGCCCACCTCGCCGGTGAACACGATCTCGGCGCCGGGGATCAGCCGCCCGACCTGGTCGGCCACGTCCCTGACCTGATAATTCTGGGCGTTGTCGCCCACGTTGATCGCCTTGCCGTTGATGGCGTCCGCCGGCGCGTTCATGAACGCGATAAAGGCATGGGCGATGTCGCGGCAGTGCACCAGCGGGCGCCAGGGCGTGCCGTCGCTCTTGATGCGGATCTGGTTGTACGCCAGCGCCGAGCCGAGCAGGTTGTTGACCACCAGGTCGATCCGCAGCATGGGCGAATGCCCGAACGCGGTCGCGTTGCGGAGGAAGGCGGCGGTGAACCCGTCGTCGACCATCTCGCCGACGAGCCGCTCCGTCTCGATCTTCGATTTCGCGTACGCCGTCAGCGGGTTGAGCGGGTCGCCCTCCTGCAGGTCGAGCTTCTCGCCCTTGCCGTAGACCGAGCAGCTGCCCGAGAACAGAAACCGCCCGACCCCGGCGGCCTTGGCCGTCCGCGCCAGCTGCACCGACCCGTCGAGGTTCACCGCCTCGGTCAGCCCGGGGTTCAGGTCGCCCATCGGGTCGTTCGAGATCGCCGCCAGGTGCATCACGCAGTCGTGCCCGTCGAGGTCCGCCTCGGTGATCGCGCGGACATCCTTGCGCAACTCGTGCTGCGGGCGGACGAACGGCTCCCACTCGCAACCGTCGAACAAACCCAGATCGCACCCCGTCACCTCGTGGCCCGCCTCGAGCAGCAGCTCGACAAGGTGCACCCCGATATACCCCAGATGCCCCGTCACGAATACCCGCATCGCATATTCCCTTCCGCGGCCCGCGACGGGCCGGCTTCGATCAGACCTTCCACGGCGCCTCGCCGCTCGCCCACAACTTCTCGAGCGTGTCACGGTCACGCTGCGTGTCCATGCACTGCCAGTACCCGCCGTGCCGGAAAATGTTCAACTGCCCATCGGACGCGAGACGAACCAGCGGCTCACGCTCGAGCACGCACGATTCGTCCGCGGACAGATAATCCAGGAACCCCCGGCGGAAGAAGAAATACCCGCCGTTGATCCACTTCTCCTCGAAGTCCGGCTTCTCCTCGAACACCGCCACCCGGTCGCCGTCGAGCTGCAACTCGCCGAAACGCGAGGGCGGGTTCACACCCAGCACGGTCCCCAGCCGGTCGTGGCCCAGGTGATAGCCGAACTCCGCGGTCAGGTCCGCGTCCGTCACCCCGTCGCCGTACGTCACGGCGAAGTGCGCCTCGTCTTCCAGATACTTGGCCGCGGCCCGGGCCACACGCCCCCCGGTCATCGTCGCCTCGCCCGTGAACGCGAGCGTCACCTCCCAGTCGTCGGTGTGGTCCACCGAATGCACCGTCACCTTGTTGCTCGCCAGCTCGACCGTGAAATCGCTGTTCAGGGCGTGGTAATCCAGGAAATAGTCCTTGATCACCTCCGCCTTGTACCCCAGACACAGCACGAATCGCCGGAACCCGTGGTGGGCATACGTCCGCATGATGTGCCACAGGATCGGCTTGCCGCCCACGGGCACCATCGGCTTGGGGCGGAACTCCGTCTCCTCCTTCAGCCGCGTGCCGAAACCGCCGCACAGCACGAACACCGGGATGTCTCTCGCGTTGACGCTCATCTTCCACTCCATCGGCCAACCGGACGCCGAAACCTACTTCAGGTGGCGTTTCTGGATCTCGTTGATCGCCAGCCGGGTCCTCTCCGCCCACCGCCGCATCTTCAGACGCCTCGATAAGATCTCCGACGCCCACAGCCGCAGACCATACCGCTTCATCCGGAACCGCGTGCAGACCAGCCTCGAATGCAGCCCGAGCCACCACCGTCGCAACCGACCCACACGAATAGGGGGGTTGTCACTCAGCGTGTACCCACGACGCGTGAGCATATCGGACTGCACACTCTCGATCAGCGCCACCTGCCGCGGCGACGCCTCCGAACGCCAACGCTGCGCAAACCGCGGATCGGGCCGGCGATACGTCGAATCCCCCTCGAAATCGAGCATCGCCGGCGCGTAATCCAGCCCCAGAAACCCGCAGATCCGCGAGAGCTGCCCCTCCGGATCGGCCAGCAGCTCCTCGTACCGAACCTCGACCATCCGCCCTTGCCCGACCCGCTCAACCAGCCGATCGATCTCGCGTTCAACCTCCACCCATTCATGGGCCGCCACCCAACCGTTGCCGGCCCACCCCTCACGGATGCGCGACCGGGCCACGTCGCGCCCGTCCCGGATCAGGTGGATGAACCGTGCATCGGGCCAGATCGTCAAAATCCGGTGAAAATGCCGGTGAATCGTCGCCCCGACCAGCCGCTTCCCGTCGCGTCGGCGTTTCTGTTCGAGGAACGACTTCACCAGATCCGGGTAGGCAAGCTGCCGGTCGATCTCGAACCCGGACATCGAGAACGTCCGGCTCAGCCCGAGGAACCGCACATACGCGTCCATCGGCGGGAACGACCCATCGTCGCCGACGAGATCCACGGCGAACTCGAACTCGTTGCGGAACGCCAGCTCGGGGTGGTGGTCGAGCATGATCCGCAGAAGCGTCGTGCCCGACCGCTCGGCCCCGATCAGGAACAGGGTTTGGTCTGTCTGATCGGTCATCCCCCCGCCCCCGCGTCTGCCTGCGTGACAACCGGCATCCCCCGGCGTCTGACCCGCCGCTGCCTCGCCAGCCCCAGCACCGCCCCCGAGGCCGTGAACACGACGGGGTTGTACATCGCGTTGACCAGCCCGTCGTAAGCAAAGGCGCACGCGACGACGGCCAGCGCGACGACGGCGCCCGCGCCCGGCGTCGCCCACTGCGACGCGGGGACACGCCGCCAGACGAGCACCGCCGGCAGCAGCAGCACCCCGCCGATGCCGAGCAGCCCGACGAGGCCCTTCTGCCCGAAGGCGATGATCCAGAGGCTGTCGGTGATCGAGCGGTGTCCCATCATCCCCTCCGGCTCGTCCTCGTCGGACACGTCCGGCCTGTTGCGGTTGTAGGTGCCCCAGCCGAACACGGGGCGTTTGAGGGCGTGGTCGATCAGCGCGACCTCGTGCAGCAGCCGGCTCTGGAGCGAGTCGGCCCGGTCGTTGCTGATGAGCCGGGCCTGCCGCACGAGCACGGCCCCGTCCCAGTTCAGCGTCACCCTCGAACCGACGTACAACACCGGGAGCAACGCGAACGCGAGCAGGACCACACGCCCCCGCGTGATTTTTCCTGAGAACAGCACGCCCGAGCTGGCGGCGTAGATGCCGTAACCGTTGAGCGCCCGCATCCCGAGCACGAACACGCCCAGCAGGCCCGCCGCGACCGACGCGGGCACGCCGATGCACTGTTTGTATATTTTCGCCCGCCAACCCCAGAGCGCGAGCACCCCGCAGATCGCCAGCCAGGTGCCCATGGCCAGTCCGCTGCGGAGGAAGACGGGGGGGCGATACCAACCGAGCCGCCAGACCTGGTGCCACTTGAACTGCTCGTAGCCGTAGATCAGCTTGTGGAAGACCGGCCCGAGCCGCAGCTCGACGACGAGGAAGGGGAGCGTGAGCAGCCCCCCGGCGACGATCAGATAGACCAACTGCCGTTCGAGTTGCTTGCCCGAGAAATAGCACCGCCCGATGAGGTAGGGCGTGCCGTACATGATGAACTGGTCGAGCGCCCCCGAAAGACCGTCGTACAGCCCCAGCCCGTTGCTGAGCGAACTGGGGATCGGGCTGAGGCACCACACAAGCATGGGCAGATCCCACAGGCTCCACTTCGCCCGGAAGAAGGCCCGCGGGTCGAACAACGCCATCCCCCCCAGGATGCCGAGGAAGATCGCGGTCTGACGCGTGTAATCCGGCAGGCCCGAGAACTGGTACGGCGGCGCCTGCGGCAGCAGGAACCACCCCCCGATCATCGCGACCATCACGGCGACACGCGGGCGCAGCAGCAGGAAGCAGCCGATCGCGACCACCGGCCATCCGAACATCGCCATTGGCACCGTGAACCGCACCGCACCCGCTCCTTCACGCCGGGATCATCCGCTCCGGGCGTGTTATTGACGCCAATCGGACAGATCCCACCCCGTCATCGCCCCGACCGCGGCAACCGTGGGCGCGTACCGCTCGACGAGCGCCCGGCGTCGGTCGCCGGTGGGCCGATCGAGGCTTGCTTCGAACGCCTCGATCTCCCGCTCGACCCCCCCGCTTTTCGCGAGCAATCGCTTCAGCCAGCGCCGCCCGGACGACCGGACCGACGCGGGCAGGACCGCCCGCAGCGCGCGCACGGCCGGGTTCTTCGTCACACCCTCGACGCGTCGGTCGACCTCGTGGCTCCGGGCCTTGTCCATCGCCCGGTTCTCCCACGCCGCGTCGGTGTCGACGCGCTCCAGCCCCAGCCACGACTGCACCTCGCCGAACACGCGGTTCTGTTCGCTGATCAGGTCCTCGAAACGCAGCAGGAGCAGCTGATCGCGCGGGAACGAGGCGAGCAGGTGGTCGATTTCCTTCTCGTATTCACTCGCCGACAGCACGGCCGGGTCCGCCCCGCAGCATTCCTCGAACCCGATGACGGGCTTGCCGTCGCGGAAGCGCAGCCGCATCTCGTGGACGTAGTGGGCGATCGCGCGGTCGGCGGGGTGGCGGAGGACGTAGATCAGTTTGACGCCCGGGCTGAACGCCGCGAGCCTCGACGCCGCGTGCGGGAAGGGCACGCGCCGCGAATAGCATGTGCTGGCTTCGCCGACGAGCGCGCCGTCGGCGTCGCGAAAATGCGATCGGTACCACTCCAGCCCCCGGGCGTACCGCTCGTCGCGGCTGAAGTAGCCCGGCTCCTTGGGCTCGGCCATCACGACGCCGGGGTGCGACGCGAGCAACGACGCGAGCGTGGTCGTCGCCGCCTTCATCGCCCCGACGATGCAGAAGTCGAGCCGGTCCATGTCAACCCCCGACCACCCGGCGCAGGGCCTGTTCGAGGATCTCGGCCGAGGCGTCCCAGTCGAACCCGCGGGCGATCTCGGCGCTGGCGTCGCTCATGGCGCGCCACCGCGCCGCGTCCGCCGAAACAACATCGAGCACGGCCCGGGCCATCGCGCGGGCATAGCCCACGTCGACCACATGCCCGTTGACGCCCTCTTTGCCGTAGTCCTCGGGCCCGCCGCTCTTCGTGACCACCAGCGGGCACCGGCACGCCGCCGCCTCCAGCCCCGGCATGCCTAGCCCCTCCGTCGTCGAGGGCACGATCCAGCAATCACACCCGCGGTAGATCTCGGCGATGCGCCCCTGCGGCGGGCGGTGCTCGAAGGTGAAGTTCGCCGGCTTCGGGATCTCGTCGGGCCAGGGCTTCGAGCCGAACGAAACAACCCGCAGCGACGGCATCGACTCCTGCGCGATCCGGCACGCCTCGGCCGCGGTGTCGGTGCCCTTCCATTTCTGCCGCCCGCAGAGAAACCCGACCACGGGCGGGTCGTTTTTCTCCCTCGACTCGGCGTGGAACTGCTCGCGGTCGACCCCGTTGTGCACCAGCGTCACGTCGTCGTGGCCGTATTCATCCCGCATGACGCGCACGAGCCAGTTCGAGATCGCGATCTTGGGGCCGGGGTGGGCGAAGACGCGGCGGACGCGGTCGGGGTCGCCGCCGTGCAGCTCGTGGTGGCGGACGTAGTGCACCGGGACGCCCTTGCCGCGGGGCCAGTTGAAGACGCGCTCGGCGACCTCCCACCAGCTGAACAGCACCACGTCCGCGTCGGGGACGTCCGATGCGTCGACATACGGCGCGTCGACACGATGGATCGGGATGCTGCCCCGCGTCAGGTGCCCGTCCGCCGGCGCGGCCGGGGCTTCATCGCGTCGCAGCGCGGCGCGGAGCCGGGCGAGCGGGCCGCCTTTTTTCTTCTTCGTGGGGACGAACATATGCACGTCGTGGCCCCGGCGGGCCATCGCCTCGGCGATGAGGCGGTTGGACTTGGTCCCCCCCGCGAGCCCGTCGCCCGCCATGATCCAGTTGAGCCGCAGCGGGCGGGAGGCGTTGTCGGTCATTGGTTCACCCATCCGTGGTCTTCGACGTAGCCGAGCGCGACGAGCAGCTCGCCGGCGCGGTCGACGAACTCGGCGCGTTCGTCCGGGGTCAGGTCGCGGCGCCACCGCCCGATGCTGCGACCGACGATCGCCGACGACGCGCCGGGGTTGTTGAGCACCTGCCCCGTCGGCACGTCCTGCTTCGTCCGTGACGGGTCGAGCATCGCGGGGTCGTAGTCCTCGCCGAGGAACGCGCACACCCGGCGCAGGACGCCCTCCGGGTCGGCGATGAGGTGCTCGTAGCGCAGCTCGAAACACCGGGGGTGGTTCGCGTAGGCCAGCCCCGCCGAGGTGTCCTGCACCCACCGCCGGCAGCAGAACTCGATCGTGTTGACGGTTTTGACGGGGACGATCCTGCCGCCGCGGATGCGCTCCTTCGGGTGGTTGCGCAGCGAGCAGACGACGTCGCGCCCGTCGCGGATCATGTGGATGAACTTCGCGCGGGGGAACCACGTCAGGATCCGCCCGACGGCGCGCACGTTGTTGGGGGTTTTGTCCGCCCAGCGGGCCTTGCCCTCGCGGCGGGCGAAGTCGCCGTAGAAACGCTCGGCGAAGCCCGGCAGATGCCCGCACTCGTCCATCAACGCGGTCAGCTGTTCAAGCGGGATGTTCCAGTAGATCGAGATGCGTCTGGGGTCGAACGGCAGCCCGAACATCGAGGTTTCCGGCCCGCAGGCGATGCGCGGGTGCCGGTTCAGCATCTCCTTGAACACCGTGGTGCCGCTGCGCCCGCACCCGCCGACGATGATGCCCTCGGCGTCGCTGCGGGCGGCCGGGTCGTACCACCCGCGGGCGCGGAGCCGCCGCTGCGCGAACCGCTCGCGGAGCCGGCGGACCGTTCTCTGGAATCTGTTCTGGGCCATCACTCCCCGTCGGCTGGATCTTGACACCCCAAAGATCGGACCACGCGGGCGATCTGCATCACCAGATGGTTGGCCGTCGCCGGCAGCCTGTCGTCGTATCCGGCGATCACATCGCGCCCCGAGATCGAGAGCACCGAATCGATCAGCGTCACCGCGGGCGGGCAGCCGAGCACTTCTTCACGATACCGCGCCCACGCCGGGGATTGCATCTGGAGCATCCTCGAATCGACCCAGCTGCCCTGCACGTCGTTCCACGGGGTATCCGAGGGGGGCAGCCGCTTGAAGGCCGCTTTCGCGTCCGGGTCCCGCCAGAGTCGTTTCTCGTGGGCACGCACCCGCCACGCCGGGGCGTCGAGCGGAAGGCCCGTGTTCGCGTTTTCGACCCGGGCCGAGGGGCCGTAGAAGCGAGCAAACGCCCGGTCGGCCAGCCCGCCGCCGACGCGCAGCGCCGGGGCCAGACGCCGAGCGACCTCGAGAATGCCCGAATGCAGAAAGAGCGTGTCCGCCGGGTACAGCCGCGAGTTGCCCAGCGTGTGGCTCGAATCGTCCTGCCGGCTGGCGGGCCAGAACCGGAACCATTCCTCGGCCGTCTCGGGCCGCACCGCCCGGACCTGTTCGAGCCGGCGACGGCGCCGCTCGCGGACGGCGTCGAGAATCTCCTTATCGAGCACCCACTCGACCTGTGCCCGCCCGAGGGTGCTCTGCGTCGAAACCACCGGCGGACCCGACCGCCCCAGCATCTTCTTGACGAGCGACTTCGCCCGCTCGCTCAGGGGTTTGTGTCGCAGCGCCTCGCGCTGCGCGACGGGCATGAAGTGGTCCTTGAGCAGCGTGTCGCTCAATTGGCCGCCCAGGATCAGATCGAACCCGTCCGCCAGATCATTGTCGGCGATGCACAGCCCGTGCGCGTTGGCGCGCAGCTCGGTCCCCAGCAGCGACGCGCCGCGGTCGAGCAACGCCGCGTAGAAATCGGGGTCGCGCTGCACGAGCACCTGCCCCACACCGAACGCCTCGGCCACGCGGCGGGCCACGTCCGTCTCGCGGTTGGCGCGCGTGCAATACGTCAGCCCCGCGGCCAGGCGTTCGCGCGGGACGACCCCCATCACCAGCCGCGAGTCCTTGCCCCCGCTGAGCGTCACCGCGACGCACCGGCAGCCGAGGGTCACGTCCTCACCCGCGGCCCGCAGGGCTTCGACGAGTTCATCGAAGATCGCCCGCTCGCCCGGCCAGACGCCCGGCTCGTCGGGGGTCCAGTATGTCTCGGCCTGAACGCGATCCCCCTCGGCGTCGATCGACGTGACCGAGCCGGGGTCGATCTCCGTGATCCCGGCGCGGGACGTGTGCGGGAAGGTGATGTAGTTGTGCACGATCAGCTCGCCGAGCGAGACCGGATCGAAATCGCACGCCCGGCCCGCGGCGGCGGCGACCGATTCGAGGTGCGTCCCCGCGGCCCGGATCTCGCCCCGACGGTCGCGGGCGATATACGCAGGACGCGACCCGAGGCGGTCGGTGATCATCCGAACCCCGGCGTCGTCGGCCAGCAGCACGACCCCCATGCCCGTCAGTCGCCCCGCCGCGTCGGCGTCCGACCCCCGCCCGGCAAGATCACCCCACGCGCCGGCGAACCCGGCCTCCCCCCCGGCCTCGTGCTCGACACCCGAAAGCCTCGGCCTCCCCGCCGCGGCGACAAGCCGACCCTCCACCCGCGCGGGCCGATACCCCGCGCCCGGCGGCGGCATCACCCAGACCTTCCCCCACAGGAAATCGAACGGGAGCACCGGGCGGGCGTCCAGATGCGGCCGTTCGCGCAGCGCGCGCACCGCATGCTCTGCGTCGTGCGGAGGACCGAACTGGACGAGGAAATCAGTCAACGCGTCCCGATCTGCTCACCACGGCACCGCCGGCGTCCTGAGGAACCACCCGAGCGCGACGACAACCGCCGTCGCGGCGAAGGCCCCGAGGTCGAGCATCGGCAGCCACACGCCGTGCTTGCGGAGCCCCCACGCGACGACAGGATAATCGAGGATTTTCGACGCCGACACCCCGACGAGCAACCCCGGCAGCGACCCGAGATGCCACCCGACGGCGATCCCCGCGATCAGCAGCACGCCGCGCGTGACCTGCACGATCATCTGCCGGAACGAATCGCCCACGGCGAGCTGCACATTGCCGCTCAGCCCGCTGATGACGGCCCCCGCGAACCCCGGCGCGAGCAGCCGGACCATCCACCCCGCGGCCGCGTACCGGTCGTCATAGAGCCACTCGATCAGCACGTCGCCGAACACCGCCAGCCCCCACGTCACCGGCAGCAGCACCGCCAGGAACGCGAGCCGGGCGTGCAGGAACCGGCTGCGGAGATTCTCCCGCCGCTTGTTGGCCACCTCCGCCAGCGCCGGGAACATGACCTTCGCGCCGATCTTCAGCCCCACATCGACGGCCATCCGCGACCAGAGCACCGCGATGGCGTACACCCCCAGCAGCCCCGGGTCGATCAACTTGCCCACGATCATCTTGTCGCCCTGCTGGAGCACGAACGTCAGCAGCGTCGCCAGGAAGATCCACCGCCCGAAGCGGAACAGCTCTCGGGCCGGGTCGCGGTCCCCCCCGATCCGGTCCCGCCCCCCCGGCAGCAGCAGGTGGCTCGCGGCCATCTTCACCGCGGGCCGGGCCACCCCCCCCGCGACCAGCGCCCACACGCTCGGGCTGATCGCCGCCCAGGTGATCATCACCGCGATCGCCGCCGCCTGCGACCCGATCTCGATCAGCGTGACGCGTTCGAGGCGGATCTTGCGGTCCGCGACGGCCAGCCTCGTCGAGTTGAAACCCGCGATCAGAGCGGACAACCCCGCGGCAGGAATGAGCGACGCCAGCGCGTGCTCGTCATAGAACATCGCGAACGGATAGGCCCCGATCAGGCAGATGACCCAGAGCACGACGCCGCGGAGGATCTGCACCGTCCACGCGGTGTCGAGAAAGACACGGTCGCCCCCGCGTGCGTGCTGGACGATGCTCGCCCGGATCCCCACCTCCGAGAACATCTGCATCGCCTGGAGGAAGATCTGCACGAGCGCCATCAGCCCGAACGCTTCGGGGAACAGCAGCCTCGTCAGCACGAGGTTCGACCCGAGCCGCAGCACCTGGCCCGCGCCGTGCCCGGCGAGCACCCACAACGCACCCGCGGACGCCCGGCGTTTCAGCGACGGCGCCCCCCCGCGATCGCGAGCGGCTTGTCCGCCCTCGTTCTGCCGGGTTGCCGGATCGTCCATGCGAGCGCCCCGTCACGGGCCGGGAGGGAATGAAACAGGCGGGGCCGATCGTCGGCCCCGCGCTGGTGATCCTCGCCGGCGTGTGGGCAGGTTACTCGCCGTGATCCGTCATGGCAAAGCCCTCGCGGATCCAGTCCCCGACCGTCCGGGCCGTCAGCGACTCGCGCCAGTAGCCCTTGCGCTGCTGCCGGGCTTGACGCATGAACCCGTCGAGCGTCGGCTCGAAGCCGAGATAGCCGCTGTACGTCGCCAGATCGCGCGTCGGGTCGGGGAACGGGTCGCTCTCGACGCTCGCGTCCGATTCCGACGCGACCTCCGTCCACTCATCAAGCGAAAGCTCGGCCTCCGAATCGACACGGAACCACCGGTGCGCCGGCAACCGGCTGAAGTACGCGTTGCCCTGGAAGGCCGTCATGCTCGGGTCCGGGTCGGCGTCGCGGAACTCGATCAGCTGCTTGTCGTCCGAGTCGTTCTGCACGAGCGTGTTGTCCGAGAACAGCACGTTCGTCAGGTTCTCGCCCGGCGTGCCGAGCACACGCATCGGCCTGTCGAAGTTGTACACCACGTTCTGCGAGATCTCGATGCTGTGGATCCCGTAGTTGTTCGTCCCCGAGATGATCAGCCCGGCCAGCTGATCGTTCCGACCGATGATCAGGTTGTTGCGGAAAGGCGTCCGCTGGCGGGCCCCGATGTTCCCGATGGCGATGCCCCACTGACCGAAGCCCCGGTTCTCGACATCGATCACGATGTTGTCCAGACACATCCCGATGCTGCCACGATCGTCGGGCAGCGCCACGCCCTCGGTCCAGCCGAAATTCAGCCCGAACGGGTTGCCCTCGAAGATATTGCCGATGATGTCCCCGCCGGAACGGGCCTGACAACCCGTCGCAGACGCACGCACCGAGATGTTGTTGCGGACGACCACGCCCCGGTTGGTCGTCGAGAGGTACATGTTGTGGTTGTACGTCGAGCGGTCCGCGTCGGCGATCGTTTCATTCCATCCGTTGTGGTCGAAGATGCACTCTTCAACAAGAAGCCCGTCGACCTCCTTGACGAAGATCCCCTGCGAGTGTCCCTCGGTCGACCAGTTGTCGGCGATGATGCAACGCCGCAACGCGAGGTCCTGCTTGGGCCCGCTCGAGAACGCGCACTCCTTGTACCCGATCACCGCCATGTCCTCGAACAGGATGTCGGAACCCGCCGCGAGCCAGCGGATGCCCGTCGGGTTCTGGTCCACCCGCCGGCCGTTCGGCTCCAGGTGAAGACCGACGAAACCGATGTGGCTGACCGATTCGGGGTTCCACGTGTTCGTCACCGAGAAAATCCCGTGCTTCGTCGGGTCGGTGTGCAGGAACGGCCTGTCGAGCGAATCATCGCCGTAACTCGACACGAGCATGCGACCCAAACCCGGGCCCTGACCCGACTTCTTCCACAGGTTCCGGCCGAAGGTGTGACCCGTGATCGTCCACTCGTCGCCGCGTTTGAGCAGCATCCAGTCCGGGTACCCGTCACGCATCAGGTCATACGCCGCGCCGGGTGTCGCGAACGCCTGCACCGGGCCGGCGGGGTGCTGCGGGTCCGGGCCGATCAGGTCCGCGTCCGCCGGGTCGCTCAGGTCGTAGACACGCCCGGTCGCGTCGTCCCCCGCGGAGCTGCTCACATAAATCACGTGCGTCGTCGGGTGCGGCGTCAACGCCGTCCAGCCATCGACGATATCGCTGTCCCACGGCGTGACCGGGAAGTGAATGTTCATCACGACGAGGTGCTCGCCCGTGGGGTGCGCCGCCGAGATCTCCCGCGGAGAAACACTCGCCGGCACGTCGACCGCACCGTACGTCGTGATCACCATCGGCTCGTCATCGCTCCGCCCGGAGAACGGATAACCCGCCAGCCCTTCCAGCCACACATCGCCCCCGCGCAGAAGCATCCAGTCCGGATACCCCTCGCGCATCAACGCCGCGGCCGCCGCAAGGGTCTTCTTCGGTGTCGCGGCGCTCAACCCGTCGTTCGCATCGTCGCCCATCGAGCTGCTGACGTAGACCATCCGGCTGTCGGGTCTGACCCGGGGCGGCGTGCTCGCGCGGGCCTCGCCAGACCAGGCCGACAACCCCAACACCGTAATCAGGATCGTGAGCAGGCCGATTCGGTTCCGTTCGACAAGAAAAAGCATCCCGGCGTGATTCATACAGTTTCCCTCCAGTCCACGGGCCATTGCCGGGCCCCGACACGAGAGAACTCATTCACATACACGCCCGACATCGCACACATCTCCCCGGAACTGTGCCGCCTTCTGCACACTTCCCGCCCGACGAAACGTTCTGATCCATACAGCCCGACGCCTGACGCTGTTCGCGTCGGCAACCGCCTTCTCGGCGTCCCCCCACACCCGGAACATACCCCATCCCGGGGATAGATCAAAGAAGTTCCGAGAAAAACATCAAGAATCCGACTGTCCTGTCGATCGATCCCCAACTCCCTGAACGACTTTGACCCATCTCCAAAGCCCAGACACCCCGGTGGGACAGGCGTCCCGCTGCTTTGTAGAAACGACTTGACAGATGGGCTGGAAGGCGCTCTTCTGTGTGTATGACGCCGGAAGAAAGCCAGACCCGACTCGTTCGGATCGCCGTCTTGTCCATGCGTGCCGCCGGCCGCCA
>JALWOY010000112.1 GCA_027083355.1 Phycisphaerales bacterium | reverse complement strand
GGCCCGTGTCGCATCCGCTGAGCACGACGACCGAGCCGGGCAGTTTCCAGGAGAGAACATCCCGGACGGTGATCCACCGATCGGCGAGCTTCAGCCCGGCCGCGAGCGGGTTGGACGGGGGGAACGCGCCGTGGCAGGCGAGGTGCAAAACGCCGGCCGAGGCCGCCATCTGACGCGCCCGTTCGCTGGTCGCCTCCGCCCCGACGATGACGTCGGCGTCGGGGAGTGTGTCGCGCAGCGCCGACGCTTCCATTTCGATTTCGGGGGCGATCCGGTCGGGCACGGCGAGCACGGCGATGTCGCCGGGGGCGTCCGCGCCCGCGTCATGCAGCAGGGGCAGGACGCCCGCGGTGGGTAACAACACCGGCTCGACCCGCTCGACGAGGTAGCGCCGGCCGTCGAACAGGGCCGAGAACGGGACGGCGTGGAGAGGCCCGGCCGGGACGACGGCGGCTTGTTCGACGCCCTCGAGCATGCCCGCCAGCGGTGCCCAGATCATGTCGTGCAGGTCGGCAAGCGCCGCGAGGCACGACGAGAGCCGGCGTTGCCGGGAGGCGCCCTCCGGCCCGCGCATCAACCCCCGCCTGATCTGGAAAAGGGCGTCCTGGATCGCGGCTCCGATCTCGTCGGTGCTCGCGGGGAGCGTGGCGGCCTCGGCCCGTCCATCGCGGACGACGAAGCACCGCATCGACTCGCCGTCGATCCAGTAACTGACGAGCGCCTGCCCGGGGTCGAGCTCGGCGGCGATCCGGCCGAACGATTCGGGCACGCCGAGCAGTTCACGGACACGCCGCGAGGCGTGCAGGCGGGTCTCGATCACGGTGACGCGGTCCTCGGCGCCTCGGACTTTTTCGATCCACTGTGCGTGCGAAGGCCCGCTGGCCGTCGGGTCCAGAGCGGAGTAGACCGCGTTCAGCTCGGCGCGCGCGTCGGCGAGGTCGCGCAGCAGGTTTCGCATGGCGTCGTCCTCGGCGCCCGCCGCGGCGTCGATCTCGGCCCCGCCCCCCAGCAGGTCGAGCAGGGTCCGGCCCCGGGCGCGTTCCGTGGTCTCGAATGCCTCGACCGTCGCGCCCGTCTCGAGCATGAGCGAGACGGCCTGCTCGTAGAGCGCCCGGCTGCCGCCGACAAGGCCCGCCCGGAACCGCGAGCCCTGCAGGGTGCCGCGGATGCGCTCGATCTGGTCGATCGCTTCACGCGCATCGGCGATGGCGTGTTCGATCCTGCCCGCCCCGCGTCGGGCGACGGACCGACGCCAGAGCATCTCGGCGCGGTAGATCGGGAGGCCGAGCGTCGCAGCTGTATCCATCGCTTCGGTGAGCAGCGTCTCGGCGCGGGCGAAATCGCCCCGGGCGATGAGCACGTCCGCCCGCGTCATCTCGCACATCAACAGGTCGCTTCGGCGTCCGGCGAGGGCGTCGGTCGCCGCATCAACGGCGCGTTTGGCGGCTTCGGGGTCGCCCCGCGCGAGCTCGAGCCGCGCGCGGTGCAGCGTCGCCAAGGCTTTGCCGGACGTGCTGCCGGCTTGTTCGTAGAGGGCGGCGGCGCGGTCGAGCGCGTCGGCGGCTTCATCGGGGTCCCGCGTGATGAGCATCCGACCCAGACCGGTCAGCGATCGCGCCTGCTCCTGCACCGCCCCGGCCCGTTCGAGCAACACGCCCGCACGACGATAACCCGCGATGGCGTCGTCGATCAGACCCGTCGCCGCGTACACGTCCGCCTGCTCTGTCAGGATCCGGCCCAGCTCGCCGTAGGCCCGGTCCTCCTCGAAGAAACGCCGGGCGACCTCGAACTGCTCGATCGCCGCCGAGAGTCTGCCCTGCCGGCCGTACAGGTCGGCGAGGTTCCCCCGCACGATCGACGCCGCCCGGGACGCGCCGACCGATTCGAACGTCTCGGCGGATCTGAGGAACGCCGCCTCGGCGTCGGCGAAACGCCCCACGTCGAGCATGGACTCGGCCAGACCGCTCTCGATCTGGGCGCGGATCGCCGGCTCGTGCTCCTGCATGCCCAGTGCGCGCTCGAACATCCCGATCGCGGCCTCGCCGTCGCCCATCATCCGGGTCACGATGCCCGCGTTGCAGAGCGCCTGCACCGCGAGGCCCAGCTCGCCCCCTTCGGTGAAGGCCCGCTCCGCCTCCAGGGCCGAACGCAGCGCGTCCCCGAGCCGACCCAGTTTGGCGTAGGTGTGCACGAGCACCATCCACGCCCGGGCGGCCTCGGTCTCGTCGCCGATCGACTCGGCAGCCTCGACCGCCCCCGTCGCGGCCTCCTCCGCCTCGTCGTAGCGCGTCGCGTAGTTCAGCGCGTGCCCGCGCACCGACCCGAGCCGCGCCCGGGCGGTCGCGGAATCGATCGAATCCACAAGACCCGCGACCACGTCCAGCGCGCGCAGCGCCCCGTCGAGATCACGCACCACCATCGCGCGGATCTCGTCGAGGCAGTCGAGCAGGTCGCCCTCGGGCGGGGCCGTCGGGAGCGGCCCGAGCGGGGCACCGTCGTTGCCCGCGCCCGCGGCGTCCAGCACTCGGTTGAGCAGGTCTGTGGAGGTCATCGTGCATCCGTCCGATCACGGCAGCGGGAGCGGGCCCGCCTCGACGCGGATGGCCCCGCGTTCGAGCGTGATGGTGTAACTGCCCGGGGCGAGGTCGATCCTGAACGAGCCGTCGGGACCCGCTTCGATCTCGACGGCTTCGTGCCCGGCCGAGTCGGTGAACCGCAGCGTCCAGCCCTCGGGTTCATCGGCGGCGATCTGTCCGCGGACCGATGATGTTTCGCCCTCGCCGGGCTGGATCTCGAGATCCAGTTCGCAAGGCTCGGCCGAGAACGCGACCTGCGCGACCTCGGCGACCCCGCGGAAACCCGCGACGGCGGGCGAGAGCCGGCTGTCGAAGTCGAGGGCCGCCAAGAACGACCGCACGCCGTCTTTCAGCCGATCCGCCACGCCCGGCCGGTTCTGCCGCAGCACCTTTTTCGCCCGTTTGACGAGGGAAGCCGGGGGCTCGGCGGCGTGCTCTTCGCGGAGAAACGACGCGATCTGCTCGAATTCGGCGAGCGCCGCGCGTCCCTCGTCGGTCGCCGCGAGTTGATCGCGGAGCGACCGTGCGTCCTCGTTGTCGAGATCGCCGGCCAGCATCGCGGCGAGTTGTTCGATTGTTGTGTCGTCCATCATCAGCCCCTTCGTTGTTCAGGAGCATCAACCGCTGCCGCAGATACGCCGTCGCGGTGGAAAAAATGCTCAGCCCGGGCTTGAGGGGTACCGATTATTCATCAGCGTGCGGAGTTTGTTCAGGCACCGCCCTCTCGTCGGGCCGATCGACCCCCTCGGGATGCCCAGTTGTTCGGAAATAATCTGGTAATCGGGGCGTTGCTCACGGAAGACCGCCAGCAGGAGCCGCCTGCATCGCTCGTCCATCGAGTCGAGCGCTTCGCGGAGGTGCTGCCTTGCTTCGAGCAGGTCGGCCTCGTCCGGGTCGGCCCAGGCCGGTTGATCCGCCTCGGCCAGTTCGCGGGTGTTTCTGGCGGCGCGGGCGACGCGCCAGGTCTCCCTCTGCGTGGTCCTGATGAGCCACGCGGGCAGGCTCCGGGCATCGCGCAGCCCGGCGAGGTGCCGGACGGTGATCGTCCAGACGGACTGGAAGACGTCGTCACGGAGGTCCTCGGGCAGACGGTGCCGGGCCGGGATCGAATAGACGAGCCGGCTGTACCGATCGACGAGCGCGGCCCACGCCGCGTCCGAGCCTTCCAGACAGGCCGCGACGAGTTCCGGGTCGGACATTTCAGATTCGGGTTTGCTCATCGATCGCCTTCAATTCCCGGCCTCGGCATTCTACGCGACCCGTTCTGGGTTCCGTGCCCGGGCCTGATCCTCTCTTTGTTTCGGACACGGCCATCGCGTATGACGCCGGAAGTTTTTCGATTCGCGGTATCCCGGAACCGGCCCGGATCTCCTGCTCGTGACACCCCCGGCGGAACGGACCCGCGACGCCGGCGGAAAAACGTGGAGCAAGAGGACGTGGCGGAAGAGGCCCCCCTTGAGATCAAACCCGCTTGAGCGGGTGTGTGTTTCTGCGTTCGTGTCCGGGATCGGCCGCGTGGGCCGCCCGCAGCATCCACCGCGGGGCGTCTTCAATGCCGCCCCGAGCAGAAAGGCACATTCATGAATCGCACAGGAACACTGTTGATGCTCGCGGCGCTGGCGCCCACCGGTCTGGCCGGTTTGTCCGACCCGAACGACCCCGGGATTGTCGAGCCGACGTTGTCGGCGACGACGGGTCAGACGGTGCGCATCCCGTTCACCGATCAGGCCGACGGGGACACCCTGCTGAACCTCGTCGGGCCTGTGATGACCAGCAACGCGCTGGGCGCGACGAGCATCACCGGTCACACCATCACGCGGGCGGACAGCCCCAACGACGACATGCGGCAGGATCTCAAGGACATGAAGGACGCCGCGAACGCCGGCGACTCCGCCGCGATGCTCGCCGCGGCCCAGGACCTGCTCGACATCCTGCTGGGACAGACGCAGGGGCGGATCTACGACGGCTTCGCCATGCTCAACTTCAACCGCGGGGCGTTCGTCCCCGACCACATGCCCGGGCAGTACAAGATGAAGGAGGTCCGTGATTCGGGCCTGACCGCCCCCGGCATCGACGGCGTCGACCGCAAGATCTGGGAGGTCGATGTCAACTATCTCTGGTACGACGGGCAGTTCGACTCGGACACCTTCCTCATCCGCGTGCCCATCGAGGCGCACAAGTACGACACCCTCCGCGTGCATTACCACATCTATTCGCTCGTGCGGGAGGATTTCTCACCCACGGTCGTGATGGCTGACAACCGGCTCGCCGGCAGTGTTCAATTCCCGTTCAAGGGGTTCGATGCGGTCTGGGTGCCGGTGCACGGCGACGAGGTCGCGGACATCACGGTGGACATGCCCCCGCTGCATCTGCTCCGCGGCGTGTACAACTGGGGCTGGCGGGTCCACCCGCCGCGGATCCAGTTCCTCCAGCCGATCTTCGAGACCGTCAACGCCCACACGGGCGCCGTCGAGCTCGAACCCCAGGGGATGAGCTACGCCACGCGCAACGCCGCGCTCTCGATCGACGACATCGGCGACGCGGCGCCCGAAAAGAAGATGTACAACGTCGCGACCGCGGCCCTCGCCGGCGCGTCGACCGCCGACGTGCTCGCGATGCTCACGGACGCGAACACCGCCCCGATGGGCGTGTGGGACGACTGGGCCGACCTCGCCAAGGACCAGCTCCAGATCCCGCCCGAGGCCGAGCAGATGCTCGCCGACAACGGCATCCCGCCCGGCACGTTCGGCGACAACCGCTTCGTCACGGTCTACATGAACAACGAGATGTACGGCTTCGGGCCCGAGGGCAACCGCATCGAGGGGTGGTTCCAAGGCGACACGTTCCAAGTCACGCTCATCAACCTCGACAACCACACGCACTACTTCCGCAACGTCGATTTCGGTCCGAAACTGCACGACGATATGGCTAACGGCGGCTTCCCCGCGGCCTCGCACTCCTTCGAGATCATGAACTTCAAGCCCACCTACGGCGCCCCCAAAATCGCCGAGGTGCAGTGGCGCGCCGGCTGGGGCTTCAGGCCACACTTCGACGTCATCCAGCAGGCCGACGTCTTCAGCCGCCCCTCCGACCGCGTCTTCACGCCCGCGTTCTCCGACGGCAACGGCAACCAGCACGAAGGGTACCAGTTCTCCGCGGCCAACCGCGACGGCGACTTCCGCTTCAACCCGCCACCGTTCGTCATCGGCACCCATGACGCGCCCACACCGTTCCGTCTGAAAGAAACCGACGGCACCGACGGCCTGCTCGTCGGCCAACACACCGAGGGCTTCGGCGTCGCCAAGATGTGCTCGCACGCGGACCACCCCCTCGGCGGGTTCTGCGAGACCGACATCAGCGCCTTCAACCCCAACGGGGTCTACAACGTTGATACCGACGGCGACGGCGAAAACGACGTGCTCTGGTTCCCGCCCTTCCTACGCAACCCGGACCCGGACGCCGGCGGCGACGCCATCCCCCCGACCCCCGCATGGAAGCCGTTCCTCTGGATCAACCCCAACAACGGGACGCTGCTCAACGACCCGGGCGACCCCTCGCAGGGCTATTGGGCTGACCAGACCTATTCGCACGGCCGCCCCATCGCCGCGGGCGGGATGCTGGTGGCGAACATCGAGGCCCCCCGCGCCTCGGCCCAGGTCTTCTACCAGTTCGACGACCTGTACCACGACAACGCGATCTTCTCGCCGCACCCGACATTCGCGCCGACCAACGGATCCTGCCCGGCCGACCTGAACGGCGACGGCGTGCTCGATCTGGTCGACATCAACCTGTTCGTCACCGGGTTCACCTCGAGCGACCCGATCGCGGACCTGAACGGCGACGGGATCTTCGACCTCGGTGATGTGCAGGCGTTCGTCGCCTCGTTCACCGCCGGGTGCCCGTGAACCGAGAATCTCTTCTCCAATGGGCGGCACTGTGAGAGTTGTGCCGCCTTTTTTCATGCCTTTTCGGACCGCGTGGGTGACTCAGCCGCCGGCCGATCCTGCCGACGAACCCGGTCCGCCGAGAATCTTCCGCGCCTTTTCGAGGAGGTCTTCGGCGGGGGGGTCGAGCGACGCGGCCCGCTCCAGAACGGCCCCGGCGCATGCCTCGGCTTCCGCGTTTTCACGCCGCGCCAGCAGCGCCCGGGCGAGCCTGAGCTGCGCTTCGCACCACGCCCGACCGCGTTGCTCCGGGTCGATCGATTCGACGATCGACCGGGCGGCGTCCTCGGCGCCCCGCGCGTCGCCTGTTGCGAGCAGGGCATCCGACCGCAGCAGCGCGGCCTGCACGGTCTGTGCGTGCGCCGCGCCGAGCGTCCGGCTCAGGTTCTGATAGGCCGAGTCGAGCAGCGGGAGCGCCCGCACCGCGTCTCCCCCGGCGAGCAGCGCCCGCCCGAGATTCCTGCGGATCTGGAAGACGATCGGGCTTTCTGCGGTTTGTTTGCCTTCCTGAAAAGCCGAGAGCGCCTGATTGAACCAATCGGCGGCCTCGTCGAACCGCCCGCGATCGAACGCGAGCCCCCCGAGGTTGTTGCAGAGTCTGGCGATCTGGACGTGATTGACGGGGCGGAGTGATCTTCTCATCTCAAGGGCGCGTCGATAGAACGATTCCGCCTCGTCGAGATCGCCCGCGGAATGGGCCGCGAATGCAAGGTTGTTGATCACGAGCGCGACCTGTGCGTGATTCTCGCCGTACACGCGTTCGGTGAGCGGCAGAAGTTCTTCGAACGTGTGTCTGGCCTCGTCGTGCCGACCCTGCATCAGCCGAACCATTCCCAGGTTGTTCATCGTCGTGATCACCTCGCTGCTCTCCAGCCCGAAACGTTCGATCCGGCCGGCGAGGACGTCTTGAAGAATTTTCTCGGCCTCGTCGAGCCGGCCCATGCCCTGATAGATGAACGCGAGGTTGTGGCGTGACTGCAGGACCTCGGGCGAATCGTTCTGAAGGTGTCGCCGGCGGATGTCCAGGGCTTGCTGGAACATGCCCAGCGCTTCGTTGAGACGCCCCTGCTGCTGGCAAACGAGCCCGAGGTCGTTGAGTGTCGTGGCGGCCTCGAGCGAATCAACTCCGTACTCGGCACGCCGCAGCTCCAGGGCTTCGCGCAACAACGCCTCGGCCTGTGTGTATTCCCCGAGGTTGTAGTACACCCCCCCGAGTGCGTCGAGGAGCGTCGCGCGGACACGCGGCTCATTCTCGAGCGATGCCCTGATCGTCCGCGCGCCGCGGTCGAGCAGTTCCCGAGCGCTCATGTCGATGCCCGGCCCCTCCTCCGGGTCCGCGACCTTGAACATATCGATGAGCATCTCCGTGACGCGGCGGGAGACCTCGGCCTCGTCCTCGGCCCTTTCTGCCTCCGCGCGGGCCTGCCTGCGGGCGATCTCGGTCGCGTCGCGCTGCCTGGCGACACGCCACGCCTGGTAGGTCATCCCCGCCCCGCCGAAGACGAGAAAAAACAGGGCGACGGACGCCGCGACGGTGGTGCCCTTGTGGCGGCGCACCATCTTCGAGGCGCGGTAGGAGAACGTCCCTTTCCTGGCGAGGACGGGCAGACCGTCGAGCCACCGGCGGAGGTCGTCGGCGAACTGGTCAACAGTCGCGTAGCGTTGCTCGGGCTCTTTGCGCAGCGCCCGCTCGATGATCGCGTCGAGGTCGCCGCGCAGCGCCCGCGACCACCGTTCGCCTTCGTTTTCAAGGCCCACCGGCCTCGCGTCGTCGGGCAGACGGCGGACGACCGTGCTGGGCCTGGGCGGGGGCGCCTCGCAGACGGTCTGCGAAAAGTTGTAGAACGAACCGGAGTCCGACTCCCGGAAGGGGCGGCGTCCCGTCAGGAGCTCGTAGAGCACGACGCCCACCCCGTACACGTCGGTCGATGTGGTGATGGCCTCGCCCTTGAACTGCTCCGGGCTCGCGTATTCGGGCGTGAGCGGCTGCGCGAACACCGTGGCGCCGCCCTGCCGGTGCGCGTCGATGTCGAGCAGCTTGGCGATCCCGAAGTCGAGCAGCCTCGGCCTGCCTTCCGCATCGATCAGGATGTTCGACGGCTTGAGGTCGCGGTGCACCACCAAGTGCCGATGGGCGTGGCTCAGGATGCCGCACACGTCGATGATGAGGCGGACGCGCTCCTCGAGGCCGAGGCGGTTTTCGGCGCAATACACGTCGATGGGCCGGCCCGCGACGTATTCCATGACGAGATACGGTGTTCCCCGCTCATCAACGCCCGCGTCGAGCAGAGACGTGATCCCGGGATGGTTGAGTTTCGCGAGCGCCGTTCGCTCCTGGCGGAACCTCTTGGCGAGATCGTCGCCGGACGACCAGCGGACAAACTTGACGGCGACAGTCTGCTCGAAGGCCCCGTCGACACGCACCGCCCGGTAGACGACGCCCATGCCGCCCATGCCGACCATTTCTTCGATCCTGTAGCACCCGATCTGTGCGCCGAGCCGTTCGAGCGCGTCCCGCTGCTCGCGTTTCTCGTCGAGCCCCCTGACGGGTGAATGTTCGAGGACGTCCGGGCTTTCGCGGAACGAGCGCAGCAGGGCCAGGAGCTGCCCGCGCAGGGCCTCGTCGGCGGCGCAGGCCTCGGCGGCGAACGCCTCCCACCGATCGGGGTCCAGCTCGAGAGCGCGGTCGAGCAATGCCTTGAGTTGCTCATGCTGTTCCGTCGACACGGTTCCCTTCCCCCCCGCTGATCTGCTGGTGCAGCCACGCCCGCGCGAAAACCCAGTTCCGCTTGACCGTCGCGGGGGACAACCCGAGCACCTCGGCGGTCTGCTGGATCGTCAGGCCCGCGAAGTAACGCAGCATGACCACCGAGTGCGCCGTGGGGTCGATGGTGTTCAGCCGGTCGAGCACCGAATCCACTTCGACCAGATACGCCTCGTCCTCGACCGAAAGCGTCAGCAGCGCTTCGGGATCGGCCCGCCGACCCCCGCCCCGTTTCAGGCGGCCTTTTTTCCGCGCATGGTCGAGCAGGATCCGCCGCATCGCCTGTGCGGCGACGGCGAGAAACTCGCGACGGTCTGATAACGAGATGTCGTCGCGGCGGACAAGTCGCAGGTATGCCTCGTGGACGAGCGCGGTGGGCTGCAGCGTGTGGTCGGCGCGTTCATCGGCGAAGTAACCCCGGGCCAGACGCCGCAACTCGTCGTAAACCAGCGGGAAGAGCGCCTCCAGAGCCCCGGCGTCGCCCTCAGTTGCGCGCTTCAGCAGGATGGTGACATCGCCCGGTCCGTCCATGATCTCGATCCAGAATTGTCAGCCGATCTCGAAAAAACGTGAGCCGGTCCGGCGCCCGACGGCGCTGCTGTCATGGGGGAAACCGAGTGCTCCCCCTTGGTTTTCCAGCATACGGAGGTATCTGTCCATGACGAGATACATCTTGATATCGAGGCCTTTCCCCAGGCAGAGACAGAGTGCTTGACAAATATAGAACAGCGTGCGTCTTCATGACGTATTTCCACAAGAAGTATCGATGCAGGAGCGAAGTATGTTCATGCCAAATCATTTTCACAAAATCGCGCTGAGTGGGACCGCCGCCGCTCTCTCGGCCGCCGGTGCTCTCGCCGGCCAGCCCTGCGGCTCGTGGGTGCAGGTGGCCCCGCCGACATTCCAAGGCGAAGACCTGGTGATGATCGATGTGGTCTCCTTCGGGCCCGATAATGCGTCGGGGTTCGGCCTGACGTTCGGCCCGAACGGCATCGACCCCACTTCGATCATCCTCACCCACTGGAACGGGGTCTCGTGGCAGGTCGTCAACCAGGTCGATCTGGACGGTGTGCTGCCGGGCATCCCGCGCGGGGTCGTCGCGATGGACGGCAGCAGTGAGAACAATCTCTGGTTCGTCGGCACATTCGATCCCCCCGGGTTCGTCTTTGCCCGCCCCTTCCTCGCCCACTGGGACGGCTCATCATGGTCGTTCGAGTACCCCGATAGCGACGGCGGCTACATGACCGATATCGGCTATGTCTCCGACAGCGAGATCTACCTGTTCGGCGACACTGTGACGCCGTGGGTCTGGGATGGTTCGGGACTCTCGTTCTTCACCCCGCCCGCACCGGTGAGTATCGGATCGGAGACAGTGGCCGATGCAGCGGTCCTCGGCTCCGACTCGTTCTGGATCGCGGGCTATCAGGCCGCGGATGTCTCGACCCCGAATGGATTGTCGCTGTGGAACTGGAACGGCAACCAGTGGAGCGAGATTCTCCCCGGCGATGTGAACTTCCTGACAGGCGATGAATTGGCCGAGGACCATGTCTTCAGCCTGGCGGCGATCGCCGCGGATGATATCTGGTCCGTGGGGGACAAGCAGCTGCTCACCAGCGGGGACGTGTTCGGCACCTACCTGCACTGGGACGGCTCATCGTGGACGGAATTCCCCGGCCCGCAGGAGATCCGGCCCATGACCGTCGCGGCCGTCGCGAGCGATGATGTGTGGGCTTTCGGTGCAATCCCGCCGAGCAACGAATTGCTCTTCGCTCACTGGGACGGCGCGGCCTGGTCGCTCATTCCGCAGGGCACGCTGCAGGGGGTCGAACTCGTGGGCTCGGGCATCCATGAGATGGTGACGTACCCGGACTGCACCGGATGGGCGTTGGGCCGCGTATCGGCCGACGGAGGGGCAACCGCTTCGCCGCTCGTGCTCCGGCTGACGCCCGGCGGATCACAAGGTTGCAACGAGGCCGACATCGCCGAACCGTTCGACGTGCTCGACCTGAACGACATCCAGGCATTCGTCGACGGCTTCCTCGCGCAGGACCCCATCGCGGATCTCAACGGCGACGGTGTGCTCGACCTGAACGATGTCAACCTGTTCATCACCGCCTTCGCGAATGGCTGCCCCTCTTGAGAGGGAAGACGCCCGATCGGATCGGGTATCGAACGAGATGACGGGCGAAAGGAGTATCACCATGTGTCGGATTTCAACGCTGAGCGTGTTTCTCGTCGGGATGGCGGCCCAAGCCGCTGTCGCCCAGGGGCCCTGCGGCTCGTGGGAGCAGGTGGCAACACCCAACCCGGGCCTCGAACGGAACGGGTTTATCGACGCGGACGCGGATGGCGGGCCGGTCTTCGCACTGCTCCGTTCGACGGACCAGCCGGGATCGGCGGCGCCCGCGACATACCACATGCTCCGGCGGGACACCGGCGGTTGGACCGATCTTGGTGAACCCGACCGAAACGCGGGACCGGGCATCCCCGTCTGGCTTGCCTCCGCCGCGGCACCCGACGGCCGCGTCTGGGTGGGCGGCAAGATGCAGCCCGATCCGTTCGCTCTTTCGGAGCCCGCGGTGTCGGTGCTCGACCCGGACACGGGCGTGTGGTCCACGCCCGAAAACATCCCCTTGATGGCGCAGACGGGAGACCCGTTCGCGGACCGCGGGGGCACCATCACCGCGATGGACGCCGCGCCCGACGGCACACTGTTCGCCGTCGGAAACGCGACAGGCTTCGGCGGTGCGGGCGATGTCACGGTCCCCATGTTTCTCATGAACGACGGCGGCGGCTGGATCGAGGTCGCCGATCCCGCTTTCGACTGGCCCGGCGGGGGTGTCGGCGCCGGCATCGCCATGAACGACGTGCTCGCGCTCGCGCCCGATGATGTCTGGGCGGTCGGACGCCACCCGGCCGGCGACGGCATCGGTGCGGGTGGATTGCTCATTCACTGGGACGGCTCCTCCCTCTCACTGGTTGAAGATCCCCGCGTCGGGGGCGTGCTTTTCATCGACCGCGAACTCGGCGGGATCGACGCCACGGGACCGGACGACATCTGGGCCGTGGGCGACGGCAGCGCCGCGGGCGGGCCGACCGTCACGCTCGCGCACTTCGACGGGTCCGATTGGACGCTCGCCCCGAGCCCCTACCCGACCGTGGACGCGCTCGACCACGTCGTGATGGCATCTGACGGCTCGACCTGGACGACCGGTGTCTTCGCCGACGCACAGGAGGCCTACATGGATGGATCGGGCTGGACGCTCCAACCGTTCGCGCCCGTGCCGCAGACCCGCATCCAGGCGATGGCCCGTGACGCCGACGGTGTGCTGTGGGCGTTCGGCGATGTCGCACCCGCCGATTCCTACGCACAGTCCCTCGACTGCACAAGCCCCCACTGCCCCGCCGACCTCAACGGAGACGGCGTGCTCGACCTGAACGACATCCAGGCATTCGTCGACGGCTTCCTCACGCAGGACCCCATCGCCGACCTCAACGGCGACGGCGTGCTCGACCTCACCGATGTCAACCTGTTTGTCACCGCATTCCTGAACGGTTGCACCTGAACGCGGCCGCCGAAAAACGCGCCCGCCCCGGCGAAGGTCGGGACGGGTGTTTCCGAAAAACCGCCCGGCCCCGGGCCCGAAGAGATTGAAGAAAGGACGATCCGATGTCCCGCTTGCTGAAGAATGCCCTCCCGGTTGTGCTGCTTTCTGCCGCCACGACCGCCGCGACCGCGGCAGATGACTTCTCCTGGGAACTGATCCGCCCGTCGAACACGGGCATCCCCGGCGACCTGTGTTATTCGCTGTTCGTCGACGACGACGACACGCCGTGGATCTCCGGGTTCAACACGTTCTGGGCCGAAGGAGGCACGAGCCATTTCGACGGCACGCGGTGGCACGTGCTCAGCAATGTCGGGTGTCCTCAGATCGTCAACCCCGCGTTCAACGAGATCGCCAAGACCCCGGACGGGATGATGTGGATCGCGACCCAGTTCGGGTTCCTGAGGTTCAACCCGTCCATCGAACCGTGGTGCGTGACGCGGCTCGACGCGTTCAACACCCCGATGCCCGATAGCTGGATCGACGGGATCGACGTCGCGCCCGACGGGACGATCTGGCTCGCCATCCGCGGGACCAACAGCTCGGCCCGCGGGGGGCTGGGCCACTACGACCCGTCGGACGGCATCTGGGAGATCTGGAACACCAGCAACGGTGTCCCGTGGTGGCCCGGCTGGGATTGGGTCCAACGCGTCGCGGTCCAACCCGACGCGGACGGCGGTTACACGGTCTGGTTCTCATCAGACCCGATGGGCCTCGTCTCGTTCAAGAACGGCGTGTTCACGCAGCACAGCGGGCCCGACATCGCCTCGCCCACGCTCATCGACATCCTCGGCAAGCACCCGGTCGACTCGGCCGGCAACATGCTGATGGCGACCGACCAGGGATGGGCCGTGCGCGCGCCCGACGGCGCGATGACCGTCATCCCCGACCCCCCGCTCCCCGTGTACGGGAACGGGTTCGTGACGATCGACATGCTGCCCTCGGGCAGGGTGATCGTGACCAACCCCGACGCGGTCCAGCTGTTCGACGGCGAGGTCTGGTCCAACCTCGGGATCTGGGGCGGCTCGTACACGCTCGACTACGGCGAGGCGTCGGACGGGGCCATCTGGGTCTGCGGCATCGGCGGGGCCGCGGTCTATCGGAACGGCGCGTGGCAGCGGTACCGGCTCACCAACACCGGCATGCTGGACTACTTCGCCGAGGATCTCGCCTTCGCACCCAACGGCGACGTCGCCATGACCGCCAACGCCGGCCCGGGCATCGGCGGTTTCGACATCCTCCACCCCGACGGCTCATGGACCAACGCGAATATCGCCACCTACGGCATCGGGCTGCCCTGGCCATACGGGACCGACAACACCTCCGCGCTGGTCTACCGAGAAAACGGCTACCTCATCTTCTCCCCCTCCGGGTTCGGGTTGTATGAATACGACGGAGACGCGTACAACACGCTCCTCTCGAGCGGCGAGGTCGACTACGCGATCATCGCCGGGGACGGCAAGGTCTGGGCCGCCGCCGATCAGTTCTGGCTCTACCGGGAAAACCCCCTCACCGGCATGGACGGGTTCGGGTACGGCAACGGT
The DNA here is from genome assembly GCA_027083355.1 of Phycisphaerales bacterium. Lineage (GTDB taxonomy): Bacteria > Planctomycetota > Phycisphaerae > Phycisphaerales > UBA1924 > UBA1926. The sequence goes on along the minus strand of JALWOY010000112.1, from coordinate 5,529 downwards.
GTGCCGATCGGTCGGATCGTCGGGCTGGCGCCAGACCCGATCGACCCCGCTTCGGTCTGGGTCGGCTCGGTGTTCGGCCTTGCCAAGACCGACGGGAACACCTGGACGCAGGTCCCCCGTGAAGTCCTCGGCCTGACCGTCAACACCACCAGCCAGCTGCTCACCGGATTCGACGTGGCCGACGACGGCACGCTCTGGATCGCCTCGGGCGTCGGGCTGTTCCACTACGACCCCGCCACGGGTCTGTACGACAAATACGACCTGACCAACACGCCCCTGCCCTCGGACGATTTCAGCGATGTCGAGATCGCGCCCGACGGCTCGGTCTGGGTGTCCTTCCTCCCCGAGCTGACCGGCGTGGCCAGGTTCAAAGACGGTGAATGGATGCTCTGGCAGCAGGGGTCAAGCCCGCTGCCGCACAACCAGATCAACCACATCCTCACCCGGCCTGTCGCCGGGGGATACGAGGTCTGGATCACCTGCGCAAGCGAGGCGATCGCGGTCATCACCGTGACGACCGGGCCCGCGGGCTGCAACCCCGCCGACCTCGCCGAACCGTTCGGCGTGCTCGATCTCCAAGACGTGCAGGCGTTTATCGCGGGCTTCACCTCGGCAGATCCGCTGGCCGACCTCAACGGCGACGGCGTGCTCGACCTCCTGGACGTGCAGGCGTTCGTGGCTTCCTTCACCGCCGGTTGCCCCTGACGACTGAAACTCTTCCCCTCCGGTGGGACGGGCCAACGGCCCGTCTCTCCTTTTCCCCAAGTCGTCCCGGATCAGATCGAAACGGGCACGACACGATCACCGCGGCCGCTCTCCATACCGGGGCGGCCGCGGTTGTGCGCGGGCGATCCAAAAATTGACAACAAGCCTCCATTTATTCAGAGCGTTTTCTCATGATTTTGAGTATCTGCTCCACCCCGTCCATCTCTTATCGGTGAGGGCACGACCGACGTTCGCCCGAGACATTCTCTCTCCCCCGGGCGCCGTGGCCGAACACACCGCGGCGTCTTTTCACTCGGACCGAATCATCGAACAACCCACACATCGTTCGCGGAGCAATACAAAGTGAAAGGACTGACAATGCACGCACCGACGATCATCACCGCATCGGCCCTGTGGCTCGCCTCGATCGCGGGCACCACCCTCGGCCAGACGATCACCGTGGACTCCTCCGACGATTTCATCGATTTCGGCGGAGCCCAGCAGGTCGCTGATCTGCCCGGGCCCGACGGCAAGGTCACACTCGCCGAGGCCGCTCTGGCCTCCGACAACACGCCCGGCGTCCAGACCATCGCCTTCAACATCCCGCAGAGCGACTGGCAGTTCCAGTGGCTCTACCCCGGACGCGCGGTCATCCGCCCCTCCAACCCCCGGTTCTTCCAGCCGGTGATCCTCGACGCCACGACGCAGACGGCGTTCACGGGCGACACAAACCCCGACGGCGGAGAGGTCGTCATCTGGGCAACGCTCCGAGCCATCGGGGGCAACTCCGTCGTCAAGGGTTTCGACAGTACCCCGATCAGTGTGATCGGCTCGAACAACATCGTCGAACAAAACACCGGGATCGCCAGCATCGACGTGTTCGACGGTGAAAACAACATCATCCGAAACAACACCATCACCAGCACGATCAAGATCGACCGATCCAACTACAACATCATCATCGGAAACACCGCACAACGAGTCCGCATTTGGGGCTTCGCCGGTGGATCCGGCTCCCTGGTGGCCGTCGGCAACCGCCTCGGCGGGCCGACCCTCGCCGAACGCAACTACATCACCGGCTACGGCACCGTCGGCGAAGAGGGCTTCCCGCAGGGCACCACAGTTCAACTCTTCGACACCGAAGACACCATCATCGAGAACAACTGGATCGGAATCAAACCCAACGGCATGGAACAGGGCAACCTTTTCAGCATCGTTGGCATCGGCTTCGAAGGCGTCAACAACGGCACCATCGTCCGCAACAACCGCATCGCCGGCATCCTCGGACACGGGCAACCGCCGCACGCACAGGGCCTGCTCTTCGGCGACGCCATCCAGATCAGCGGAACCGGCGGTAACATCTCAATCACCGGAAACACCATCGGCCTCAACGCCAACGACGAACCCGTGCTCGGATCCGTCACCGGTATCAACGTCCTCAATGATTTCGAAGGACCCGTCCAGGGTGTCACCATCGGCGGACCCAACCCAGAAGACGCCAACACCATCGCCGGCCATCTCCTCGACGGCGTCGCGGTCCACACACCCGTGATGGGGGTCGACATCACGGGCAACAGCATCTTCGCCAACAGCGTGCTCGGCATCGACCTGCTCCCCCTGACCGGTGCCATCGGGCCCACCCCCAACGACCCGCTCGACCCCGATCAGGGCGGCAACGGGCTCCAGAACTTCCCCGTCCTCGACTCCGCCTCCGTCTCCGCCGCGGGCACCCACGTCGCCGGGCAACTCGACAGCCGCCCGAACGCCAACTTCCGCATCGAAGTCTTCGCAAACCCCGAGTGTAACCCCTCCGGCTTCGGCCAGGGCCAGATGTTCCTCGGCTCGTTCAACGTCTCCACAGACCCCCTCGGCGTGGCGGCCTTCGACGAGACCCTGCCCGTCTCGGCACCCGCCGGCTGGGTCGTCTCCTCCACCGCGACCGAGCTCGCCTCGGGCAGCACCTCCGAGTTCTCGGCGTGCATCGCGATGGACGAAGACCCCGCATGCCCGGCCGACCTCAACGGCGACGGCGTGCTCGACCTCGTCGACATCAACCTGTTCGTCACCGGGTTCACAGCGAACGACCCGATCGCCGATCTCAACGTCGACGGCATCTACGACCTCGGCGATGTCCAGGCGTTCATCGAAAGCTTCACGTCCGGCTGCCCGTGACGCGGAGCCTATGAAAACCCGTGTGCATCAACCAGACCCGGGCGCGAGCCCGGGTGTTTTTTCAGGTGAACGTTCCGCATCGCCGGCAAAGAGCCGCGACCGAGAGGGAGCGATCACCTGACCCGCAACCACCACCCCATCCACCCGGACGGGCCGAGCCGCTCAAAGCAACGCTCCGCATTGAAAACGCAAAAAAAGAAAACCGACCTCCCATCGCGGGAGGCCGGTTCTTTGGATATCCAGAAAACCCTGTCCGATCAGCGCCTGCGGCGGATCACGCCGGCACCGAGACCGACGCCGAGCAGAGGCAGCACGCCGGGGGCGGGCACGACAACGTTGTACGTCCCGAGGAAGATCGCGCCGGGAACGTCGTCGAACGTGTCGGCCGGGAAGTAGATGTCCCCGCTGCTGTTGCCGGCGAGCATGTCGGCGTAGGCGGCCGCGTCCAGATCCCACGTCGCGGAACCCACGAACGCCAGCGAGCCGGCAGTAAAGGTAGCGTTGAAATCATCAGTGAAGCTCCAGATGTTGAGCCCCGTGTCGGAGCCGCTCCCGCCGCGGAACAGGTCCGGGCTCATGTCCGACGTGTTCTCCGCGCTGGTGAGATCGCCCGAAATAAGCGTTTCGTTGATAGAGCTCCCCGCGCCATTGTAAAAGTTGTCGAGATACACACCGGTAGTATCAGAGCCCGACGCGCTGTTGGCGGCCAGACCGCTGGTCGCGCTGATCGTCACTTGGTTGACCACGGACAGATCAACCGTCAGCAACACATCGGCCTGCGCACCGGCCGTGAACAACGCGGTCACGGCGAACAGCCCGGCCTGAAGATTCGGTTTCGACATGTCTTTTCTCTCCTCTGGTTATTCTTGCAAGAATACCCGGTATGCCGCTCGCCGGGATCATCCGGCTGCCACCCTTATCGGGCTTTGCGCCATATCCAACCCAACAGCCATGTTCGTGAAGCGACGTTGCCGCACGCCACGGCTGACACAATAGATGAAGCAAGCATAGTGACAAGACCCTTTATGACAAAGCATCTGGAATGCAATTCTCGAAAAACTCTGCAAGATTCCTACTTCTTCTTTATATCGGCCATAACCCAAATAAAAACCGGCCTTCCACGGAGGAAAGGCCGGCCTGTTGGTGTTGTCCCGTTCGATCAGCGTCTGCGGCGCATCACGCCGGCACCGAGACCGACGCCGAGCAGAGACAGCACGCCGGGGGCGGGCACGACGACGTTGTACGTCCCGAGGAAGATCGCGCCGGGAACGTCGTCGAACGTGTCGGCCGGGAAGTAGATGTCCCCGCTGCTGTTGCCGGCGAGCATGTCGGCGTAGGCGGCCGCGTCCAGATCCCACGTCGCGGAACCCACGAACGCCAGCGAGCCGGCGGTGAAGGTGACGGTGGAATCACTGGAGAAGCTGAAAATGTTGAGCCCCGGGTCACTTCCGGACCCACCGCGGAACAGGTTCGGGCTCATATCCGACGGGTTCTCGGCGTTGGTGAGATCACCGGAAACCAGCGTTTCGTTGAGAGAACTGCCCGCGCCACCGTAGAAGTTGTCGAGATACACACCGAAGAAATCATCGCCCGACGCGCTGTTGGCGGCCAGACCGCTGGTCGCGCTGATCGTGACCTGGTTGACCACGGACAGATCCACCGTCAGCAGCACTTGGGCCTGTGCACCGGCCGTGAACAACGCGGTCGCGGCGAACAGCCCGACCTGAAGATGCAGTTTCGACATGTCGTTTCTCCTCTTTTTCACACGCGAGAACTTCGGGTATGACACACAGCGGAACCATCCGACTGACACCCCTCACGGGGTAGCGCCATATCCGACCCAACAGCCATGTTCGTGAAGCAACGTCACCACACGCCAAGACTGCAAACATCGTTGGAGCAAAGCGTACAAGAGAGAATCATTGAAGCAACCCGTACACATGGCAAAACTCAAAAAAGCAACTCGATTACTGTCTTTTCCCTAGAACGGGTCTGAATCCGAGGGCTTCACTGGAGTCCGGTAATCCTCCGAGTACACTGCGGGTCATGGGCACACCGGCCGACGAGATCGCACAGGCTTGGCGGACGAACGCCGCGATCAACCTGATGATCCTCGACGCGATCCCCGACGAAGCCCTTGGCGACACGCTCTCCAAACGCGGCGGCCGGGGGGGCGCGGGCGAGTTCGCACACCTGCACAACGTCCGCCTCATGCACCTCGAAAAGCGGGCCCGTGATCTGGCCGAGGGACTCGAAAAACTCCAGCCCAAACCCCACCCGTCGCGGAAGGTTCTCCGCGGTGCTCTCGTCCGCTCGGGGGACGCCGTCGAGGCGTATTTGCGTGATCTCGCCGACGGCAAGCCCAAACGCCGAGGATTCAAGCGGGGGCTGCACACGACACTCGCGTACTTCATCGCCCACGAAGCCCACCACCGGGGACGGGTGCTGCTGACCCTCAAAGTCACCGGCCACACTGTCGATCGGACGATCGCGATGAGCATCTGGGACTGGGACCGGATCGAATAATACGTATTTCGGTAGACACCCGGGCGCCTCACACGTTTAGGGGGGTTGCGCTTTTTCTGCCAGTCGGAGATGATGTGGCCTTTCGCAAGGAGGCCGCATGGACGTGAGCGAACGCACCGCCGGGGA
>JALWOY010000111.1 GCA_027083355.1 Phycisphaerales bacterium | reverse complement strand
ACCCCCAGCCGTACATGCCCCCCGCGGGCGGCATCCCGCCGGCACCCGGCTACCACCCGTCCGTCGGCATGCGGCCCATCCCCGATCCCGCGCAGCGCTCCGTCATCCAACCCGGGCAGGCCGAGGGGCGAGTCCCGTTCCGCGGCGTCCGACGGACCATCGCCGACCGCCTGCGTGAGTCCGTCGGGACGGCCGTGCATTTCACGGTGATGGACGAGGCGGACGTGACGGCGCTCGACGACCTGCGCCGGCGCTACGCCGAGCAGACGGGCCGGAAGATCAGTTTCCTGCCGTTCGTGTGCGCGGCCGTGTGCCGGGCGATCAGCCCGCTGCTGGGCGGTCGGTTCGGGGCGCTCAACGCCCGCGTGGATGACGCGGCCGGTGAGGTCGTGCAGTATGCGTCGGTGCACCTCGGCATCGCGGCCGACACCGATTCGGGCCTGATGGTCCCGGTGGTGCGAGAGGCGCAGTCGATGCACGTCGTGCAGCTCGCCGACGAGATCGCGTCGATCGCGAACGCCGCCCGTGACCGGAGCATCCCTCGTGATCGGCTGATGGGCTCGACGTTCACGATCAGCAACGTGGGCAGCCACGCGGGCCGGTTCGCGACGCCGGTGATCAACTATCCGGAGGTCGGCATCCTCGCCGTCGGCAAGGTCTACGACGGCGTCGTGGTGCGAGACGGGCAGGCGGCCGTTGGCAAACTCATGCCCCTGAGCCTGGCGTGCGACCACCGCGTGGTCGACGGCGCGACCGCGGCGCTGGCGCTGGCGGAACTGGTAAAGCTGTTGAGCGTGGAGTGTGAAGGGTTGGTGTGAGCTTCATGTGTGCCACTGGTTGCCCACCATTGGCGACCAGTGTCTCCGGGGTCCGAATATCATGGCTTGCCGCAAGCGGTCAAGCCGTGGCGCCCGGCAATCTCTTTGTAGTCAGCTGGCATCCGTTGCATCTCCCCTTAACGGTTCGCTGAAGACCGTCTGGATCTTTTTTTCCAACTCCTCCGGAATCGTGAATCCATCGGCCTCAATGTGCTGGAGAGCCACATAGGGCTTGTTCTTGTTGCCCGCTGCCAGCCCAAGTTCCTCCTCTATGTCATTCACGAAGACCACAGATTCACCCAGATGTGTGGATATTATATGCTCAATCTTCTCCGACGAGGAATCGGCCGAGTCCATTGCCTGCTGGTCCTTGACCGCTTGGTGGTCCTTGTCGTAGACAGCTACATAGGGAATGTTGAAATAATTAAGCAGGTTGATGTACTGTGGCATTGCGTCCTTGGAGCCACAATCTATGAGAGTGAAGTCATGCCGGTAGACACCGAGGCGGTTGGCAAGCCGTGGTAGAACCGTCTTGTCGGTTGGTCCCTCGAGCAGAATCACCTTCTTGGCAAAGAACAACTCACTACGATCAGGGTTGATCCAATAGATGATGTTGAACTGTTTCTTGTCGTCTGCAGCGGCGAACAGATCCACAGTGCATTGGTTTATGCACGTCGGGGCGTCCGATGTCTTCCGCTCGACCCGGCAGATCGACTTGTACCAGTCTAGGCTGAGAAATGCCGCAGAATGAGTACACATGATCACCTGGGCCGACTTGGACAGCTCCTGTAGTGATGCGAATAGGGCTCGCTGGGCTTGAGGGTGAAGGAAAAGCTCCGGCTCCTCCATGATGAAGTAGGTCGACCTCGATGCCTTGCGAGTCACTTCTTCGCCAGCGGTATCCCGCATGGACAACTTGGCGAGCGCCTTTACCAGAGCGAAGATCAATGCCCGCTGGAGCCCTTGGCCTTTCCGCGTAACATCGGTTCTTGTCCCGTCATCGATCCAGACCTTTGTACCCACACGCAGAATACCATCAACGTCAGGCGGGGTGACTTCTACGTCGACCTTCGTATCCCAGTCAGCCAGTTCGCCACCGAGAAGTGCCTCGAACTGCGTGAGTTCTTCAGGTCGTTCCTTATTCAGACCACCATCTTCGGTGTGCTTGTTGAGCCGCCGGACAAGCGATTCCATACTTTGCTTGGCATTCTTGAATTCCTCGCTATTCTCCGACATCGCGTTGAGGACGCGAGAGTAGAGCAGATTGAAGACCGTAGTGCTCTTCGTGGACAGTTCGTCCGAAGCCTTTTTGACCGCAGGGATAAAGAAGATATCCCCCCAGATACCCTTTGCCACGTTCTTTGTTCCTAGGAAATGACTTGTCTCCAGTGTTGTTAAGAACTCCAGCTCGTCCCGGTGATCGTCAATGTACTTGGCTTGGGCCTCGACGATCGCATCCTTTGACAGTCGTCCGGAATCGGGCAGGTAATCCTTCAGGGGCGTTTTCTCAGCGTCAGAACGCTTCGTGTAGTTCGTCGCGTTATCGCCTTTGAGCCATTCTTCCGTTGGTTCTTGCACGTATCCGTGATACTCGCATGTTCCGTTGGCTTTGTTCGCTTCGCGCCGTACTGCTATTGTCGCATTGGCACTGACGTATTTTTTGAAGGTGATCTTGTCCGCATCATCGAGATCATCGAACACGATCTCGACATAAGACTCATCTGTACCCTTGCGAAAATCCAGATCGTCGCAATTGAGCTCTCCGAAGAAGAAAAGCAAGGCAGTCAGGATGTTCGTCTTCCCATGGTTGTTCTGACCGATGAACACCATCAATCGATCAAAAACGATCTCAATGTGTTCAATAGATCGCCAATTGTGGATTGTTGCCTTTGTGATCTTCATCGAATTCGCCCCGACTAAGCCCTGATCTTTCCCGTCTCTGGTGGACTCGGTCAGTATATCATCGACAACCCGCCCCAAATTGTCAGCGGCTAAGATAGCCACTGACCCGTCCTCGGGCCAGTGCTGTGTGTCCGTGGGTACCGATGTGAAGTATCGACCTTCCGGGCGGGTTCTTCGCGCCGGCCCAACGCCTGTTTCGTGATCGGCCCGCCATGGTGTACGATGACGGCCGCCTCTGCCGGAGGGAGATTCCCGATGCGTCGAACATGCACGCTCTTCACCGTCACGGCCGCCGTCTCGCTGGCCCACGCCGGCACGTTTGTCTACGCCGCCGAGGACGGGGGCAACAGCGATTCGTCTCTGTCCACCTTCGACGCCAACGCGACGTGGGGGAACTATTTCATCGCCGAGCCGGGGCATGAGCGGATCGTCGCCGTCCGCGTCGCGCTGGCGACGGGCTTTACTGACGCCGGCCAGCCGCTGAACCTGCTCGTCTATCAAGACCCCGACCTCGACAACGACCCGGCCACGTTCAGCCCCGCCGATGCCGTGCTCGTGAGCGAGACGGACTCGGCCGCGGTGCTCACCCCCGACGGCGAGCCGGCGGAGTACGCGATTGATCCGGTGATCGTCACCGGCGGGTTCTTCGTCGCGGTGAACATGGACGCGTTGCAGTTCGAGCCGGTGTTCCGGCAGGACTTCTTCGAGCCGGGCGATTCGAGCTGGACGTTTTATAACCCGGTGGGCACGCCGCACCTCGACCTGGGGTCGAGCCTGTTCATCGGGAACAACATCGACTTCGGCACCGGGACGTGGGTCGTGCGGGCCGTGGGTTGCCCGCCGAGCCCCGCGTGCAACCCGGCCGATCTGGCCGAGCCGTTCGGCGTGCTGGATCTGCTGGATGTGCAGGTCTTTGTCGCGGGGTTCGTCGGGCAGGACCCGATCGCGGACCTCACGGGCGACGGCGTGCTGGACCTTTTCGATCTCCAGAAGTTCGTGACCTCGTTCACCTCGGGCTGCCCGTGACGGCCTCTGGAGCGTGGCCGCCGCGGTCTGTGGGGTTCTGTGTCGTGCCCTGCCTGGCTGATCGCCCCCGTTGATCAAAAAAAACCATCTCCGCTTTTATCCGCGAGCCGTTGCCGGTTTCCTGGTATACCTTCAACCAAACCGCCCGTCGGTCCGATAGACACGATTCATGCTCCCCTCACTCCCCGATCACCTCAAGCCCTGGGTCATGCTGGCGCTCATCGTCGGCATGGTCGGCACGCTCGTCACCGGGCGGTTCGGGTCTGACATCGTCCTCATGGGCGTGCTGGCGGCCTGCGTGCTGCTGGGGCTGGTGGACCCGCAGGCCGCCGTGGCGGGGTTCTCCAACCAGGGCCTGATCACCGTCGCCCTGCTCTACGTCGTCGCCGCGGGGATGAAGGAGACCGGCGCCACCAATATGCTCGTCTCCCGGCTGCTGGGCCGGCCCAAGTCGCTGCTCGAAACCCAGGCCCGGCTCACCATCCCCGTCGCCGGCGTCTCCGCGTTCGTCAACAACACGCCCATCGTCGCGATGTTCCTGCCCGTGCTCACCGGCGTCGCCCGACGCGGCGGGTTCCCCGCCTCCAAACTCTTCATGCCGCTCTCCTTCGCCTCCATCCTCGGCGGGGTCTGCACCCTCATCGGGACCTCCACCAACATCGTCATCGCCGACCTCCTCAACGCCAGCGACCTCACCCACAACGGCCAACCCGTCCGCTTCGGCATGTTCACCCTCACCGCCGTCGGCCTGCCGATCGCCATCGCGGGTCTGGCCTACATGCTCATCTTGGGCCGCAAACTCCTGCCCGGGCGGACCGCCGATCAGCCCGACGAGCCCGCCGAGCAACGCGAATACATGATCGCCCTGCGTGTCTCCGACGATTCCCCCCTCGCCGGCAAGACCGTCGAGCAGGCCAACCTCCGCAATCTGAAGGGTCTGTTCCTCGCCCGCATCGACAGGAAAAACGCCTCCATCCTCGCCGTGGGTCCCGAAGAGGTCCTCTTCCCGGGCGACATCCTCAACTTTGTCGGCAATCTCGATTCCGTCGTCGATCTCCAACGCATGCGGGGGCTCGTCCCGATCACCGATGAACAGGCGGCCACCCAGGACCGGCCCAAACTCCGCCTCGTCGAGGCCGTCGTCGCCGCTTCAAGCCCGCTCGTCGGCAGCAGCATCCGAGACTGCGGCATCCGCACGCGCTACGGGGCCGTCGTCGTGGCGGTCCACCGCCGGGGGCACCGCCTCCGAGGCAAGATCGGGCAGATCGTCCTCCGCGCCGGCGACACCCTTTTGCTCGAGGCCGAACCCGGTTTCGTCCGCAAGCACCGCGACAGCCACGACTTCTATCTCGTCACGGAACGCGCCGATTCGGCCGCCCCGCGCCACGACCGCGCCTGGGCCGCCATCGGCATCCTCGCGCTGCTCGTCGTCGCGATCTCGTCCGGGGTGCCGCCGATTGTCGCGGCGATGGTTGCGGCGGGGCTGATGATCATCGCCCGATGCTGCACGGGGCCGCAAGCCCGGGCCAATGTCGATTGGCAGGTGCTCGTGACCATCGGGGCCGCGTTCGGCGTCGGGGCCGCGATCGAAAATACCGGCATCGCCACCATCCTGGCCCAGCAGATCGTCGACCTCACCACCCCCTTCGGCCCCTGGGCGATTCTCACCACGATCTATTGCATCACGTTCGTCTTCGCTGCCGTCATGTCCCACAACGCCGCCGCCGTGATCATGTTCCCCCTCGCCATGGACATCGCCGAGCAGGCGAACCTCAACCCCCTTCTGGTCGTGGTCATCCTCGCCATCGCGGCCTCGTGTGAATTTTCCACCCCGATCGGGTACCAGACCAACCTCATGGTCATGGGCCCCGGCGGCTACCGTTGGCTTGACTACACCAAATTCGGGGGGCCGCTCACCCTTCTCGCGGCCGTCATCTGCATCGTCCTCGCCCCGATTGTCTACGGCATGCACTGAACGATTCGGGTCAACGTGCCGTAGAAACTTGCCGAGTAGGAGAGTCCACGGGCATCCAGCCGTGGTCATCGCAAGATTCGAACTCGGGCCCGGCTACACTCCCGCCGCGTCACATCGGAACAGTGCCGCAAGCGGATCAATCGCGTTCATCGGCCGAGGAGACAGGCGTGAAAGTGCTCATCACTGGCGGCTCGGGATTCATCGGTGGCTATTTCCACCGCGAACTCACCGCTCGCGGCCATCAGATCGTCAACCTCGATCTCGTCGATCCGAAAGGCCCCGTTGCACAATCCCCCCATATCAAGGGGGATGTCCGCGACCCCGCCGCGGTCCGCGCCGCCATCACCCATTTCGGTGATCCTGTTGACCATGTTGTCCATCTCGCCGCAGCCCATCACGATTTCGGCATCGACCACGACACCTATTACGACGTCAACGAGAACGGGGCGAAGGTCATCACCGAAGCCATGGACGAGGCCGGCACCGCCGAGATCACGTTCTATTCCACCGTCGCCATCTACGGCCACGCCCCCGAGCCCGTCACCGAGGACAGCCCCAAGGACTTCTTCAATCCCTACGGCGGCTCGAAATGGGCCGGTGAACAGGTCTTCATGGCGTGGACGGAAAAAGGCGTCAACGACGCCGGCAAACAGCGCCGCTGCCTGACCATCCGGCCCACGGTCACCTTCGGCCCCAACAACTTCGCCAACATGTACTCGCTCATCCGCCAGATCCACTCGGGCAAATATGCCCAGTTCGGCCCGGCGACGAACATCAAGAGCCTGAGTTACGTCGAGAACATCGTCGACGCGACGCTGTATCTCTGGGATTACGAGGGCCGGGCGAACTACGACCCGTACAACTGGATCGACAAGCCCGACCTGACCAGCGGCCAGATCGCCCTGACGATCATGGAAAGCCTCGGCAAAAGCGGCAAACCCCTGACATTCCCGCTCTGGCTCGGCCTGCTCGCGGGTATCCCGTTCGACATCGTGATCAAACTGACGGGCAAGAACCTGCCGATCTCGACGGCCCGGATCAAGAAGCTCTTCACCGCCCAGACGAAATACGAGGCCGACAAGGTGCTCGCGACCGGGTACACCCCGAAGGTGCCGCTCAAGGAGGGCATCGACCGGATGGTGAAGTGGTATCTGGAGCAGGGCAAGGACGAACAGGCCGTCTGGCACATCCCCCCGGCGAAGGCGGTGGGGGCGTAAGGTCCACGCCCGGTACAGCTCCTGAATGCTCAAGGTGCGTGAACCACTGGCGGCTTGCCGGCCGGTGTCTCTTGCCGTACCAGAAGCACGGGCAACAAGTTGCCCGTGGCACACGTCGTTGGAACTGTTTCTGTTCGCGGGCGAACAGGTCTTTGATGCGTTGCCCATTTGAGGAGTTGGGATGAAGAAAAAGATGCCGCGCCTGTGGACGTTTTCGGTGTTGAGTATCGGCGTGGTCGCTGGTGGATTCATTCGTGTCGACACTGCGCAGGCGGCGGTGGGGCCGGTGGTGTCGGAGTCGGGGCATCGTCCCGCGGCACATGACAATCTCGGTGGTCGGCCGATCCGTAAGCCAAGCCTGTTGTTCAAGTCCGGCTTTGAGAACGGGGTGGTTCTTGAAGATCCCTTCACGCAGGGCGGCGGCGATTGGGAGCAGCACATTGTGGGCTCGGACGTGCCGGGGTATGCCTGGCCGATGCGGGTCTGGGGCTATCCGGGGCATCTGCAGGTGTTGGTCGACGGGTCGCTCGACGTTGGGAAGTATTTGGAGAACCGGATCGTGACGACGGTCGGGCATGATGGGCAGTTGACGCGGGCGTTGCACATGGTGCAACACCAGAAGGCCGAGGAGTGGACGCAGGACCCGTACATCATTGTCAACGAGGACCAGAACGGGAACAACGGGGATCTCGCGGAAAACAGTGATCTGTATATTTCGTATTGGATGAAATACCCGGTGGATCTGGCGGCGAGGATCGGGCCTGACGGCTGGTTCGCCTTCATGGAATGGAAGACGTGTTGCAACGAGGATCGGATCGCGCTGTATGTGTACCGTGATTTCGAGGGCCCGCTGTATTGGTATGTGCAGAACGACAACGAGACGGACGACACACCCTTGCATGTGATCTATTGGGATGAAGAGTCACGGACGGTGCCGGTGCCGGTGGGGGACTGGTTCCACGTGGAGGTGTTCCTGCATCGGTCGGCCGGGCAAGACGGTCGGCTCGTGTGGGCGATCGACGGGCAGACGGTCGCGGATCACCACGGCCCCAATATGCACACGCATCTGTTCAATCGGTTCATGCCTTTTACGCTCTATACGATTGCCCAGTCGGCGGATATCTGGATTGATGATGTGGAGATTTGGGACGGGTTGCGGTGAGGATTGGTTCCGGCGGTGGTTGGTGATGGCTGGGTGCCGCGGGTTGTTCGTCCGCGGTAACCCATGCTTCTTGGCCTCTTTGATGTCGGAGAGACGCGAAACGGGAGAATGACGAAAAACACACCTCGCCGAATACGTCCAAGACATGGCGTCCGGCACACTCGGCAGAATTCGCAAACCTTCGCCAAGAGGAAAAAGATGTTTTGTGTACGATTTTCAGTCTTGGTTTTCATTCTTTGTCTTTGCGGTTGTCAATGGCTGCAACCATCTTCCCCTATAACCGTTGCAAGAGTTGAGCCGGACATAACTGTCTCCGAAGCATGGTTCATGACACAGAGTGTCTTTCCTACAGCAACTGAGAAATATGGAATAGGATCGTCTTTTTGTATTGGGAACGATATGTTTCTCAGTTCGGGACATGTCATTCCGTTTGACGCCAGATTCGGAGACGACGCCGCGCTCGTTATTGGTCGTCATGTCGTATACCCAACAGTGATCGCCGCCGGTGATCGCGGTATTCTCGGAAGCACCTCAAAAGATGACTGGGTTCTATTTCGGGCAAAGCTCGACAAGCGGCCCCGATTGCTCCCTTATGACTCTGTCCGAGAGATCCCCATCGGGGAAGATGTTTTTCTCTTCGGGTACCCGAGCAGACATCTCGCGGCTCCGGAAAATTCCGAGGGATTCACCGAAATCACGCCAAAGGAAATCGCGGAAGTACCGATGAGAATTCTCGCGGGTCGCGTCGTCCGCACTCCGAACGTCTCCAAACCCCTGAAAGATGGCCGTATCATGTGGGCCAAGATCCATGAATCATTGACTGATGGCCGGCAGCTCTCCGGGATGTCGGGTGGTCCAGCTTGTGTTCGCGACAAAACCGGCCGTCTCGTTGCGATTGGAATTCTCTCTGCCTTTGGGCATGGTGAGAATGGAAGTTATTACATGATTCTGCGACCAGATATCTCTGGGTATGTGGCTTTGCCCGATTCGCAACAGAATGATGTGGGCGATTCAGCGGTGAGTGCCTCTACTCTGGCTGACAAGTAGCCGGTGCCTCTCTCACCGACGCCGGCGGCGGGTGGCACTGGCGATTCAGCACTGGCTGGCAAGCAGCCAGTGGCACACAGATGCCAATTGGTTTCGTGTGCCACTGGCAACATGTTGCCAGTGCTCCCCCCACCCTCACCGTACTGCTTCACGGTCAATCCTCGGCAAATACTCAGGCAACACATACTCATCGTCAAACCACTGTCGCCAACTCGACCAGAGCCAGTCCCCCGGCATGGCGCACAAGCCCCGCTTCACCGGGTTTGCATGGATGTATTCGATCGAGTTGCGTACCGCCTCGGCGGTGTGGGCACTTGCGATTCAGCACTGGCTGACAAGCAGCCAGTAGCACACAGATGCCAACTGGTTTCGTGTGCCACCGGCAACTCGTTGCCGGTGCCTCTCTCAACGACGCCGGCGCAGAGCGAACACGCCCAGGGCGGCGAAGGCCGCGGCGCCCGCCGGGGCGGGGACGACCTCCACGACGTTGGTCACCTCGGCCAGCACGACCCCGTTCGTCGGGTCCGTCACCGTGAACACGAAGTCGTATTCGCCGGGGGCGTTCAGGTCGAACGGCGGGGCGCCCAAGGCAAGGCTCCAGAAATCGAAGCCGAGGTTCTGGCTGTCGCCGAAGGTGGAGAGCGAGCCGAACCCGCCGAGGACCGCCGACGTGGTGATATCGACGTTCACGAAATCCGTCGCGCCGAAGGCGGGGTCGAAGTCCACGAGCAGGTTGATCTGCAGATCCGCGATCGTCCGCGGCCCGAGGTTGGCCACCAGGACGTAGTTCCACGTCGAGAGGCCGGGGTCGGATTCGCCCGCGTCGGCGAAGTAGCGGTCGCCCGTGTTGGGCAGGTCGCCCACGAACCGCTCGATGGCCTTGAGCCCGATCTCGATATCTTCGCCGGCGTTGATCGCGCGGACGAAATTGCTGTTGGGGATGCCCGTGCCGACGATGCCGTTCAGGTCCGAGCCCGCGAAGGTCACGGCTACATCGGTGTCCACAGTAAAGCCCGCCGCGGCGGTGCCGGCGGCGGTGGCGAGTGCGATCAGCGCGCAGGATACAGTCTTCATGTCTTGTCTCTCCGTTAAATTCCCAAGGCCCGGCGGGGGCGCTCCTATACACCCACACCGTGACCAAACCTACAGCCACAGCATATCAGGTTCGTTGGGCTTGTCTATGGGTTTTTCTTGAATACGGGTGGAATGCTGATCTGTCAGCCGACCAGGGCCGACCGTCTCGCGCCGTATATTCGGCGGCAATATGTCTCATGACCGACCGACAACCGATGTCCCGACATCCTTTTCGGTGAATCCGGGGGCATCGCACGGACGGGACCGATCTTCGATCGACCCTTCAGTTTCCCGCGCTGTTCAGCGGCTCTTGCAGCCGGCTGATCACCCGGATGAGTGTTCTGATTTCCGTGCCGGATTCAAGCGCAGACGCCGTGGCGTTCAGCTGGGTGATGACCTGAGACGCGGCTTCTTCGAGCAGGGGGAAGCCGAAGGCCTGCGCTGTGTTTTTCATGATCGAGACCACACGTGTTGTCTCGGGCACGTCGTCTTTCTCGGCCGCGGCCTGAATCGACGGGACCAGGCCTTTCAGTTTATCGATATACTTCCGGACCGAGCCCGGGTCGAGTTTCGATTCGGATCTGATGGGGCCTGTGCCGATGAGCGGATTCGCGGATGAAAGCAGCATGTCGCGGATCGTAGCGAGGATAACGTCATTATTATAAGGTTTTTCAAGAACCGTCACGTTCGTGAGTGTTCCCGCATTGAATGCGGCGGCGCTTCTGTCAACGAGAAGCAGGATCGGTTCGGCAGATCCGGTCTCGCGGACCATCCTGAGCAGTTCTTCGGTCGATAGCTCGCTGCATTCCGAGTTCAGGATCAGCAGATCGAAAGGATTCGCCGTGATCTGGTCCAGCGCGGCACCACTGAAATCCGCCTCGACAATTTCAAGTTTCGTATCCTTCAGGACCAGCCTGAGCAGCTCGTTCTCGATTTCATCAAATCCGACCAGAAGAGCGCGACCCTCGATCTCCTGCTGGGTCTGGCTATCGCTGTTCGAGCCTTGCTCGAGCCAGATCTTGGACGGGATAAACTGCTTGACGTCGATCGGCTCGAACCACTGCACACCGATGGCATGAACGGGGTTCGTCACAAATCGGCACCACACTAATTTCGCGCCGATGTTGACCGTTTCATTCCCGAGTGTCTCGAGCTGGATCGCGCACTCCGTATTCGTGTGGAGAAACCCCGGATACAGAAATGAAACACCACCCTCACTAATATCGATCAGAATGCATTCCGACGAGACAATCGAGCCGCCCGGATGCTGTATGGTGATGACCGAACGTGTTCCGCCGATGTCAAATCTGGTGCTTTTTCGGCGCTTGGCGCCGCTGCCGTACGCCTGTTCCTCGGTAAGCCTGCTCAATATCTCTGTGACTATTTCCTGGCTCAGGGGGAACGCCCTGGGCGTACCCGCTGCGGCACGGATATTGATTTGACTATTCCTTTGTTGCATTGACACAGCCCATCAGCAAATCAGACCCGATAAAACCACTCGCATGCCGGTTCAGATCTGCGACCTATGACATCGGCTTTTCTTTGTACGTGGATTCAACCAAAACCGGGTGTAAATAAAAAAGACGTTACAAAGATTATTCCATGTTCTGGATCTGCCGATCATGACAATATGCAGGGACAGTACTTGCAGATCGTGTATATCAGCCGGCAAACGCACAGGATCTCCGAACCGGACCTCCTCGATATCCAGAAAAAAATTGTCAACAGAAGCGTCTCCAAAGATATTTCCGGTGTTCTTCTCCACCGATCAGGTATTTTCCTGCATTTTATCGAGGGACCGTACAAAGCGACCGTCGAACTGCTCGTCGACCTTGCAACCGACCCCAATCACCGCGATATGCGCC
Source organism: Phycisphaerales bacterium (assembly GCA_027083355.1). Classification (GTDB taxonomy): domain Bacteria; phylum Planctomycetota; class Phycisphaerae; order Phycisphaerales; family UBA1924; genus UBA1926. Next base: position 8,126 of record JALWOY010000111.1, on the reverse strand, counting down.
TGGTGATTGTCCACTCCACGCCGAAGCGGCACGCACGCTTCTGGTCGATGGGTGTGATCGATATGAACCATTCTTCCGACAATGACGCCTTTTCGTCGCTCATCAAAACGGCTTCAGAACTGTGCCCGTCTGGTTCAAGCGATTCCGAAGTCGAATCTTTCCTGGATCGGTTGATCACCTACTTCGCGGGTCATATCGAATCCTTGCGGGACGATCAGGCCGCCTGACTGCCGGGGCGCTCGCCGGACGGCAAATGTCTCGCGGGAGGCGTTCAATACTGAATAAGCGGACCATGGTTGTTGGGGCGCCACCGACACCGCCCGGTGGATGTTTTCCTTATCCGGGATGCGGCTTCGTACTCGGCTGCTCCTTCAATCCCTCTCTTGAGGCTCATCGGACCATACTGAAGCGTGCGACGCCGGACTTCGACGGACTGTGACTTCCACCGAACTCCACGGATGTCTCCCGGTGTTGAACCGTCATTCCGGCAGCCGGGCTGCCTGAACTGCGGTCGAGAGCCTCCCCCGAGGCACCCTCACGCACGCCGTGGTTTGGCGCGCGGCTTGCATAAGAACCGGGGGGCGGTACGCCGCTCCGGAAAGGACCAGTATGAACCCGGACCGATTCACCACGATTGCACAGCAGACGCTCGCCACCGCCCAGGGCGACGCCTCGACGCGGGGCAACCCCGAGGTCGACGGCCTGCACATCCTGTCGGCGTTGCTCGCCGAGCGGGGGGGGCCAGTGTGGAGCATCCTCGAAAAATCGGGGGCCGACCCGGACCAGATCGCCCGTGTCGTCACGAGCGAGCTCGACCGGCTGCCCAAGACCAGCAGCGGCGCCGGCAGCGGGGGGCGATCTCTGCTCGAAATCATGACCAAGGCCGATGCCGAGGCCAAGTCGCTCGGGGATAGCTACATCTCGACCGAGCACCTGCTGCTGGCGCTCGCTCGGGTCGACGGCAAGGCGAAGGAAGTTCTCACGACATTCGGCCTCCAACACCCCGTCTTGATGCAGAGCATCGAGCAGCTCCGGGCCGCGTCGGGGGTCAGCCACGTGACAGACCAGAACAGCGAGACGCAGTACGAGTCGCTCAAGAAGTACGCGATCGACCTGACCGAGAAGGCCCAGCAGGGCAAGCTCGACCCGGTGATCGGGCGGGACGAGGAGATCCGCAGGTGCATGCAGGTGCTCAGCCGGCGGACGAAGAACAACCCCGTGCTCATCGGCGAGCCGGGCGTGGGCAAGACGGCGATCGCCGAGGGTCTGGCGCTGCGGATCGTCTCGGGCGATTGCCCCGAGGGGATGCGTGACAAGCGCATCCTAGCGCTCGACGTGGGCCAGTTGCTGGCGGGGGCGAAGTACCGCGGCGAGTTTGAGGAACGCCTCAAGAGCGTCTTGCGCGAGGTCACCGCCAGCGACGGCGGGGTGATCCTGTTCATCGACGAGCTGCACACCGTGATCGGGGCCGGGGCGGCCGAGGGCGCCGTCAGCGCGGGCAACCTGCTCAAGCCCGCACTGGCGCGCGGCGAGTTGCGGTGTATCGGCGCGACGACGCTCGACGAATACCGCAAGCACATCGAGAAAGACCCGGCGTTCGAACGACGTTTCCAGCCGATCTTTGTTGACCAGCCGAGCGTCGAGGAGACCGTCGCGATCCTCCGGGGGCTCAAGGACCGCTACGAGGCGCACCACGGCGTGCGGATCCTCGACAGCGCGATCCTCGCGGCGGCCCAGCTCAGCCACCGCTACATCGCCGACCGCTTCCTGCCGGACAAGGCGATCGACCTGATCGACGAGGCCGCGAGCCGGCTGAGGATCGAGAACGACAGCATGCCGACCGAGCTCGACGAGATCCGCCGGCGCATCATGCAGCTCGAGATGGAGCGCGAGGCGCTCAAGTTGGGCAATGAAGCGGGCGAGCGGAAGCACGGCGACAGCCAGAAGACCGAGGACAAGGAACTCGCCCGCATCGAGCGTGAACTGGAGGAACTCCAGGAGAAGAACCGCGCGCTGACCGCCCGGTGGGAGGCCGAGAAGGCCGAGCTCGACGCGGTGCAGGCTCTCAAACACGAGCTGGACGCCAAGCGGACCGAGCTGGAACAGGCCCAGCGGCGCGGCGACCTGGAAACCGCGGCAAAGATCCAGTACGGCGAGATCCGCGAGATCGAGGAGAAGATCGCCCGCGCCGAGGCCGAGCTCGACGCGCGCAAGGCCTCCGGCGACACACTGGTGAAGGAGGAGGTCGACGCCGAGCAGGTCGCCGAGATCGTCGCGCGGTGGACGGGCATCCCGGTGTCGAAGCTGGTACAGACCGAGCGCGAGCGTCTGCAACATATGGAGGAACACCTGCGTGAACGCGTGGTCGGGCAGGACGAGGCCCTCCGCGCCGTCGCCGACGCCGTCCGCCGGTCGCGGGCCGGTCTGGGCGACCCGAACCGCCCCATCGGCTCGTTCCTCTTCCTCGGCCCGACGGGCGTGGGCAAGACCGAGACGTGCAAGGCGCTCGCCGAGTTCCTCTTCGACACCGAAGAAGCGGTGGTGCGCATCGACATGTCGGAATACATGGAGAAGCACGCCGTCAGTCGGCTCATCGGGGCGCCCCCCGGCTACGTGGGCTACGACGAGGGCGGCGCGCTCACAGAGGCCGTCCGGCGTCGGCCCTATTGCGTCGTGCTGCTCGACGAGGTCGAGAAGGCCCACCCGGACGTGTTCAACGTGCTGCTCCAGCTGCTCGATGACGGTCGGCTCACCGACGGCCAGGGCCGCACGGTCGATTTCAAGAACACCATCGTCGTGATGACGAGCAACCTCGGGTCCGAGCACATCCAGCGGATGACCGAGCAGGGCGCCGAGGACTGGGAGATCGAGGCCGCCGTCCGCGACCTGATCCGCCGCGGCGCCGGGGCCGACGTGGCCGGCAAGCCCACCATCGACCCGGAGACGGGCGAGGTCCGCGCGTCGATGGACATCGGCACCCGCGGCCAGTTCTTCCGCCCCGAGCTGCTCAACCGCATCGACGAGATCGTCGTCTTCCACCAACTCAAGAAGGATCAGCTCTCGCAGATCGTGGAGATCCTGATCAAGAACCTCCGCGCCCGGCTCGCCGAGCGCGAGATCACGCTGGAGATCACCGACGAAGCCAAGGCCCGACTCGCCGAGGAGGGCTACGACCCCGCCTTCGGCGCCAGGCCGCTCAAGAGGACGATCCAGCACCGCATCGAGAACCCGCTGGCGAGCAAGATCCTCGCCGGCGAGTTCGGCCCGGGCGACACGATCCGAATCGACGCGGAGGGCAAGCGTTTCACCTTCACGAAGGCGTAACGCGAGCCCCAAACCCTCCTTCATCTCCCGCGGGGTGGGCGAATCGCCCGCCCCGTTTTTCGTTGCCCGCTCCGCGGGCCCAAGACGTCAGTGCTTCAGCTCGCCCCGCTGCCTCATCGTGGAATAACGCTGCATCGAATCGGTGATGATCTCGTGCGCCGCCTCGGGCGGCAGGATGTCGTCCACCTCCACCACCTTGCCCTCCAGCGTCTTGTAGTCCTCGAAGAAACGCTTGAGCATCTTGAACGTGTGCGGCGGGAACTCGCTGGCCGACTTGTAATGGCTGAACTCCGGCCCGTCGTGGATCACCGAGATGATCTTGTGGTCCGGGTCCCCGTCGTCCATCATCGTCATCATCCCCACCACCCGCACGTCGCACACGCACAACGGCGGGATCGACTCGGCGCAGAACACCAGGATGTCCAGCGGGTCGTGGTCCTCGGCCATCGTCTGCGGCACGAACCCGTAGCTCGCCGGGTAATACACCGCGCTGGACAGCACCCGGTCGAGCTTGAGCATCCCGGTCTTCTTGTCCAGCTCATACTTGTTCGACGACCCCTTCGGGATCTCGATGATCGCCCGCACATGCTCGGGCAGCGAAAGGTTCGGGACGGAGGGCGTCACGTCGTGCCATGGATGGAACATGCCGGAGGATACGCGTGCGCCGGCTCAAAGAGAGCACGGGGCACCAGCGACGGGCGGATGCCGCGATACGAAGCACCCTATAGAACCCGATTCTTCACCCCAGCGCCTCCCGCGCGTCGTCGATCAACTTGTCCACCTGCGCCGGGTCCGTGTACCAGTACAAACCGATCAGCCGCCGGTCCGGCCCCACCAGCAGCAGCCGCGTCGGGTGCAGGATGTTGTTCATCGCCGACCCGTCCGGGGCCTGCACCTGCACGTCGTCCTGCTCTCGCAGCTCGAACCCGATGCTCTGTTTGACCAGTTCCCGCACGACTTCGGGGCTGCCCGTCAGGAACCGCCACCGCGTCGGGTCCGCCCCGTACGACTCGCCGAACGAACGGATCACCGCCGGCGTATCCCGCCCGCCGTCGACGCTGATGCTCACGAGCCGAAGCCCGCTCGCGACCGGGTCGTCCGCCGTCCGGTCCTGGATGTCGCGCATCACTTTGGCGATCTCCGGGCACGGGCCTTTGCAGCTGGTAAAGAAGAACGTCAGCACGGTGACGTGCCCGTCGAAGATGTGCTCATCGACCGAGATCCCGTCCTGATCCAGCAGCCGGAAGTCCGCGATGCGGAACCCCGCATACGGGTTGTCCGCCGAGCCGTCGGTCTGATCCGCCCCGGCCCCTCCCCCGGCTTCGGCCGCATCCTGCGGCCCGTTGCCGTCGGCCGTCGTTGCGGGCACACCCCGTCGGCCCACGATCTTCCCCGCGATCAGCCCTGCCGCCGTCCCCACCGCGATCGCCGCGACGAACAGCAGCAGAAACGACCGAACCGAACCCCTCGCGTGCCGCGTGTGCATCATGCTTTCACCCTCCGACTCCGATCCTGTTTCACACCCCACCCGCTCGACGATAGAGCGCCGTGCATCATCACGTTCCGGCGTGTGCCACGGCTCTGTGAGCCGTGTCTTGGGCATACTTGCAACACACAGCCATTTCACACGGCCAAGATGGCCGTGCCACACGGAACAGGATTTCGCAAACCGATCCAAGGCCCCCATGGCCCGTCTGGCCGCCTTCGTCTCCAATGTGAAATGAATCGACGTTATCTGTTCATCATCGCCCGCAGCGGCACCAGCCGACGCTGCCGGTCGCTCTCGGCCTCCAGCGAATCATCCGACCCCGGCGCCCGGCTGACGAACAACGCCGAATACGCGAATAGCACGAACCGCGAATCGTCCGGGTTCATCCTGATCTGTCCGATCGTCTGCCGCCCCGAGGCGTGTTTGTAGACCCCGATGCCGGGCACCATCGCCCCCCGACGCCGCACCGCCGCCGACCACGCGTGCAGGTCGCTGCTGAACTGTGCGTCGTTGTCCGTGTAGATCATCGGGACCACCGCGTCCACCCAGCCCCGGTTGGCCCACGCCGCCGCGTCCTGCAACTGCTGATCCCGCGCCAGATCCGGCCGCCGCCACACCGCCGCCGTCAGCACCACGCCCTCGCGCTGCGAGACCGCCTCGCGCCCGATCCGGCGCACAAGATCGGTGATCCGCCGCCGCACCCACGCCCGCATCGCGTCCGGCCCGACCTCCGCCCGCGGCTTGAGCCCGTTCGCCTGCCGGTAGAGCGCCCGCGAGATCGCATCGCCCGGATACCAGTGCTCGCCGCCGAGTGTTTCGGGCATGAACCGGACATAATCAAGATGCAGCCCGTCCACCTTGTACCGCGTCACGATGTCGCGCGCCACGGCCACGACGTGGTCCTGGAAATCCTCGAGCACCGGGTTGGCGATCACATACCCGTCGCTCAGCGGCTGCTCCGCGCCCGTCTCGTCCTTCAGACGCCACGAACGCTTCGCACGCCACGGGTGCGCCGGCGAGACCGGCTCGGCCTTGCCCTTCCACAGCGGCATCACGTTCATCCACGCGTGCAGCCGGAGCCCCCGCCGGTGCGCCTGACGCACCGCCGTCGCCAGCGGGTCATACCCCGGCCCCCGCCGGACCCGCTCGGCCGTGAGCCGCGTCTTGTCGTCGTTGTCCGCGCGGAACAACGCCTCGCCCCACGGCTCCAGATCCGACTCGTAATACGCGTCCGCCTGCCCCCGCACCTGCCAGAACACGTCCGTGAACCCCGCCCGGGCCGCATTGCGCATGATCGTGCGCACATCGTCGGCGGTGATGTAATCCCACCGCGTCACCCACACCCCCCGCAGCGGGTCCGCCGGGCCCAGCCGGTCCGGGGCCGAGGTGAACACCGCCTCGACCTCCTCGGCCGCCCGGCACCCGCCCACGAACAGCACGCCGACCACCGCCGCGATCGTCAACCAGATCCTGCTCCATCTCATGCCGTGTCTCCCGGGGCCTGCGCACAAGATACGCGATGCGGCGCGGCTTTACACTGCAAGCATGACCACACCCGCCATCTTCTTCGACGACGGACGCGGCGCCCTCGCCCCCCTGCGCGACCTCCGGCCCGTCTTCGACGTGCGCACGGGGGCGCTGACCACCCTCCAACGCCTCGAAAGAGCGCTCCCGATCAAGACCGCCGCGCTGTTCGTCCAACCCGAGCTCGCCGCGATCACCGCCGAGACGACCGGCCTGCCGGTCAACGCCGTGCCCGACCTCGACGCACCCGTGCTGCTGATCAACGGCCGCGGCCCGCTTCCGCTCGACGTCATCGGTTCGCTCGAACCGGGGCAGGCCGCCGTCGAGCAGCGCTCGGGCGACCTGATCGCCGCGCGGGTCGAGCCGACGGACGCCGGGGCGGTGCTCGGGGGCGATGCCCCGGACCTCGACACCATCACCGTGCATGATCATGTCCTGATCGATCGGCCCTGGCACGTGCGCACGTTCCGCGACGCCTGCCTCGGGATCGACCTCGCCCTGCTGCTGAACGAGCCGGCGGGGCCCGAGCCGATGGGCTGCTGCCTCATCGGCGACCACCCCCTGCACGCCGCGCCGGGGGCGCATGTCTTCCCCGCCTCGGTGTTCGACACCACGACCGGCCCGATCGTCATCGCTGATGGCGCCACCGTCCGGCCGCGGTCCACCGTCATCGGCCCGGCGTACATCGGCCCGGGGTCCACGGTGCTCGACGGCGCCCTGATCAAGGCCAACACCGCCGTCGGGCCGGTCTGCAAGATCGCCGGCGAGATCGGGGGGACCATCATCCAGGGACACTCGAACAAGGGGCACGACGGGCACCTCGGCGACGCCTGGCTCGGCGAATGGGTCAACCTCGGCGCGGGGACGGTCAACTCGAACCTGCTCAACACCTACGGCGAAGTCACCGCCGTTGCCGAGCCGGGGGCCCCGCGCGAACGCACCGGCGAGACGTTCTTCGGGTGTGTGTTGGGCGATCATGTCAAGACCGCGATCGGCACCCGCATCATGACCGGGGCGATCGTCCACACCGGGGCGATGTGGGCCGCGGGTACGCCCGTCTCGGGATGCGTCGGCCGCTTCACCTGGGCCACCGACGCGGGCATCAGGGCGTACCGCATCGACCGGTTCCTCGACGTCATGCGCACGGCGATGGGGCGTCGGAAGGTCGAGCCGAGCGGGGCGTACATCGAGCGCGTCCGCGGGCTTGCCTCCGATGGATGAAGGCCCACGCCGGGCGACGGGGAACACACCTATTCTCGTGTGTGCCGTACGACCCGGATTTCGAGAGCGAGGGGCTCGACCCCGAGGGACCGTCGCAAGCCGATCTTGAGCGTTTCGGCGACGAGTTCCGCACCTGCCCCGAGTGCGGGGCGGCTGTCTACGACCAGGCCGAGATGTGCCCGAAGTGCGGCCACGCCTTCGAGCAGCAGCGGCATTCGGCGCCGGTGTGGGTGTACGTTGCGGTTGTCTTTGTTCTGATTGCGTTTGTGCTGATCTATGTGCTTTGATGATGTTGTCGGGTTTGTTCGGTGTCGTGTGTCGATTCATGGCGAGAAGAGGGGAAAAATCGCCGATGAACCGCGGCCCCGCGACACCGTACCCGTAAGGTTGTTTGTCCCGACCGCTCGGGAGGGAGCGGGGGTGAACAGACCGCTTCAGGAGAAACCACGATGCTTTCACGCAGAATGTTGCTCGCGCTCACCGTGGCGGGGTCGCTTTTGACCCCGGCCATTGCCCAGGTGGCGCCCCCGCCCCCGCCGCCGGCGAACCCGGAGCCGGAGTTTGTGCC
>JALWOY010000110.1 GCA_027083355.1 Phycisphaerales bacterium | reverse complement strand
CGGACCCCCTGTGCTCAACAGTGTGTAGATTCCCCACACCGCGATCAGGCCCAGGATGCCGCTGATGATCCCCGCCTTGATGCGATCCGTAAGCCAGTCTTCCCAGGTCTGCACGCTCAGTCCATAGCGTCGGGCCAGGACTTCTCTGGGAATGGCGAGCAGGGCCCCGAGACCCCCCACACCCACGCCGCGGAGCAATGCCCCGCCGCCCGCCCCGAGCAACGCCGCAAACAGCACCGCACCGAGCAAGCCCTCCCATGTCTTCCCGGGGCTGATCCACGCGATCAACTTCCGGCGGCCGATCGCGTGCCCGAGCGTGTACGCCCCGATGTCGCTCGCCTTCGTCACCAGCAACACCCACAGCAGCACCCACACATCGTGCTCTCGCCGAAGCGTCACGATGAACCCCGGCATCAGCCCCAAAAGACAGAACGACAGCAGCGCCCCCCCCGTCGCCGCGATCATCCCCTCGACACGCCGGTGCCGCCCGTAATGCACCATCGCCCCCACCAACACCAGCCCGACAGCGAAAGAAACAAGCGAAGCGCCCGTCACACCGTTCATCGACTCCGGCACAAAGGCCGCAAGGATCACCCCGACCATCGCGATCCCGCACGTCAGCCCGGTCTCGGCGACGATCCCCGCGTCACGCAGAATCCGCGCCAGCTCTCGCGCCCCCAACACCGACAACAACAGCACCAGCGGCGCCACCACCATCCCGGGCGGCAGCGTCCGGCCATCGCCCATCGGGACCCGGTCCAGCAACGCATCGCCCCACGCACCCGCCAGCGCCAGCAGAATCATCAGCGGACCAGACACAAGCCGTTGACGAAGCACCCGATCCGTCTCCTTATCCACCACACGAAGACCCGCCCAGACCCCCGAACCGACGCTCCCGACGTCCGAAGGCCTCGATCGCCGCCTCGAACGCCGCTCGATCGAAGTCCGGCCACAGCGTATCCGTCACATACAACTCCGCGTAACTCACCTGCCACAACAGAAAGTTGCTCAGCCGATGCCCCCCACCCGTCCTGATCAACAAATCCGGGTCCGGTAGATCCGGCGCATAAAGCCGCGAAGCAAACAACGCCTCGTCGATCGCCCCCGGCTCCAGACGACCAGCCGCCACGTCACGCGCCAGCGAACGGGCCGCGTCGACGATCTCACCACGCCCGCCGTAATTCAACGCAAGACACAGCGTCGCCCCGTCGCACGAACTTGTCCGTTCCTCCAGCAATCCCAGCGCCTCGCGCACCCGCTCCGGCAGACCCTCCCGACGACCGATCACCCGCACACGGATGTTCTCCTCACGCAACGAATCCATCTCCGAGAAGCAATACTCCACGCACAGATTCATCAACGCGCCCACTTCCTCCGCGGGACGCTTCCAGTTCTCGCTGCTGAACGAATACAGCGTCAGCACCTCCACGCCCAGCGCCGCGCACGCCTCGATCGCCGCACGGGCCGCCTCCGCGCCGCGACGATGCCCCGCCGTCCGAGGCAACCCACGACCGGTCGCCCACCGACCGTTGCCGTCCATCACGATCGCGACATGACGCGGTACCGCCCCGCTCAACTCGCCCCCCCATCACTCGAAACCCGGATCGTCTGCGACCGGTCAGGCCCCACGCTCACCACACGCACCGGAACACCAAGAAACCCCTCGATTTTCTCCAGATACGACGCCGCCCCCTCCGGCAAACCCTCCCGAGTCGTCACCGATGTGATCTCCTCCCCGAAACCCGGCAGATCCTCATACACCGGCTCGACCCGACCGAGATCCGCCGCGTCGGGAACGAACCGATCCGTCACACGCCCCCCCACGCGATACCCCGTGCACACCCGCAACGTCTCGAACCCCGCCAGCACATCCAGCAGCATCACCGCCAGCTCCGTCACACCGTTGATCATGCACGCGTACCGCAACGCCACCAGGTCCAGCCAGCCCACACGCCGAGGCCGACCCGTCGTCGTCCCGTACTCACGCCCCCGTTCGCGGATGCGCTCCCCCGTCGCATCCTCCAGTTCCGTCGGCATCGGCCCGCCCCCGACCCGAGTCGAATACGCCTTCAGCACGCCCACCACGCGCCCCACCCGATGCCCCGGCACCCCCGTTCCGGGCCCGATCCCCAGCACCGAAGAATTGGAACTCGTCACAAACGGATACGTCCCGTGGTCCACGTCCAGCAGCGTCGCGTTCGCACCCTCGAACAGCACACGCGCCCCCGAGCCCAGAGACTCGTGCAGCAGATACACCGTGTCCGTGATCATCCCACGCAGTCGCTCCCCGCGCTCCAACGCCACACGCACAACCTCGTCGGCGTCGAACCGGTCCCAATCCACATGCGCCGACGACGCCAGCCCCTCGAACAACGCACGCTTCAACCGGCACGCAAGCTCCACCTTCCGACGCAGCACGTCCGGACGCAGCAGATCCCCCATCCGAACCCCCGTCGCCCGCGTCACCTTGTCCGCATAGCAAGGACCGATCCCGCGCAGCGTCGTCCCGATCTCCTGGCTCGTCCCCACACCAACACGCTCGCCGGCGAGCCCCGTCCGCAACAACTCCTCACGCAGCCCGTCCTCGGACTTGTGATAATCCAGCACGACGTGCGCACGGTCAGAAACCCAAAGCCGACCATCGACATCCACTCCGCGAGACGCCAGCGCCCCGATCTCCTCCAGCAACCGCGCCGGGTCCACGACGACCCCGTTGCCGATCACCGTCTTCACACCGCCCGCCAGAATCCCCGAAGGCACCAGATGAAGCGCAAATCGCTCCCCACCCACGACCACCGTATGCCCCGCGTTCGCACCGCCGTTATATCGGACCACCACATCGTGCTCGTGCGAGAGCAAATCGACGAGCTTCCCCTTCCCCTCGTCACCCCACTGCAACCCGATCACGGCTGTGCATCCCGGCCCGTCCATCGCCGCCCCTTCATCCGGGTAAACGCCCGGCCCGAAACCATAACGACCCGCGGCCCGCCCCGCTCCGTCCGGAAACAGACACCCAACCCCCCGAACTCGAACACTCCGAACCACAATACCACCACGGACACCGCTCGGGATTCAACACAACCCCACGATCATCCGATCGTCAGAATGTCCAACGAGGGGAGCACGACCGCATGGCGCAGTCCGCGATCCGCATCATGTGCCCGAATCTGACCTGCCGGAAGATCCTCGCCGTCCCCGCCGGGGCACGCGGCAAGACCGTCCGCTGCAAGGCCTGCGGCACCTGCATCAAAATCCCCGAAAAGCCGAAAGCCGAATCCGCCGCGGGCGGCAAAAACGAAGGCTGACCACTCAAAATCCGCACACCCGACAAATCAGAGCGGGGGCTGCGATCGCTGTTCTTCTTCCTCGTCCTCGAAGTCGAAATCGAACTCGATCACGCTGCTCTCATCCAACGCATCCCCGCCGGCGTCCTCGATCCCCAGGTCATCCATCAGCCCCGCCTTCGTCGGGCTCTGGTCCGATACTCGCGCCGTCCCCGCAGAAACCCCGGCACCCGGCAGCCCCGAACGGAACATCTCAGCCGCGTCAAAGCTCCCCGGCTGTCCGTCGATCTGCACCATCAGCACCACGGGACCGACCGCGATCAGGTCACCGGCCTCCAGCCGCTTCTCCTTCACCCGAACCCCGTTCACATACGTCCCGTTCCGGGAACCCAGATCCCGGATCACCGCCGAGCCTTCCTCGACATCAATCTCGCAGTGCTTACGCGAAACCTCGCCGGATCGGATCCGAAGATGACACCCCGTCTGACGGCCCAGCACCGTCTTCGAGTGCGTGATCACGGACGGCTTGCTCCGCCCATCAGACTGCACCCTGACCAGCACGAAATCCACGGCGGTCTATCCTTCCTCAAAGAGACACCCCGGGCCCACACCATCTCCCCCGCGAAACATGCAACACCATATTCGAAATATCCTCCCGGGGCAACGCGAAACACCCAGACCGACACCGGACGCCCTCACCGCCGACCGCCCCCCCCGATCGCTCTATATCCACATCCCCTTCTGTTTCCACAAATGCGACTACTGTGATTTCTACAGCATCGTCGACAACCAAGGCCGGGAAGATGCCTTCACCCACGCACTCACCCGCGACCTCCAAACCATCGCACCCTGGGCCCAACGCCGCCCTCTGCGAACGATATTTATCGGCGGCGGCACCCCAACCCTCCTGCCCGTCCCCCTCTGGAGACGCCTCCTCGACCATATCACCGATGTCTTCGACCTCTCCGACGGGCCCGAATGGACCGTCGAGTGCAACCCCGAAACCGCGACCCCCGAACTCATGCGCACACTCGCCCACGCCGGCGTCAACCGCATCAGCATCGGCGCCCAATCCTTCAATACCACGCACCTCGAAACACTCAGCCGCTGGCACGACCCCGAGTCCGTCCCCCGCGCGATCGCACTCGCCAGAGATGCCGGCATCCCCAGAATCAGCATCGACCTCATCTACGCCATCCCCGGCCAAACGCTCGACGACTGGAAACGGGACCTCGACCACGCACTCGACCTCGCCGTCGAACACATCTCCGCATACTCGCTGACCTACGAACCCGGCACCGCCATGACCGCCCGACTCGCCCGCGGTGATTTCACCCCCATCGACGACGACACCGACGCCGAAATGATGCGCACGACCCGAGACATCCTCGCCGACGCGGGATACCGGCGATACGAAGTCAGCAACTACGCCCTCCCCGGTGTCGAATGCCGACACAACCTCGCCTATTGGCGGCAGGAACCCTGGCTCGCCGCCGGGCCCTCGGCTGCCGCACACATCGCCGGCTACCGCTGGAAGAACATCCCCCATCTCGGGAAATACCTCGAAAACCCCGCCCGACCGGCCGTGATCGATCTCGAAACACCCGACCCCGCCCGCGCCCTCGCAGAGCGCATCATGACCGGCCTGCGCCTCGCCGAGGGTCTCGACGCCGCCGCCCTCCTCGCCGCCTGTCAGAACCACCGTGCCGCCCGCGCCCTCCGCGCCCGCGTCGAACAACTCCGCGACCGGGGCCTGATCGCCCCCCGCACCACGCACCACCCGGAACGCTGGACACTCACCGATGAAGGCATGCTGCTGGCAGACCGCCTCGCCGCCGACCTCATGCACATCGTCAACCCCTGACCGCCCGCAACGAGTCGCAACCGTCAGGCAGCTAGTTCATTTTTCTCGGTGGGACAGGCGTCCCGCCTGTCTCTCCTTCCTCTTCCTGTTCTTGTGGGACGGGCTTCCAGCCCGTCTCTTCCCCATCTCCATCTCTCATTCCCCAAAGAGGCCCGAGCGGAAGCGAGGGCTTTCTCGACCAAACTCCACTGCCTCGTGTTCCCGTCTCGACCAGACGCCGACGCTGAGCCTGCGAAGCGTCGGAATCTCCGGCGGATTCAATGCGCGCCGATGCCTCCCTCCCTCTCCCCGCCTCTGTCTGGACTTGGGAGATGGGTAACAGTCGTTCGGGGACATAGGTTACACCCACGGGTCGTCGTCTGTGGGAGCGGAGCGACCGCAGACGACGACCCGCGGGTGGGCCGTGCTCAGATCGGCGGTT
>JALWOY010000109.1 GCA_027083355.1 Phycisphaerales bacterium | reverse complement strand
CCCCGGCGATGATGACCTCGATGCCCCGCCCCCGCGCCCCCTCGGCGTACTCAAACAAAAGATCCGGCGTCCGGTGGGCCGAGACGATTTTCGTCTCATGCGGCACACCCAGCGATTCGAGCATCTCGACGGCGTGCCGCATCGTTTCCCAATCGCTCGACGAGCCCATGACAACGCCGACCAGCGGACAGGCGGGGGTGTTCATGCCAACAAGATACACACACGGAACGGGCGGCGTGTCCCGAATCGGCGGTATCATCCACCCCGGGGGGCAACGATGCGGGAACTGCTGCTTCAAGTGCACGACACCGAGCCGGAGAGCGACGCGGCCTGCCCGGTCTGCACGCTCGATCGGCTCAAGGACCGCCCGGGCGTGATTTCCGCCGAGATGGTCCGGGGCGACGGGCCCCTGCGGGTCCGTGTCCGGTTCGACGAAAACCGGATCACCCGCGCCGAGGTCGAAGCGGCGGCCGCCTGCCCGGACCCCGAGCATCACGACCCCGCGGCGGGGCGAGCCGATCTGTCGGTCGATGGCGCCCCGACGACCCGCTGCCTCGTCCTGCCGGTCGAGGGAATGAAATCTGAGGCCGCCGCGAGGCGCGTGGAATCCGAGCTGAACCGCCTGCCGAACGTCCGGGCCTCGGCGTCGCACGCCGCGGGCGTGGTCGCCGTCACATACCAGCCGGCGCGGTGCGCCCTCCCCGATCTGGTCGAGCGGCTCGAACGCCTTGGGGTTCGGCCCGATTTCGACGCCGCCCGGCTCTGCGGCGAAGAACTGCCGCCGATCGTGCGCAGGGCCTCTCTCGCGGGCCGAATCACCGGGATGATCGCCGAACACCCCCAGCTCATGCTCGTGCTCTTCGGCGGGCTCCTGCTGCTCAATGGCTGGGCGGTGCACCTTCTCGATTGGCCGGGCTGGCTCCGCGTGCTGCTGCTGGTCATCAGCGCGGTCTGCACCAGCACGGAGACATTCCCCGAGGCGATCGCCTCGCTCCGTCGGCGGCAGCTCGACGTCGACGTGCTCATGTTCGTCGCTGCGGGCGGGGCGGCTCTGCTCGGTCATTATGAGGAAGGCGCGTTCCTCCTTTTCCTGTTCGGGCTCGGCGCCGCGGGTGAACAGATCGCCCTCGGCAAAGCCCGCCACTCCATCCGGGCGCTCACCGATGCGGCCCCCGACCGCGCGATCGTGCTCGGCGACGACGGCGAGGAATACGAGATCCCAGTCGAAGAAATCCGCGTCGGGCGGTCGGTAATCGTCCGCCCGTTCGACCGCCTGCCCGTCGACGGCGTGGTGCGGTCCGGGCGGTCGTCGGTCAACCAGGCCCCCATCACGGGCGAGAGCACGCCCGTGGACAAAGACGAGGGCGACGAGGTCTTCGCCGGCTCGATCAACGGCGAGGGCCGGCTGATCGTCGAGGTCACCAAGCCCGCGAGCGAGACGACCCTCGCCCGCGTGATCCGCCTCGTCGAAGAGGCGCAGGCGAGCAAGTCGCCCACGCAGCTGTTCACGGACAAGGTCGAACGCGTCTATGTCCCGTTCGTGTTCGTCGCCACGCTGGCACTCATCGCCGTCCCCCCGCTCGTCACCGACCTCGGCTTCGGCGTGTGCTTCTACCGCGCGATGGCGTTCCTCACCGCCGCATCCCCCTGCGCACTCGCCATCGGCACCCCGGCCGCGATCCTCTGCGGCGTCGCCCGCTCGGCGCGCATCGGCGTGCTCATCAAGGGCGGGGCCTACCTCGAATCGCTCGGGCACACACGCGTCATCGCCTTCGACAAAACCGGAACCCTGACCAGAGGCCGCCCCGCGGTGATCCGCGTCGTTCCCGCCCCGGGGGTCGAAGAAAACGAACTGCTCGCGATGGCCGCGGCGGTCGAATCGCACGTGACCCACCCCATCGCCGACGCGATCGTGCGCGAGGCCGACCGCCGGGGGCTGGAGATCCCCCCCGCCGACGATGTCCGGCAGGTCTCCGGCTCGGGTGCGTCGGGCGTCGTCGGCGGACGCCGGATCGCGCTGGGCCGGCCATCATCTGCACCTGAACCCGACGAGCAAACCCGCCGGGCGATCGACGACGCGCTGGCGGGCGGCGTGACGGCCGTTGTCGCCGCCGAGGGTGACCGCGTGCTGGGCTTCATCGGTCTGGCCGACGAGATCCGCCCGGAGGCCCGCGAGGCCCTCGCCACCCTCCACCGCATGGGCATCCGCCGCATCGAAATGCTCACCGGCGACCACGAATCCGCCGCCAAAGCCATCGCCGATCGCGTCGGCCTCGACGCCTGGCACGCGGGCCTGCTCCCGGAGGACAAGCTCCGCGTCGTCGAACAGCTCACCGCGGAGCACGGCCGGGTTGCGATGGTCGGCGACGGCGTGAACGACGCGCCGGCGCTCGCCAAGGCCGACATCGGCATCGCCATGGGCGCCGCCGGCGCCGACGTCGCCATGGAAACCGCCGACGTCGTGCTCATGGGGTCGGACCTCTCCCACCTGCCCCGGGCGATCGGGCTCTCACGCCGCGCCCGGCGGATCATCGCCCAGAACCTCGTCATCGCCCTCGGCGTGATCGCGGTCGTCGCCCCGTTCGCGGCTCTCGGTTATGCCAACCTCGCCCTGGCTGTGATGTTGCACGAGGGCTCGACCGTCGTCGTCGTGGTCAACAGCCTGAGACTGCTGCGCCCCGGCCGCGCGGAGGACAACCGGTGATCACGTCGACGACCACGTGATCCCGCTTTCGCATAATTTGTTTCTCCATGTTTCTTGCGTTTCGGTGTGGTTCTGGACGCCGACACTGAGGCTGCGCACGCAGCCGAAGTGTCGGATCGAGTGCGCCCGAAAACCCGAGCACGATCCGACGCTTCGCAGGCTCAGCGTCGGTGTCTGGAACACGATCAGATGCCCTAGCTCTCCTCGCTCTCGTGCAGCCTCGCGAGCACGGTGAAATCTTCGAGCGTCGTCGTGTCCTGCTTCGTGTTCTGCACGCCCGCCGCCACGTCGCGCAGCAGCCGACGCATGATCTTCCCGCTCCGCGTCTTCGGCAGCGCGTCGGTGAACCGGATCTGATCCGGCTTGGCGATCGCCCCGATTTCATTGGCTACATGCTCGACAAGCCGCGACCGCAGCCGGTCGAGCCCGTCTTTACCGGAAGGCGTTTCG
The DNA here is from genome assembly GCA_027083355.1 of Phycisphaerales bacterium. Classification (GTDB taxonomy): domain Bacteria; phylum Planctomycetota; class Phycisphaerae; order Phycisphaerales; family UBA1924; genus UBA1926. The sequence continues at coordinate 2,417 of JALWOY010000109.1, read as the reverse complement.
AGCGGGTCGAGCGTGCAGAACGCCGCGATGCCCGTGCCCTTGATCTCGTGCGGCATCCCGACGACCGCCGCCTCGACGACGGCCGGGTGGCTCACCAGTGCGCTCTCGATCTCCATCGTCCCGAGCCGGTGCCCCGAGACATTGATCACGTCATCGACCCGCCCCATGATCCAGAAATATCCGTCGTCGTCCCGGTGCGCCCCGTCGCCGGGGAAGTAATACGGGCTGACGCCGTCGGGTTTGTCGAGTGCCCCGTCCACGTTGAACTTGCTCCAATATGTCGAAACAAACCGCTCCCGGTCGCCCCACACCCCCCGCAGCATGCCGGGCCACGGCTTGCGGATCGCCAGCAGCCCACCGCCGGACGTGATCTCGTTCCCTTCCTCGTCGCAGATCGCCGCGTCCACGCCGAAGAACGGCACGCCGCACGACCCGGGTTTCGTGTCGTGCACCCCCGGCAGCGTCGTGAGCATGTGCCCGCCCGTTTCCGTCTGCCACCAGGTGTCCACGATCGGGCACAACCCCCGCCCGACGAACTCGCGGTACCACATCCACGCCTCGGGGTTGATCGGCTCGCCCACCGTCCCCAGCACCTGCAGGCTCGTCAGGTCGTGCTTCTCGACGTGCTCCTGCCCCCATTTCATGAACGCCCGGATCGCCGTCGGGGCCGTGTAGAACTGCGTCACCTTGTGCCGCTCGACGATATCCCAGAACCGGTCCTCCGCCGGGAAGTTCGGCGCCCCCTCGTACATCAGCGTCGGCACCCGGTTGGCCATGATCCCGTAGATGATGTACGAGTGCCCCGTGATCCAACCCACGTCCGCCGTGCACCAGAACACCTGCCCGTGCGGCAGCGGGGCCTCGCGCCGCGGCAAGGGCCGGCCCGGCATCAGGTTGAACACATACCTGCTCGTCAGGTACGTGTGCACCATGTACCCACCCACCGTGTGCCGGATGCCCTTGGGCTTGCCCGTCGAGCCGGATGTATAAAGGATGAACGCGTCGTCCTCGCTGTCGAGCCGCTCGCAATCGCACCAGTCGTCCGCCATCTTCATCAGGTCACGCCACGAGTAATCCCGATCGGCGTGCCAGGTGATCTGGTTCATCGCCCGCTTGTAGTAGATCACGTTGTCGATCTGCCGGTCGCCGCTGCCCGTGCCGACGCCGGGAACGTCCGTCCCCTGCAGCTCGTTCACCGCCGCGTCCACGTTCTCCTTCAGCGGCACCACCTTGCCCCGACGCCACGAACCGTCGCACGTCACGATGATCCGGCTGTCGGCGTCGATCACCCGGTCCACGATCGCCTGGCTCGAAAAACCCCCGAAGATCACGCTGTGCACCGCTCCGATGCGCGCGCACGCCAGGCACGCGATCGCCAGCTCGGGCACCATCCCCATGTAGATCGTCACCACGTCGCCCTTGCGCACGCCCAGCTTCTTGAGCACGTTGGCGAACCGGCACACCTCGACGAGCAACTCCCTGTAGGAATACACCCTGATCTCGGGAGTCCCGTCCGGCCCGATCGGCTCCCCCTCCCAGATCAGCGCCTTGTCGTCGCCGTGGCCCGCTTCGATGTGCCGGTCGAGACAGTTGTAACACAGATTTGTCTTGCCCCCGACGAACCACTTCGCGTCCGGCGCCTCGAACTCCAGCACCCGCTCCCACGGCTCGAACCAGTGCAGCTCGCCCGCGACCTCGCCGAAAAAGCCTTCCGGGTCGTCGATCGACCGCCGGTACATCGCCTCGAACGCCTCGGGGCTGTCGAGCAGCCAGCGCTCGGCCCCGACAGCCTGTGCCGGCGGCGGCGGGAAACGGCGTGATTCCGTCAGGATCGTCTCGATCGTGGTCTGCTCGTTCGGCATGCGCCCTCCTTCGTGACCGGACAGATTACCACGTCCCGCCCGTGACGCTCAAGAATTCGGATGGTCATCCCGGATCGCCCCGGCCAGCGCCGCGCCGTCGAGCGAACCCGCGATCAACCCGAGCCGCTCAAGCGCCACGGCGAGATCCCAGCGTTGCCTGCCTCGGTCCCCGGTCGTGTTGCTGATGACCCGGATCTCGGCGAACGCCGGCGCGGGCCGGGCAAGCCGACGCAACACCGCGCCCACCGCCGCCCCCTCCATCGCCTCGGCGATCGCCCCCGTCCGCCGCGCCAGCGCCGCCGCCCGGTCGTCCCGCGCCGAGCAGCACGAAACAGTGGCCACACCGCCGACCGCGTCGCACAGCGGGCCGAGCAGCCCGGCCCAGGCGGGGTGGGGCTCGATCCCCTCCGGTCCCAAATCCCCGGCGGAAAACCCCATTTTGTCGATCGGGACAAAGCCGTCCGGTGTTTCCATCCCCTCGTCGCCGAACAGGCTCCGCGACGCGAGCACGGCCTGCCCCAGATCGACACCACCCCCCGGCAGCACCCCCGCCAC
>JALWOY010000108.1 GCA_027083355.1 Phycisphaerales bacterium | reverse complement strand
GGTGGGGGCTGCGTGGTGACTCATCGCCTCGCCCCGCCCCCGAGGTCCACGATCCGCCCGCATCGAACGGCCACGCCGCCCCCACCACCGGAAAAAGGGTGATCGCCCGGCGGACAACGATCGAGGAAATCGAGATCCGCGACCCGGAATGCCGATGATCGGTTCATTGCAGTCGTACACAGGAAGGGACCCCATGCGCACCAGGAAACTCGCCGCAATCGCCCTCATTGCCGCCGGCCTGCTCGGGGGCTGCCAGACCGCCGAGATGGGCCACGTCACGGTCATGAATGAATCGGAATCACCCGTGCTCGTCGACATCAAAGCCGCGGCCCCGGCGGAGCAGCCGTTGTTCACCGATGAATCGCTCGACGTCGGAGAGGTCCGGGCGTTCCCGATCGACACGGAAGATGCCTCACAGGTTGCTGTCGGGGTTCGGCCCCAGACCCCGGCGGGCATCCCGAGCAAGTGGGTTCAGTTCACCTTCTCCACACCGATGCTCGTGCGGGTGCGGGGCAGGGCCACCGCCCTCGGGCTGATGGTACAGACGGACGCTCACCATCTCGACGCGAACGAATTGCCCGAGCCGGACCTGCACCGTCTGGGTGGTGAACCCCCGGTCAACCCGAGCCGATAAGCCCACGCGCCGTCACGGCGTCGCGTCGCATCACCCCCCGCCGAGTTCAACACCCTCGGCTCGATACCCGGCACCCGAGACGGCGGCCTCGATCTCGTCAACCGAAGGCGGATTGTCAGCCGAGATATCGAGTCTCGCTGTGCCTTCGCGGTACGAGACTTTCGCATCGACCACGCCCGGGATCTCCGCGAGTTTGTTCTGCAGCAGCACCGCGCAGGCCTCGCACGTCATCCCGTCGATGCGCACGGACGCGGTCCTTGTCTGATCCGCGGGGGCCACCGCCGCCGGAGCACGCCGGGGGATCAGCAAACCGACGTACTTCGGGAACGAGGCCGAGGCGATCACGAACACCGTTGCGACCCAGAGCATCACGCGGTTGAACCGACGCAGACGCCCGCCCGATGCCGCGCAGGCCGAGCCTTGTTCGCACCGCGGCTCCCGGAAATACACGAGGTAAAACCCGACGCCCAGCAGCAAGGCGGTGATCCCGAGGAAGACCCAGCGGTACCGCTCGAACCACGCCGAGACCCCCCCGGCGGAGACGCCGAGAAAGATCAACCCCAGCGGAAGCCAGCAGCACGCCGACGCCGCCAGCGCCGTCAGCACCGATCCGCCCGCGGCGAAAAGCCCCGCCCGCTGTGACGCCGTGTCGGCCGCATCCTTTTCACCGGATTCAGCGTGCGCCGTGCGTC